>DATJZH010000214.1:0-9344 GCA_035499215.1 Streptosporangiaceae bacterium | reverse complement strand
GCGCTATCAGCCCTGCGCCGGGCGCACCCGGTCTTCCGGCGGCGCAAGTTCTTCAGCGGGCTGCCCGCCGGGGCCGGCGCCGGCCTGCGGGACATCATCTGGCTGACCCCGTCCGGCCAGGAGATGACCGACGCGGACTGGAATTCCGGCTATGCCAGGTCACTGGCGGTATTCCTGAACGGCGACGCCATTACCGAGCCGGGCACGCGCGGCGAGCTCGTGCGCGACAGGCACTTCCTGCTGCTGTTCAACGCGCACAGCGACGCCGTGCGGTTCGTCCTGCCCGGCGCCGATCACGCAGATGGCTGGCACACCGTGGTCGATACGGCAGCGCTGCCGAGCCGGCCGGGCGGCGGCGCGGGCGGCTGGCCTGAGGTGCTGCCGAGCAGTGCGGCACTCGACGTGACCGGCCGCTCCATCGTGGTGCTGCGCGCCATTGAGAGCGAGGCTAGCCGCACGCGCCGCCCCTGACACCGGTGAATTCCAGGGCCTGCTCGGCCGGGCGCGCCCAGGGTCTCCTGGCGGCCAGCGCTGCCCGCGCGCCAACGGCTGCGGCCTTGCTCATGCTGACGGCAGCCCCCCGGTCTGATTGACTGCTGACCGTGCAGCAGATCTTTCCCGCGCCTGCAGCCGGACAGGAAATCGGCGCGGACGCCATCGGCGCGCTCGGCCGTCTCTACGCCTACCCGGGCGCGGCCGAGCGCCCCTGGCTGCGCGCCAACATGGTCGCCAGTGCCGACGGGGCCGCGACGGCTGACGGCAAGTCCGGTGGCCTTTCCGGCCGGGCCGACAGGCGGGTGTTCTCTGTGCTCCGCAGCCTTGCCGACGTGATCCTGGTCGGCGCGGGAACGGCGCGGGCTGAGCGGTACCGGCCGGTGCGGCCGGCCGAGGTCTGGCCGCAGCTGCGCGCGGGCCAGGCGCCGACCCCGCCGATCGCGGTGCTGACCCGCGGGCTGGACCTCGATCCGGGCGATGGCCTGCTCGTCGCGGCACCCGGCCTGGCCAGGACTATCGTGCTGACGACTGAGGCCGTCGGCGCCGGCCGGGTGGCGGCCGCTTCCGCGCACGCCGACGTGATCGTGGCCGGGCGGCAGACGGTCACCGCGGCCGGCGCCATCGCAGCCCTGGCCGGGCGCGGCTACCGCCGGATTCTGGTCGAGGGCGGCCCCGGGCTGCTTGCCCAGATCATCGCCGGCGGCCTGCTGGACGAGCTGTGCCTGACCTACAGCCCGGTGCTGGCCGGCGGCTCAGCGGGCCGGATCGTCAGCCCGCTCGCACAGCAGGACCAGGGAACGCAGCAGGACCAGGGAACGGGGCCGCAGGCTAGCCTGCCGGGGCCGCAGGCTAGCCTGCCGACGCCGCCCGGTGCCCGCCCCGGCCCGCAGGCCGGCCCGCTGGCCGGCCTGCGGCTGGCGCATGTGCTGGAAGCGGAGGGATACCTGCTCTGCCGCTACCTTGCGGTGCGGCGGTAAACCCGGGGACGCTCGCAGCGATCGCCGCGGCCGGGAGATGGACAGAACGGCATGGCACTGCACCCGAAGGTCGGGTGGCGCCGCTGTAGCTTTCGCGTGCTGGCAGGGCGCGGTCACGGCGCCCCGCGGCGGGACGTCAGGCGCCCTTGCGGAGCCGCTGCATTGCCTCAGCGAGGATGGCGGCGCCGTCGGTGTCGTTACGGCGCTCCTTCACGTAGGCCAGGTGCGTCTTGTAGGGCTCGGCATGCGGCGGGGCCGGCGGGTTTGTCTCTTCCTGGCCAGCAGGGAAGCCGCAGCGCGGGCAATCCCAGGTATCGGGTACCGCGGCATCGCTCGCGAAACTCGGCTTCGTCTGATGCCCGTTGGAGCACCAGAAGGAGACCCGCACCCGCGGCGCTGCCTCGCCGCGCTCTGCCTCGCCCATCGGCCCCGCTCCGACACGGCTGCCGCGGATGGCGTTGCCACTACTCACTACTCACCCCTTGCCAGTATGACGCGCTGATCCGGTGACTGCCCGTGCCTGCGTGCCAGCCGCTATCTGTTCTCGAGCAGGCCCAGCGCCACGATGCACAGGAACCACAGAATGCCGGTGAAGATCGTGATCCGGTCCAGATTCCGCTCGACGACCGACGACGAGCCGAGGTTCGACGAGATCCCGCCGCCGAACAAATCCGAGAGGCCGCCGCCCTTCCCCTTGTGCAGCAGCACGAACAGGATCATGAGCAGACTGGTAATGATCAGGACGACGGAAACTGCGATGATCACGTCTTCTCGTCCTTCCGGGCGCTCTGCTCAGGATTGCACGGCCACCTCACGATACCGGCAGATCCTGACAAAATCGCCGGCATCCAGGCTCGCGCCGCCGACCAGCGCGCCGTCGATGTCCGGCTGCTCCATGATTGCGGGCATGTTATCGGGTTTCACTGACCCGCCATACAGAATACGCGCACCTGCGCCCGCCTCGCCCCCGTGAAGAGCGGATATGCGGCGGCGGATCGCGCCGCACACCTCCTGCGCGTCCGCCGGAGTGGCCACTTCTCCGGTCCCGATCGCCCATACCGGCTCATAGGCCACGACGAGACCGGCTACCTGATCAGCCGTCAGCGCTGCCAGGCCGCCGTCAAGCTGGCTCAGCGTGTGCGCGAGGTGGTCGCCGGCCTGCCGGACCGGCAGCGGCTCCCCCACGCACAGCACCGGCACGAGACCGTGCCGCAGGGCCGCCTTGACCTTAGCGTTGACGAGCTCATCGTCCTCGTGGTGGTACTGGCGCCGTTCCGAGTGGCCAGCCAGCACATAGCTGCAGCCGAGCCGGGCCAGCATCCGGCCGGAAACCTCGCCCGTGTAAGCGCCTTCGTCATGGGCGGAGATGTCCTGCGCACCGTAGGCCAGCTGCAGCTTGTCCCCCTCGATCAGGGTCTGCACGCTGCGCAGCGCGGTGAACGGCGGCAGCACGGCGACGTCGACGGCGTCGAAGTCCTTGGCGGTCAGCGTGAACGCGAGCTTCTGCGTCAGGGCCAGCGCCTCGAAATGCGTGTTGTGCATCTTCCAGTTGCCGGCGATCAGCGGCTTGCGGCCTGCGCCCTGCCCGCTCACGCGGACGCCTCAAGCGCCGCGAGCCCTGGCAGCGAGGCACCCTCGAGATATTCGAGGCTGGCCCCGCCGCCAGTGGAAATGTGGCCGAAGGCGCCTTCGGGAAAGCCAAGTTGCCGAACGGCAGCGGCGGAGTCGCCGCCGCCGACGACAGTCAGCCCCTGCACCCTGCTGATCGCCTGAGCCACCGCCAGCGTGCCAGCCGCGAAGGCCGGGAACTCGAACACCCCGACCGGGCCATTCCAGAACACCGTCCTGGCGTCGGCGAGCTTGCTGGCGAACAGTGCGCGGGTCTCCGGCCCCATGTCCATGCTCTCCCGGTCGGCGGGGAAGCCGGCCACCGGGAATACCTCATGCTCGGCGTCCGCAGCGAAGTGCGTAGCGCCGACGAGGTCGACGGGGAGCACAATTTCCACGCCGCGCCGGCCGGCCTCGGCCATCAGGCCGGAAACGCGATCGAGCTGGTCGGCCTCCAGCAGCGAGCGGCCGACCTCATGCCCCCGCGCCGCAAGGAACGTGTAGGACATCCCGCCGCCGATGATCAGCCGGTCAGCCTTGTCCAGCAGGTTGGCGATCACCGCGAGCTTGTCTGACGGCTTGGCGCCGCCGAGTACGACGACGTAAGGGCGATCGGGATCGCGGGTCAGCCGCCGGAGCACGTCGACCTCGGCCAGCACCAGCTTGCCCGCCGCGTGCGGAAGCAGGCCTGGCACGTCATAGACGCTGGCATGCTTGCGGTGCAGGGCGCCGAACCCGTCGCCGACATACAGCTGTGCCAGGGCGGCCAGCCGGGCGGCGAGCTCGCTGCGCTTGGCATCGTCCTTGCTGGTCTCGGTGGGCTCGAACCGGACGTTCTCCAGCAGCGCCACCTCGCCGTCGCGCAGGCTGGCCGCGACGGCCTCGGCTGACTTGCCCGCCGCGTCCTCGGCCATCCTGACCTGGTTTCCGAGCAGCTCGCCGAGCCGGACCGCCACCGGTGCCAGCGACGGGCCGCCAGCGGCGCGCTCCTCGTAACTGCCGCCCGAGGGCCTGCCCAGGTGCGCGCAGATGATCACCCGGCCGCCCCGGCCAGTCAGGTCGGTGATCGTCGGCAGGCTGGCCCTGATCCGGCCGTCGTCGGTGATCCTGGCGCCGTCGCGCGGGACGTTCAGGTCGGCCCTGAGCAGGACGGCATGACCGCCGACATCGAGTTCCTCGATGCCCCTCATGACCGGGCCGGCAGCTGGGTACCCACCAGCGCGGTCAGGTCGGCGAGCCGGTTGGAGTAGCCCCATTCGTTGTCGTACCAGCCGATGACCTTGACCTGGTCACCCGCCGTCATGGTCAGCTGGGAGTCGAAGGTGCACGACCATGGTGTCCCGACGATGTCGGAGGAGACTACCGGGTCGGTGGTGTAGTGCAGGTAGCCCTTGAGCGGCCCGGCGGCGGCGGCCTGGTAGGCCGCGTTGACCTCGTCGATGGTCGTCTCGCGGCCGACCTGCACGACCAGGTCGGTGACCGAGCCGTCCATGACCGGCACCCGCATGGCCATGCCGTCGAGCTTGCCCTTGAGCTCGGGCAGCACCAGCGAGGTCGCCCGCGCCGCTCCGGTGGTCGTCGGGATGATGTTCTGCGCCGCCGCCCGCGCCCGGCGCAGGTCCTTGTGCGGGAAGTCCAGGATGACCTGGTCGTTGGTGTAGGCGTGAATGGTCGTCATCATGCCCTTGACGATCCCGAAGCTGTCGTGCAGCACCTTGGCCAGCGGCGCCACGCAGTTCGTCGTGCAGGAGGCGCTGGAGATGATGAGATGCTGGCCGGGGTCGTAGTCATCGTCGTTGACACCGAGGACGATCGTGACGTCCTCGCCCTTGGCCGGGGCCGAGATGATGACCTTCTGGGCGCCGGCCGCGATGTGCTTGCGGGCGTCGTCGGCCTTGGTGAAGTGACCGGTCGACTCGATCACCACGTCCGCGCCGAGGTCCGCCCACGGCAGTGCCGCCGGGTCCCGCTGGGCGAGCACCTGGATCTCCTTGTCGCCAGCCTTGATGACGTCGCCGTCGACCCTGACGTCGATGTCGAGAGTGCCAAGCACCGTGTCGTACTTCAGCAGATGCGCCAGCGTCGCGGCGTCTGTCAGGTCGTTGGCGGCCACGATCTCGATATCGGCTGCGGCACCGGCACCGGAGTGGACAGCCCGCCAGAAGTTGCGCCCGATCCGGCCGAAGCCGTTGATTCCCACCCGGACAGTCACTGCAGAACCACTCCCTCTGTGTTGTCACTCTCGGTTACTGCGATCGCCTCGCCTGCGGCGATGCCTCGCATCAGCTCGACCGAAACCTTACCGGACGGCGGGCGAGCTGGAACCGCCCGGTAGGGCTCTTTTCGCGCCATTACGGCGGGACCGGCGGCGCCGGCAGCTGCGCCGGGAACTGCGGGCCGGGCGGGCGCCCGCCGGGAAGCGGCGGCGACGCCTCATGGGACGAGCATGTCGGCGGTCAGATGGGCCTCGGTATTGGGCACGCCCAGCTCAATCGCGCGCCTGTCCGCGAGTGCGAGCAGCCGGCGGATGCGGCCGGCGATCGCGTCCTTGGTCAGAGCCGGATCAGCGAGCTGGCCGAGCTCCTCCAGGCTCGCCTGCCGGTGCTTGATCCGGAGCTGGCCGGCCACGATCAGGTGCTCGGGCGCCTGCGGGCCCAGGATCTCCAGCGCCCGCTCCACCCGGGCTCCGGCAGCTACCGCGGCGCGCGCGCTGCGCCGCAGGTTGGCGTCGTCGAAGTTGGCGAGCCTGTTCGCGGTCGCCCGGACCTCGCGGCGCATCCGCCGTTCCTCCCAGGCCAGCACGCTGTCGTGCGCTCCCAGCCTGGTCAGCAGGGCGCTGATCGCCTCACCGTCCCGCACCACCACGCGATCGACGCCCCGCACGTCCCTGGCCTTCGCGTGGATCCTGAGCCGCCGCGCGGCGCCGACCATGGCCAGCGCGGCCTCCGGACCCGGGCAGGTGAGCTCCAGCGACATCGAGCGCCCCGGCTCGGTCAGGCAGCCGTGCGCCAGGAAAGCCCCGCGCCACGCGGCCTCGCAATCGCACGTCGTGCTGGAGACCACCTGCCGTGGCAGGCCGCGCACCGGACGTCCGTGGCCGTCGACCAGGCCCGTCTGGCGAGCCAGGCTCTCGCCGTCCTTGTGCACCCGCACGACGTAGCGGTTGCCCTTGCGCAGGCCGCTCGGCGCGAGCACTATCAGCTCCGAGGAATGGCCGAATACCTCAGCGATGTCCTTGCGCAGCCTGCGCGCGACCGCCCCGGTGTCAAGCTCAGCCTCCACGACGATGCGCCCGGCCGCCAGGTGCAGCCCGCCGGCGAACCTGAGCAGGGTGGATACCTCCGCTTTGCGGCAGCACGGCTTGACCACGCTGACGCGGCTGAGCTCGTCTTTCACCAGGCCAGTCAGTGCCATCGGCCTCATTCCCCCTCGAAGATCTGCGCGAACGCGCCCGCCAGCCGCCGCGGATCGTGGCGTGGCGAACCGTCCCCCACCGCCAGGTCAGCCAGCGCGAGCCTGCCGCCTAGCAGGCTGGCCGCCTTCTCCAGCTCGGCCGTGGCTCCCGCTGCCGCTGTGCGGTCGGCGAGCACGACGTCAACGGTCAGCTCCGGCGCATGATCGGAAAGTACCTCCAGGTGAGCGTGCGGGGAAAACCCCGCGGTCTCCCCCGGCTGCGGCGCCAGGTTCAGCGCTACCACCCTGCGCGCCCTGGTGGTGACCAGCGCCGCGGCGAGTTCCGGAACAAGCAGGTGCGGGATCACGCTGGTGAACCAGGAACCGGGTCCGAGCACGATCCAGTCCGCCGCCCCGACAGCGGCCAAGGCTTCCGGGCACGCAGGCGGGTCGGCGGGTATCAGTGACACAGACCGTACCCGCCCGGTGGACATCGCGCACGCGACCTGGCCGCGAACGGTGGTCACCTCGTCCGGACCGCCCGGATCTGCCCCTTCGACCTCGGCAGCCAGGTCCAGCGGCACCGACGCCATCGGCAGTACCCGGCCGTGCGCGCCGAGCAGCCGGCCAACCCAGTCCAGGCCCTGCACGGTATCGCCGAGCAGCTCCCAGAGCGCGACGATCAGGACGTTGCCGACGGCATGGCCGCCGAGGTCCTGCTCGCCACTGAAGCGGTGCTGCACGACTGCGCTCCAGGTGGTGCCCCAGGCGTCATCACCGCACAGCGCAGCCAGAGCCATCCGCAGGTCGCCAGGCGGCAGCACGCCGAACTCGCGGCGCAGCCTGCCGCTCGAGCCGCCGTCGTCGGCTACCGTCACGATCGCGGTGAGCTGGCGGGTGACGCGCCGCAGCGCCGACAGCGACGCATGCAGCCCGTGCCCGCCGCCAAGGGCGACCACCTTGCGGCTGACCGGCCGGCTGGCTCCGGCTCCGGCCACTGCCGGGCCGGCCACTGCGGCGCCCGCCGCTCGCTGCTCGGCCGCGTGGCCGCTGTCGTCCGTCATCGCCGTCACTCGCGTCCCAGATCCCGGTGCGCCACCCGCACGCCAGGACGGCTCCCGGCGAGCCGGGCGGCGATCTCCTCGGCCATTGCGACACTGCGGTGCTTGCCGCCGGTGCAGCCGATGGCCAGCATCGCGAAATGCTTGCCCTCGCGCTCATATCCCGCCAGGGTGATCTGCGCCACCTCGACGAGAGCGCGCAGGAACCCGGCCGCGTCGGGCTGGCCGAGGACATAGTCCCGGACCCGCTCGTCCCGCCCGGTCAGCGGCGCGAGATCGGGCACCCAATGCGGATTCGGCAGGAACCGGCAGTCCGCGACCATATCGGCGTCGACCGGCAGGCCGTACTTGAAGCCGAACGACACGACGTTGACCCGCGTCCCGGTTTCGGTGTCGCCGCTGAACTCGCTCCGCATCCGGGCCCGAAGCTCGTGCACGTTGAGCCTGGAGGTGTCGAGCACCAGGTCTGCCTCCGCGCGCAGCCCCCGGAGCTGCTCCCGCTCGGCGGCGATGCCCTCGATCACCCGGCCGGTCTCCTGCAGCGGATGCGGGCGGCGGACGCTGTCGAATCTGCGGACCAGCGTTTCGTCGTCGGCCTCGAGGAAGACCACATACGGCCGGACGCCGCGACGCTCCAGCTCCGCGACGGTCGATTTGAGGTCGGTCGAGAACGCGCGGCTGCGCACGTCGACCACAGCGGCGAGCCGGGGAACCGCGTCCTTGGCGCGCCTGGCCAGGTCAGTCATCATAGGCAGCAGGTCGGGCGGCAGGTTGTCGGCCACGAACCAGTCGAGGTCCTCCAGGGACTTGGCAGCGGTGCTCCGGCCGGCCCCGGACAGCCCGGTGATGATGACGATCTCCGGTGTTACGTGGTCGGGTCTCATCTGCTACCGCCCCCCGCGGCGTTTCCGCCCGATGTCTGGCCGGCCATATCGTGCCGCCCCGCGGCGCCGTCTGCCGGCTCCCGGCCGGCCAGGCCGTGGTGATCGCCCTGCAGCGCCGCGATGACGGCCTGCGCCGTCCGCTGTCCGATCCCCGGCAGGCCAGCGATCTGCTCGGCCGATGCTTCGCTCAGCCGGCGGACCGAGCCGAAGTGCCGCAGCAGCGTAGCCTGCCGGGCGCGGCCCAGGCCCGGCACCGCGTCCAGCTCGCTGACCGTCAGCGCCGCGCCGCGCTTTTTCCGGTGATAGGTGATGGCGAATCTGTGCGCCTCGTCCCGCACCCGCTGCAGCAGGTACAGACCCTCGCTGCTGCGCGGCAGGATGACCGGGCTGTCCTCGCCCGGCAGCCAGACCTCCTCCAGCCGCTTGGCCAGCCCGCACACCGAGACGTCGACCACCCCGAGTTCTTCCAGCGCCTGCACTGCCGCGCTGACCTGCGCCGGACCACCGTCGATCACGAGCAGGCCCGGCGGGTAGGCGAACTTCCGCCGGGCCGGCGGCTCGGCCCCGACCGCGGCTGCGGCCAGATCAGCGAGCGCCTCGCGGCTGTCCGCGTCGCGCTCCTGCAGGTAGCGCCGGAACCTGCGGCCGATCACCTCCCGGATGGCGGCCACGTCATCGGTGCCGTCCACGCCCTTGATGGCAAACCTGCGGTACTCCGACTTGCGGGCCAGGCCATCCTCGAACACGACCATGGACGCGACCACGTGGGTGCCCTGCAAGTTGGAGACGTCGTAGCTCTCGATCCGCAGCGGCGCGTCATCGAGCCCGAGCGCCTCCTGGATCTCGCTGAGCGCGCGGCTGCGCGTCGTGAGGTCACTGGCCCGCCGGGTCTTGTGCAGGACCAGGGACTGTGCCGCATTCCTGGC
>DATJZH010000213.1:0-14487 GCA_035499215.1 Streptosporangiaceae bacterium | reverse complement strand
GCGCGGTAGGGCCCCTGCGGCAGCGGCGACTCGGCGGGCTGATAGACGATGCGCTGATGCGGTATCCGGTAAGGGCTCAGGATCCCGGCCTGGCCGGAGTTGATGGTGCAGAACGACCAGCCGGTGATGGCGCCGGTCCGGCCGGCGCTGCTGCGAACCTCGATCAGCGCCGCGGGCCGCAGGTAACCGCAGCGGAACTCCTCGGGCCTGCTCCACTGCACCTTGACCGGACGGCCTGCCGCTCTGGCGAGCCGCGCGGCCTCCAGGGCCACCGCGCTGCCGTGCCTGCCGCCGAAGTCCGGCACGAGCACGTGGACGACGGCCTCGGGGATGCCCAGCGCGGCAGCCAGCTCACGCCGCGCCCGGAACGGCGTGGAGGTGCCGGTCCACACCGTAAGCTGCTTGTCCTGCCAGCTGGCCAGCGCGGACCTGGGCTCAAGCGCGACATGAGCGACATGCGCTGTCGTGTAGCGCGCCGCCAGCCGCAGCGGGCCCGCCGCCAGCGCGGCGTCGACGTCACCCGCCTCGTGCCGGAACGCGGCGCTCCGGCCCTCGGCCGCGATGGGATGCGCCCGCAGATAGTCCGCCAGCTCGCCCGGGCCCGGCTGCGGCCGCCGGTCCCAGCTGGCATCGACGGCCTCGATCGCGCGGCGGGCGGTGGCACGGTCTGGTGCCGCAGCGCCGATGAAGGCCTCCTCCCGCACCACCAGGACGCCGGGCAGGGCCGCGGCCGCGGTCGTGTCGGCGCTGCGCAAGGTGGCCCCGAACGCGGGCGGCCGGAGCACGCAGCCATGCAGCATGCCGTCCATGCGCAGATCTGCGGGGAACCGCTTGGCGCCGGTAACGACATCGGCGCCGCCGACTGCCCTGGCCTCATGACCGGCCGGCTGCCATTCGGCGGGCCTGGTCACCGGTCCGCCGGCGGGTACCCGCTCGACC
This sequence comes from Streptosporangiaceae bacterium, assembly GCA_035499215.1. Lineage (GTDB taxonomy): Bacteria > Actinomycetota > Actinomycetes > Streptosporangiales > Streptosporangiaceae > DATJZH01. Next base: position 13,548 of record DATJZH010000213.1, on the reverse strand, counting down.
CGGCGCACGCCGGTCAGCAGGTCCCCGGAAGTGCCCGGGTCGAAGGGCGAGACATCGGTCTGGCCCATCACCAGCCGTACCGAAGCCGGCGGCATCGCAAGCTCCTCGGCGACGAGCAGCGCGAGCACGGTGCGGGTGCCCTGGCCAGCCTCGACCTTCCCGGTGAACGCCGTGATCGTGCCATCGGCACTGACGTGCACCCAGGCGCCGTCCGGCGCGTCCCAGCTGTGCTGGCGGGCCGCGTCGAATGCGGCACCGTCCGGGGCGCCCGCCGCGGCATCGCTCACGACCGCTACCAGCCCGTCGCAGAGCGGTCCGAAGAACGTTTCGCCGTCCTTGGGCGCCTGATCCCACGGCAGGCCAGCGGGAAGCCGCGGCGCGGCGGGCGCAGGTCCGGCAGGCCGCGCGCCCCAGCCGCGGGCATCCGCTGGCGGCGGCACCGGAAGCAGCAATTCAGGGTGGTTCATCAGCTCGGCGGCGCGGTGCACTGCCCGCAGGATCCGCGGGTAAGTCCAGCAGCGGCAGACGCTGCCTGCCAGTTCCGCGGCGATCCTGTCGTCGTCTGGATCGGGCGTCCGGGCCAGCAGGGCGGCGATGGCGGTCAGCCAGCCCGGGGTGCAGTAACCGCACTGCATGGCGCCCGTTTCCAGCCACGCCTGCTGCACCGGGTGCAGGACGCCGTCCTCGGCCAGGCCCGCGACGGTCGTGATCTGCTGCCCGGCCAGCTGCGCGGCGGGCGTTGTGCATGCGGTCACTGCCCGCCGGCCGACCAGCACGGTGCAGGCACCGCAGGCGTCCTCGCCGCAGCCGGGCTTGGGCCCGGTGACACCGATGTCATCGCGCAGCACGTCAAGCAGGTTCTGGCCATCGCGATCCGGAAAGCTGACCACAGCTCCGTCGACGGTGATCGTGAGGATCATCGCTGCTGCACGCTCCCTGACGGCTGGATTACGGCTGGATTGACGTGGACCGCGGTCTCGCCGGCGGGCCCGCCCCGCACCCCTGACCGTACCCGCGACCCGCGCTGCGGCTGTCCGCACCGGCGCGAGGAGGCTGTCCGTGCGAGCGCGAGGAGGCTGTCCGTGCGAGCGCGAGGGCCGCAGCCCGCCCGTGCTCGCGCGGCAAGCGACGCGCGATCACGAAGCAGGCCGCTCGGCTACCATCGCCACTGGGCAGAGATTCTTGACCGCTTAGCCGGATCTAGGATGAATCATGAGCAAGCAGCCGATTCCACCGCCGCCTGGTGACAAGCCTGTTCCCACGGCGCCCCCGCCGCCGCCGGGCTGGCGGCACTGGCTGTGGCCGGTGGCGATCATGGCGTCGCTGCTGCTGTACGTTTTCCTGCCCGCGCTGCACGTCAGCTCGCCCGTCAGCCTCAGCTACTCGCAGTTCACCGCGGACGCCAGCGCGCATAAGATCAAGACGGTCACGTTCGGGAACGGGTCCAGCGGCTCGAACACGGTGGCGACCGGCGACCTGACGAACGGGAAGTCCTATACGACGGTAATTCCGGGCCAGCCGACGACGGCGCTCAGCCAGCAGCTGACCGCAGACGGCGTCAAGTCGGTGGACGCGACGCCGCCAGGCTCTGGACTCGGCACGGTGCTCCTGTCGGTGGCGATCTTCCTGCTGCCGCTGATCTTTATCTTCTACCTGTTCCGCCGGATGTCACGAGCTGGCGGGGGAGCCGCGGGGCTGCAGGGCGTGCTCGGCGTCGGCAGGTCGCGCGCGAAGGTCTTCGACGCCGAACGGCCGCAGACCAAGTTCAGCGACGTGGCCGGGTACGAGGGCGTCAAGTCCGAGATCGCCGAGGTGGTGGACTTCCTCCGCCGCCCGGACCGTTATACCAGGGCTGGCGCGATGGCCCCGCGCGGCGTGCTGATGATCGGCCCGCCCGGCACCGGCAAGACGCTGCTCGCCAGGGCGGTCGCCGGCGAGGCCTCGGTACCGTTCTTCTCGGTGACCGGCTCGAGCTTTGTGGAGTTGTTCGTCGGCGTCGGCGCGGCCCGGGTGCGCGACTTGTTCGCCGAGGCGCGCAAGCGCGCCCCGGCGATTATCTTCATCGACGAGATCGACGCTATCGGCCAGCGCCGGGCCGGCTCCGGCGCGGTTGTCGCCAACGACGAGCGGGAGCAGACGCTCAACCAGCTGCTGGCCGAGATGGACGGCTTCGACATGGCACAGGGAATCGTCGTGCTGGGTGCGACGAACCGTCCCGAGGTGCTCGACCCCGCGCTGCTGCGGCCCGGCCGCTTCGACCGCCAGGTCACGATCCCGCTGCCGACGCTCAATGAGCGCGCCGCGATCCTGGCGGTGCACTGCCGGGGCAAGAAGCTCACCGGAGACGTCGATCTCATGGTCGTCGCGCGCGGCACCCCCGGCTTCTCCGGCGCGGACCTGGCCAACCTGGTCAACGAGGCAGCGATCTTCGCAGTTCGCGAGAACCGGGACGTGCTGACTGCCGCGGACTTCGCCGACGCGCGGGACCGGATCCTGCTCGGCCGCCGCGAGGGCTCCAACGTGCTGCTGCCCGAGGAAAAGCATGCCGTCGCCATCCACGAGGCAGGCCACGCGATCGTGGCGGCCCTGTCCGACCATGCTGACCCGGTCGAGAAGGTGACCATCCTGCCATCCGGCCAGGCGCTCGGCGTGACCCAGCAGCTGCCGCTGGTCGAACGGCACTTGTACGGCGAGAACTACCTGAAGCAGACGCTGGAGGTCCGGCTCGGCGGCCGCGCGGCCGAACTGGTGGAGCTCGGCCAGGGTTCGACCGGCGCGGCCAATGACCTCGCCGGTGCCACCGACCTGGCGACGAAGATGGTCCGCGAGTTCGGCCTGTCGGCGGCGATCGGCCCGGTCGGCTATCCGGAGGGCGGCTCGGTGTTCCTGGGCGGCGGCGGGCCCGGCATGTCCAGCCGGCCCTTCGCCGAGGCGACGCAGGCCAAGATCGACGGCGAGGTAGCCCGGCTGCTGCGCGAGGCGGAGACGTCCGCTCTCGCGCAGATCCGCTCCCACCGCGACCAGCTCGGCAGGCTCGTCGACCTGCTGCTCGAGCAGGAAACGGTGGACGGGACCGCCGTCTACCGCATTGTCGGCAGGCCGATACCGCAGCACACGCCCGACGATCTGGCCATCGACCCGCGAGCGGTCGCCACCTCGCACGCGGCGGCCCACAGCACGGGCGGCTAGCACCGTCATCAGCCCGTCATGACCCCCTCTCGGGGGTCATGACGGGCCCGGGGTACACACCGTAGGATTACCTCGCGTGACAAAGGTCGAGGACGGGCACTTCCTGGGGCCCTATAACCCGTGGGGGGGGATCCGGGGGCTAGGGAGAGATGGGAGGTGCCCGTCCTCGACGGCTCGATAGTACAGGTCCAATTTCGTGGGTGCGGCCCGGTTTGCCCGGGCGTACTTTCCCCGGACCCGGCCGACATACTGCTTGACCGTTTCCTCGCTGATGGTCATCCTCCGGGCGACGGACTTTATCGGCATGCCGGTAGCGTAAAGGCGCAGCGCACGCGTCTCCTGCTGGCTGAGGCGGGGCCGGTCGGGGGCGTCGTCGGTGGCGAATATGTACGCGAGGCGGGGGGAGATCCAATCTTCGCCCGCGGCCACCGCGTTGATGGCCGCCCTTATCTCGGAGGTTCCATCGTTTTTCACGACATAACCGAGAGCGCCGGCGCGCACCGCGGCCCGGACGGAGAGCGGCTTGTCGGAAGCAGAGAGCACGAGAACGGCGGGACCGGCGGCGAGGACGGCCGCTACGTTGCGCTCAACGGTTGTGCCGTCGCCCAGGTCGAGATCGAGGAGGACCACATGCGCGCGCCGTCCTGGCCCGGCGAGGAGGGCGTCCACGGTCGCCGCCGTACCGACGACCCGGATGCCGCGCTCGCCGGCCATGACCCAGCCGGCGACTCCGTCGAGGACGATGGGGTGGTCGTCCACGGCCGCGACGTCGATGACACCGGTCATGCCGGAGTCCCCGTCGGCGATGCTGGCGGCACTGCCTCCCGTTCCGCCGGTCATGCCGGCACTGCCCGCCGCTCCGCCGGTCATGCCGGCACTGCCCGCCGTTCCGCCGGTCATGCCGCCGCCTGCCGCCATCGGACCTCGAGGCATCCCGCACCGGTGTGGTCGACGTCGACTCTGGCACGCCAGCGTGCCTCCCCTGGCACGTGCTGCCTCAGCCCGGCGACCTCTGGCGCAGGCCGCGGCGGCCTGTCGAAGGTCACGAACAGCTCCACGTCGCTGCCGGACGCCAGGACGGTGAGCGTTACCGGGTGCGGCGGGAGCGCGCTCATGACGCCGCCCACCGCCGCCAGGGTCGCGGCCGCAACCTCCCAGGTGGGACGCCCGGGGTCACCGACCACCCGGACATCAACTGGCAGGCCCCGTGCCCGGGCGGCGCGCAGTGCGGGCTCCAGCTCGGCCAGCAGCCCTCCCGCGCTGCGCGCCCGGTCCGCGAGGGCACGCCGCAGCGTCGCGCCGAGCCGGGCGCATCGCGCCCGCACCTCGCTGTCGGTGCTGGGGTCCAGCGTCCCGTCGGCAATGCCGCGCAGCAGCGGGAGCGCTTCCACGTCCAGCAGGGCGAGCCGCCGGCGCCGGTCCTCGCAGACCGCGGCGGCCGCCGCGCGTTCCGCCGCTGACCGGCTCGCCAGCGCGGCGCGGCGCGCGGCCAGCCCGGCATAGGTGCGCAAGGCCGGCTGCAGGGCGGCGAAGATGACCAGGATCACTGCCAGTGTGTAGGCGGTGAGCGCGAGCCGCGCCAGGCCGAGCGGGCTCACGCCGAACATGCGGATGGTGAAGAGAGCGTGCGTGCCGAATATCAGCAGCGCCCCGGAGATCGATACCCGGGCTGGACGGCTCAGGGCGACGAGGGCGAGCAGCCAGGCCGTACCTAGGACCGACCAGTCCACGGTCCCGGTACCGCCATGCACGCGGCGGTCCCAGCCGACGAGGGCGACCGCGGCGACGGCAACCGCGATCGCGGCCGCGGCCTCACCGCCGGTGAGGCCGCGCGCGCGTGCCCGTGGCACCAGCCATACCGCCGTCGCGAGCATCCCGAGCCACACGGCGACTGGCACGGCGGCCTCGCGGTAGTCGGGCAGGTCGATCAGCACCTGGGTCAGAATGGTGAGCTGCCAGATCGCCGCCAGCGTCCCGGCCGCCCTGGGCAGTTCGGCCTCGTACGCCGCCCCTGGCACTCCGTAGCAGCTCATCATGGCAAGCTCCCTCGGCCGGCGGTTCGGCGCGGGACTGCGACCTGGCTGGGATGCGCCGAGGCGGCCCAGCACAAGCTCACCACGGTGCCCTCGCCCGGCGCCGACCGTATCGATGCCCGCCCGCCGCAGTCGGTGATGCGCTCCACGATGGACCGCCGCAGGCCCAGCCGGGCCGGATCGACGCGGGCGGGGTCGAACCCCGCGCCGGTGTCCCGGACGGTCACCCGGAGGCCGCCGGGCTCCGCGAGCTCGCCGCCCGGCGCCGCCGGGCTGACGTCGATGCCGACCCAGGCTTCTGCGGTGCCGGCATGGCTGAGGACATTCGCCAGCGCCTCGCGCACGGCGCGCGCGATCGCGACCGCCACGGCCACCGGGACCACCGGCACACGCACGGGTTCCGCCGGGGCGCTGGCCGTGCCGACGACGCCAGTCCCGGCCGGAATGCCGTTGCTGACCTCGACGTGCACGGCCAGCCCGCGGGCGCGCATCTCAACAGCAATGGCCTCGATGGCGGCGAGCAGGCCGCCGTATCCTCGCCCGGCCGCCCTGGCCGGGTCACCGGGATCGTTGAGCACATACTCCATCAGCATGACGTCATGCCGGCATCGGCCCACCACCTCGTCCGCGCCGGAACTGCCCGCACGCGCCAGGGCGGTGAGCGTGTTGAGCACCGTGTCGTGCAGCAGGCGCTCATGCTCGGCGCGCTCTAGATTCCTCGACAGGGCGACGTACTGCTCGCGGGCGTCCTGATCGGCTCGCGCGAGAGCGACGTCCGCCCGGTCGGCCAGGCGGCAGAGCATCAGGCGCGCGCACCATTGCGCGGCCGCGACCATGACCAGCAAGGTCCCGGCCGCGGCTGGGGAGCTGCCCCCGTAGCCCTCGGCCGGGGTCGCGGCCGCGCCTGCCCAGTAGGCCGTCCCCGACGCGAGGGCCAGCGGCGGGGACACCGCGGCGGGCGCGAACCAGGCAGGGACGATGAGCTGGCTTTCCATCGAGATGAACAGCCAGTTCGCCGCGTCGCCGCGCATGGCGGGTGGCACGCACCACGTGGCGCCGAGCGCGAGTGCCACGTTGACGCCCGAGTCGATGACGGCAAACTGCCATATCGGCGGTAAGCGGCACCGCAGGCAAGCCACCACCGCGGTCGCCCATGCCACCGCGGCGACAGGCCCGGCGAGGCGCCACGGATCGGCCGCGTAGAACGAATGCCAGATGACCACCTGAACGGCGATGTACGCGATCGCGATGCAGCGGATGGTGCGGGCGATCCGGGCGGCCACCGACATCAGGGCTGTCTTTGCTGGCCCGGCCGGTGCGCCGTCGCGGGCACGGACGGCCCATAGCTGCGCTAAGTAACCGGACGGCCACATGGCATGAATAATAGGGAACTAGCGGGTTGCCCGCATGCGTACCCCAGTTACTGGATGTCTGGTCTGGCCTGGCGTGCCCAGTGGCGCGTGGCGCCGCGCCCGGCTAGGCTCACGCCATGCACGTGAACCGCGCCGCAGGCTGGCGCCGCCGCCGCTAGGCGGTGCCTGGTTCGCGTTCTCTCTGAGATCCTGAAGGCGACTGCCCGGCACCCGGCGGTCGCCTTTGTCGTGCCCGTCCGGCGGGCCGGCCGACGATGCGAGGACCCGTCAATGCCAGACACACAGTCCGCAGCGGCTGCCCAGGCCGATTTCGTGACCAGCGGCGGAGTCCGGGTGAGGCGCACCGCCGCGCCCTTCGACCCCGCCCTGCTCGGCCAGATCACCCGCCAGGTCGACGAGCGCCGCGGCGCCGTACTCAGTTCCGGGATGGAGTACCCGGGCCGTTACAGCCGCTGGCACCTGGCCTACGTCGACCCGCCCGTCGAGATCGTCGCCAGCGGCAGGCGCGTCGCGGCCCGGGCGCTCAACGACCGCGGCCGCGTGCTGATGCCGGTGATCGAGGCGGCCCTGCGCCGGGCCGGCACCCCGGTTACGGCTGGCTCCGGCCCGGCTGGCTCCGGCCCGGCTGGCGCTGGCCAGGATCCAGACCAGGTCGAGGTCATCGTCGAGGACGACGGCGGTTCCTTCACGGAGGAGGAGCGCAGCCACCGCCGCACGGTGTTCTCCGCGCTGCGCGAGGTCATCGCCGCTTTCGCCGGGCCCGACCCGCACCTGGGCCTGTACGGGGCATTCGGCTACGACCTGGCGTTCCAGTTCGAGCCGGTCCGGCTGCGGCACGAGCGCCAGGCGGGCCGGCGCGACCTGGTCCTGCACATTCCCGACCGGCTGTACGCGCTGGACCGCAAACGCGAGACCGCCACTTGCTTCTCGTACGACTTCGCCACGGCCGCCGGGTCCACGCACGGGCTGCCCCGAGCGACCCCGGCCAGCAGCGGCGGGAGCCAGCCCGGGGCGCCTGTTTCGCCCGCTGTTCCTGCCCTGCCCGCCGATCCGCAGCCGGGCGCATATGCCCGGGTCGTGGCGGCGGCCAGGGAGCGATTTGCCTGCGGCGATCTGTTCGAGGTGGTGCCCAGCCACGCCTTCCACGCTGCCTGCGGCTCGCCCGCCGCGTTCTACGAGCGGCTGCGGCACCGCAATCCGGCCCCGTACGAGTTCTTCCTGAACATGGGGGAGGGGGAGTACCTGGTCGGGGCCTCGCCGGAAATGTACGTGCGAGTGACCGGCGACCGGGTGGAGACCTGCCCGATCGCGGGCACGATTGCCCGCGGCACCGGCCCGCTGGAGGACGCGGCCAACATCAGGACGCTGCTCGATTCCGCCAAGGAGGAATCCGAGCTGACGATGTGCACTGACGTGGACCGCAACGACAAGTCGCGGATCTGCGTGCCCGGCAGCGTCTCGGTGATCGGCCGGCGGCAGATCGAGATGTACAGCCGGCTCATCCACACCGTCGATCACATCGAGGGCCGGCTGCGGCCCGGCTTTGACGCGCTCGACGCCTTCCTCACCCACATGTGGGCCGTCACCGTGACCGGGGCGCCGAAGACCTGGGCGATGCAGTTCATCGAAGATCACGAGGATCAGCCCCGGCGGTGGTACGGGGGAGCGGTCGGCGTGATCGGTTTTGACGGCGGCATGAACACTGGCCTCACGTTGCGCACGGCGCACGTCAGCAACGGGATCGCCGCGGTGCGGACCGGGGCGACGCTGCTGTTCGACTCCGACCCTGCAGCCGAGGAGCGGGAGACGCAGCTCAAGGCACGGGCGCTGCTGGAGACGCTCGCCGACCCCGGTGGCCACGCTGCGACGCCGGAAAATTCAGCAGCCAAACGGGACAGCCGCCGCCACCCGGGCCCCGCCGCGCCGGCGCCGCTGGGCAGCGGGCTGCGCGTCCTCCTCGTCGACCACCAGGACTCGTTTGTCCATACGCTGGCCGGTTACTTCCGCGAGCATGGCGCTGAAGTGACCACGCTGCGAGCCGGATTCGAGGCCGGCCGCCTCGACGACTATGCCCCTGACCTGGTCGTGCTGTCGCCGGGACCAGGGCGCCCGGCCGATTTCGGCTGCGCGGATCTGCTGGCCGAACTCGACGCGCGCGGCCTGGCCGCCTTTGGCGTCTGTCTCGGCCTGCAGGCGATGGTGGAGCACGCCGGCGGCGCGCTCGGGCTGCTCGCTACCCCCGTGCACGGCAAGCCCAGCCTCATCCAGGTGCTCGGCGGGTCCCTGCTGGCCGGCTTGCCGCCGCAGTTCACCGCCGCCAGGTACCACTCGCTGCATGCGACGCCGGACCAGGTACACGGCGAGTTCGAGGTCACCGCGATCACCCCCGACGGCGTGGTGATGGCGATCGAGAACCAGGCGCGGGGCAGGTGGGCGGTGCAGTTCCACCCCGAGTCGATCCTGACGGCATCCGGCGGCGCCGGGTACCAGATCATCGCGAACGTGCTGCGGCTATGCCGGGAGCGGGCGGCGCCGACAGCCGCCACCGCGACGTCGGCTGCGCCCGCCGGCGGGCGCCCCGGCGGGTAGTGTGCCGTGCCATGAAGAGCGTACAGCCAGAGGTGTTCCTCGTCGCCCGTCCCGAGATCGACTATGCGGTGCTGGCTGAGTACCTGCGCGACGTCGGCGGAGACAGCTGGCTGGAGCGCCTCGACCAGGGGGACCTGGACAACGACGCGCTCAACCTGGCCGAGTTCGGCGGGCGGCTGTGCTACCGGTCCTGGGAGCCGGGGCTCAACCCGAACGTCACGAAGATCCGGACCGACCAGGACGCCTACTTGCAGAACATAGTGTCCAGCGCGCATGGCTCGGTCCTTGAGCACGTGAATTTCAGTTTCGTGCTGCATAACATCAGCCGTGTCTGCTCGCATGAGCTGGTCCGGCACCGGCCGGGGACTGCGATCTCGCAGGAGTCGCTGAGATTTGTCCGGCTTGCCGAGATCCCGTTCTGGTTCCCGGACTGGGCGCTCGGCGACGCGGATCTCATGAAGCGGGCCACCGCCGTGCTGGAGCAGCTGGAGGACTTCCAGCGCTGGATGGCCGGGCACTTCGGCCTGGACGCCGAGGGCGCGTCGTTCCACGAGAAGAAGCACAAGACGTCGTTCATGCGCCGCTTCGCGCCGGACGGGGTCGCGACCGGACTGCTGTGGACGGCCAATGTCCGCACGTTGCGGCACACCATCGAGGCACGGACCGACCCGGCCGCCGAAGAGGAGATCCGGCTGGTATTCGGCAAGATCGGGGAGCTCATGCGGGCGGAGGTCCCGTCGTTCTTCGCCGACTATACGGTCAGCAACGGCACCTGGGTCCCCCGCTGGCGCAAGGTGTGATACTGCTTCGGCGGATCTTCGTTTTCTCCGGCAAGCATCTCGGCCGGTAAGCTCAGGATCCCGGCAGGTCGGTCAGCGGATCGTGATGAACGTGCTCGGCTGCCACCCGGCCAGCTAGCGCCCGCTCGGTCTGCATCACCATCTCGGCTGGGCCGCTGATGAAGACCTCGCAATCCTCGATGCCGTCGCGCGCAGCCGTGATGTCCGGGAGCATTCCGGTCCGCCCGTCGAACTCCGGCTCGCCGGAGACTACCGGGATGACCGACAGGGCCGGACACGACATCTGGAGCGCCCGAAGGCCCGCCAGATCGTACAGCTCGGCCTGCCGCCGGGCCCCGAACAGGAGGGTAATTCCCCGCCGCTGCGTGTACCTGGTGCTGCTGATCAGTGCCTCGATAATCGCCTTGATCGGCGCGAGCCCGGTGCCGCCCGCGACGCACAGCAGGTCACGTTCCCCGTTCAGCGGCGCGGTCATCTCTCCCTTCGCGCGGCCAAGCAGGACGGTGTCCCCGACTCCGACGTGATGCACGAGGGCGTTGCTTACCATGCCGCCGGAGATGGCACGTACGTGCAGGTCAAAGACCCCGCTGCGGCGCGGGGCGTTCGCGACCGAATAGCTCCGCCACTGCCGCGGCCATCGTGACACCTGCACGTCGACATACTGGCCGGGCAGATACCGGAGCGGCTGGTCCGGCCGGATGGTAAGCACCGCGATGCCGCCGCTGCGCCGGTCGTGCTTGATCACTTCCCCGAGCCACCACGGCGGCTGGGTCTTGCCGTCCTGCTGGGCTGCAGCGCGCATCGTGACTTCCGCATACTCCAGTGCGCTCGTCCATGCCGCTTTGGTCTCAGCGGTCCAGGCCGGCCCGCTGAAATACTCCACTGTCGCCAGCAGTGCCTCGAAAAATAATTTGTGGTGCTTTTCGCGGACTCCGAACTTGCGATGATCCCGGCCGAGCTGGCGCAAGAAAGCGGCGCAGGCTTCCGGCGTGTCCAAGCTCCAGACGAGACGGGCGAGAGCGGCAAAGACACGTTCCCGCAGCCCGGTCATCGAAAGCGGGAACAGGGCCCGAAGTTCCGGGCTCTGCGCGAAAAGGTGAGCATAGAGATATTCCATTGATGCCTGCGGATCCGCCATAACATGCGCGAACGACTCCTTCATCAGCCGCGCATTTAAATACGGTGTCGCCGCCTGGACCGGCGGGGCGGTGTCACCAGCGGTCAGGCTCTCGTTCTGCGTCAGTCCCCAGGCCGTCTGACCAGCCGCATCCGATGTCTTATCGACCGCATAATTTCCCATTAAAGCGGGTGGCTGCCCGAAAGCGGATGGCTGCTCGCGATGTCCTGCTGACTGGCGGCCGGGCGTGTCCGGCCGCTGCTGGTCGGCGGCCCTGCCTGCGGATTCCGCTGGGAAGCCACCGTCAAGCGCTATTGCCACGTCGTGAGTCTGGCACCCTGACATGATGCATACAACCTTTTTCGGCCAAGCTTGGCCAAGGAGTACGCACAGTAGCGGAATGCCGTTCGGATTCCACGAGCAGGCCGACCGGTATCTGGCCATGCCGATAAGCGCCGATACACCTATACCCATGGGGCCCTGCGGTACGGCCCATTCGCCGGGCAAGTGCGTGGCGGATTTGGGTCGCGTTACGGACGGTGAGGGGACCGTCCGGCCGGTTTGCCGCCGAGCCCACGCTCGGCTCTGCTCTGTATTCGGCTCCTCGGCTCTGCTCTGTCTTCGGCTCCCTCGGCTCTGCTCTGTCTTCGGCTCCATCGACGGCACGCTGCTTGACACCAACTACCTGCATGCCGCCGCGTGGTCGGAAGCGTTCATCCCTGAAGGAGCGGACCCCTGTCAAGCACGGCGTGAACTGGGGTTATGCGGGTCGCGGCCGGGTCTGCGGGCATCCGTGAGTGGTCTCCTGTTTTCCTGCAGCTGCCATGTCCGTGGCGAGCGGGCGGGCGGGTCAAGGACCGGGCGGAGCCCGGCCGCCGTGGCGGCGCCGGAGGCGTCCTTGAGGCGACCGGCCGGGAGCCCGATGATGTTGGCGGCGGGGAACGGGAGCCGGGGTCATCGGCGGTGGCGGTATGTGGTGGTTTGAGTCCCGTCCCGGGTTCCGGGGTCTTCCCGGTGCGGGCAGTGCCGCTGGCTGCGTTCATCCTTTCGCGTGTCCCCGGCCGTGGCCGGGCGGCATGGGGCGGGTCCGCGTCAGAGGGCGGTCAGGCAGGGCCAATCGGAGAGGCGCCGTACCCGCCGGGGGCGGGGGGCAGAATGCCTGGCGGCCTCGCACCCGGCGGGGGCAGAATGCCTGGCGGCCTCGCACCCGGCCGCTGGCCAGGGTGTGGTCATGCGGCCCGGCCCGGCCCGGGCCGGTGCGGGCTCAGGGGCGGGGGCGGACAGGCAGCGGATGTCAGCCCGGCCCGCGAGCACAGCTGCGCCGCGTTCTTGAACCGGGTGTGTCGCCGATCTCGGCCACGATGACCGCGGCCAGCACCGGGCCGATGCCGGGCAGCTGCTGGATGACCTGGTACCCGCGGTCCCCGGCCAGCAGGTCGCCGATCACCTGCGACAGCATGGCGATCTCGGCCGACAGCTCCCCGGCCAGCTGCCGCAGCGAGGTCACCTTCCCGGCATAAGGGCTGCGGCATCCGCACCCCGTCCAGCCATGCCTGGCCGCCGGTCCCGAACAGGTCAGACTGCGTGACCGGGATGGCGAGCCTGGCGAGGACCGCATGCACCTGGATTCCAGCTGGTGCGCAGCCTGACCAGCTTGACCCGGCACCTTGTGAGCTCCCGCACCGGGTGCGGGCCGACCCACGCCTCGGGCAACCGGCTCATCCGAAGCAGGTCGGCAAGATCAGCCGCGTTCCGGACGTCGTTCTTGACCCTGCGGCAGGTGAGCGCCTTCACGCCCAGCGGGTGCGCCAGGCGTGCCCCCGCCCCGGCCTGCCCGAGCACGTCCGCGGCCCAGTACCAGCCGGATGTTGCCTCCACCGCCACCCTCGGGCGCTTCCCGGCCCGGGCGATCTCCCGGCGCAGCTCCGCCGCGCTGCTGGTGATCCGCGCGGTGCCCAGCCGCCTGTCGTCCTCGGTCATGCGAACCAGCACGCTGCGGTGCCGGTGCAGGTCCATACCCACGACCTGCCTGCCGTCGTAGTCTTCCACTGGGCCTTAAGCCTGGTGGAGACGGACGCAGGCAACTTCCAGCATCCGGGAGCGAGGCCCCGCCCTTTCATCGCATAAGGGAGCGCGGTCACGATGTCCGGTGCGCCGACCCGAGCCGGACATCATCCAGACCGCCGCGGTTGACGCGCTGAACTGAGAGCGGACTCCGCGGCTCACAGCGGGGCGGAGTAGCTGCTGAACCAGTGCAGCTGCAGCCAGACAACGGCACTGGACCAGGCACCCGTCACCTCGAGCAAGCCTACGGCGATCAGCATCAGGCCGCCGATTCGGGTGATGAGTCGTGCGTGCCGCCTGGCGAAGCCGAACAGGCTCATGCCGCGCTGGAAGGCAAAGGCGAGGATGAGGAATGGGATGCCGATGCCGAGCCCGTAGACGAA
>DATJZH010000212.1:0-9943 GCA_035499215.1 Streptosporangiaceae bacterium | reverse complement strand
CCGTGAGTAACCGGCGGGACGGCGTTCGGGTCGACGGCTCCTCGGTGAATACCCAGGTAGGCGGAGTTATTCCGCTGGGGAACGTGTCGGCAGGCAACGGCCTGAACGGCATAGCCGTGACAGGCACGGCGAGGAGATTCGTTACTTTTAATACCTTTGGCGGCCTGCTAGCATTCAAGGGCGCCGCCCCTAACGGCAATGACGGCCTGCTCATAACATCCACCGGCGGTGACAACATTGCCCGGACGAATGTGTTCTCGGGCAACAAGAAGAACGGCATCCAACTAACTGGTGATGCGTCCGGAGTAACGATCGACCCGGATATCGCAGGTTTAACGACAAATGGCGGATCCCCTTTGCCAAATGGTCGCGACGGTGTCCTCATCAGCGGAACGGCGCATGATAACGTAGTGGGCGGCTCGCGGCGCTCGGTGATCCCGCAGAATACGTTCTCGGGAAATCGTGGCTATGGGCTGGCAATAGTAGCGAGAGCGCATGGCAACCGGGTCTTCGGTGATTTCATCGGCACCAGGATCGGCGGCATGAGACGTTTGGGCAACCGAGCGGGCGGCGTGCTGATAAGTGGTACGGCGCGGAAAAATCTCATTGGCGATGTCAACTCAAGGCCGGCGAATCTGATCAGCGGCAATAACGGCAATGGCGTGACGCTGCGAAAGCGCACCCACGGCAATCGGGTGATCAATAACTATATCGGTCTTGATCGAATCGGGCGGTATCTGCGTAACACCGGCCGCGCTATCGTGAACAGGGGCAGCAATAATACGATCAGAGGTAACCGTCACCGGCCGCCTCGCTGAGGTCTCGCGAACTCAGCCGGCCGGGCGAGTCGAGTTGTCGCGTCACACGCTGCCTGCCGGGCCATGATCGGGGGCGCGCGTCCCCCTGGCCGGCCCGGCCACCGGGACACCGGGCCAGGGCCTGGCCCGTCCCCCGCCAGCCCCTGGCCCGCCGGCCCGGGATGCCGCGGTCACACTGCATGGCGGGCATGCGGCTCATGTGCGTCCCGCGCTTCCCCGTCAGCACTCTTGCGGTAGTCGCTCGTCGCGACGCGCGGCGCACGAGTGGCCCGCGCACCCCGCTCCCGGGCCGCCTGATCGCTTCGAGCGACGCCGGCGCACGGCCCTGTTGGCCGTCGTCAATTCGTTATGTATCCTTACGTATTTCGCGGCGGCCGCGGGGCTCTGATAACCGCGGTGGCACGGCCCCACTTTGCTGCTGGACTTTCTGCGCGATTTGCGGATACAGGATGAGGTGGCGTTGCATATTCCAGAGCGAGACATTAATTGGTACATTGAGCCCCGTCGCGATGGTCACCGGGCGGGGCAGGGCGATGGCGACTCAGCGCCTGGTCAGATCAGCCTGTCGGCAGCGCTGCTGCAGCGGCACGGGGCCCTCGTGCTCGACCCCGGCGAAGCCGCGGCGGTCCCTGGCTGGCAGACGCCACGGTCGACGGTATACCGGGCCAGGGCGCTGCTGGTCCCGGGCGACCTGCTGCAGGAATCAGATTTCATCGCGGCAGTCCACATGGTGCTCGCCCGCGTCGGGATGAGGCTGCGTCTGCCTGCGCCCGGCCGCGGCGAGGCGCGCGGCAGCGAGCCGGCCGCGGGCGTGCTGCGGCGGCTGCCCCGGCCGGCGGTCCTGGTGCCGGCGATCCCGGCGGACGGCAAGGCAGCGCTCCCCGTGGTGATCGACGCGTGGGTGGCGCTGCAGGCGCTGCGAGCGGCGGTCAGCGCGCGGGAGCATCCGGCGCTGAGCGAGCAGGCTGTCCGCCGGATCTCCCTGGAGCACCTGCTCGTCGGCTCGGCCATCACCGGGAGCCCGGCCAGCGAGAGCAGCGGCGTGTCGGGCAGCCCGGCCAGCGAGAGCAGCGGCGTCACCGGACCCGGCAGTACCGACTCCTACGTGTACAGGGGCGGCGATACCCGAATCCCGGTCGCAGTCTCCCTCGACGCGCCCAGACGCAGGCCGGCCGAGAGGTGCAAGTCCGGGTTCGGCCGGCGTCCGGTGGTCGCCGTGCTGGACACCGGCGTCCGGGCGCATACCTGGCTGGACGTCCGAGCGGATCCGGCGGGCGGTTACCTTACTGCCGCTGACGGCTTTGTCGCGGTCGATCATGAAATGCAGCATGTCATCTACACGGAGGGCGAGCGGGCGGCCGCCGCTGGTGACCGGCCGCGCCAGCTGATCAAGCATCCGTGGGACAACCCGGTCACGGCGGACCGGCTGGTCGGCGAGCTTGACACCGAGACGGGCCACGGCACGTTCATCGCTGGAATCGTGCGCCAGGTCGCCCCCGATGCCAGGGTCCTTTCCGTGCGGATCATGCACAGCGACGGCCTTGTCAACGAAGGCGACCTGATCTGCGCACTGCGCCTGATTGCCGAGCGGGTCGCATCCGCCGAGGAAGGTGACCTGGCCGCGATGGTCGACGTGGTCTCGCTGTCGCTGGGTTACTTCAGCGAGTCCGCAGCCGACGTGGCCTACAGTTCCGGGCTCTGGCAGGTGATCGACGTGCTGCTCGGCATGGGCGTCGCCGTCGTCGCCGCGGCGGGAAACTACGCCACCAGCCGCAAGTTCTACCCCGCGGCGTTCACCGAGGAGCCGGCCCCGGCGGGCCGGGTGCCCGTGATCAGCGTGGGCGCGCTCAACCCGGACGGCTCCAAGGCACTCTTCAGTGACGGCGGCCATTGGACGACGGCCTGGGCCGCTGGCGCGGCCGTGGTCAGCACCTTCCCGATGGACATCAACGGCAGCCGCAGCCCTGAGATCAGGATGCGCGCCCACCCCGCCAGCGAGGTGCCGCCGGACACCTCCCTGCCCGGCGAGCGTGAGGCGCTTGACCCGGACAACTACAGGGGCGGCTTCGCTGTCTGGAGCGGTACCTCATTCTCGGCTCCGCTGCTGGCCGCCCACATCGCCAGATCGCTGCTGGAGGGAGCGGCCGATCCGGCGCTTGGACTGCGGCTAGATCTTCCAGGGCAGCTGGCAGCCACAAAGCGGACGCTGGCTGCCCTGAAGAACATCGGCTGGCAGGGTTGATCGCGGTGGATGACCGCAGGCCCGTCACGGTGCCAGCCGGCCAGCCGGATCGCAGCGCGCGGATCGCGGGCCTGGTGCGCGCCGCCAGGGCCGGAAGCGATGATGCGCTAGGCCAGATTGTGACCGAACTCAGCCCGCTGTTGTGGCAGGTCGCGCGTGCCGCAAGGCTGAATCCCGGTGACGCGGAGGACGTGCTGCAGACGGCATGGCTGCGCCTGATCTCTCACCTGCACCGCATCCACACCTCGACGGCGCTGACCGGCTGGCTGGTCATCACCACGAGGCGGGAAGCGTGGCGGGTGCGCGCCGCAGGGCGCAGGCAGCTTCCTGCCGACCAGGACTGGCTCTGCGCGCTGCCCGACCAGGGACCTGGCTCCGAGGAGCAGGCCATCATCGACGATCAGCGGCGAGCTCTGTGGGCTGCCATCAGCCAGCTCTCGGCGCGCTGCCAGGAGCTGCTGCGGATCATTGCCTTCGTGCCGCGCCCGGATTATCAGGCAGTGGCGGCCGAACTCGGCATGCCACTCGGCAGCGTAGGTCCCACTCGCGGCCGCTGCCTGGCCAAGCTCCGCGCCTTGCTGGCCGGTCACCCTGAGGGGAGCCTGCCGTGAAGCCCCCGGATGCGGGCGGCTGGCCCCCGGCCGACGGGCCGCTGGATGAATCCGATCTCGGCGTTCTGGCCGGTATCCGCGAAATGTTCCAGGCAGCTGATCCCATGCCCGCCGACCTGCCGGAGCGGATCCGGTTCTCCCTGGCGCTCCGGGACCTGGAGGTCGAGGTGGCCCGGCTCGCCGCTGAGGAGGACCGGCCGACCGTCACCGCCCGCGGGGCGGAGCAGAGCCGCACGATCACCTTCGACAGTGACAGCCTGATAATCATGATCCGGATCGACTCGAACAAGGACGGGACGGCACGCGTCGACGGCTGGCTGGCGCCGCCGCAGCGCCGCGAGATCGAGATCAAGACCGCGGCAGACTCGCTGAACGCGGCCAGCGACGAGGAGGGACGGTTCGCCTTCGCCCGCGTGCCCCCCGGCATCGCTCAGCTGATAGTGCGGCCAGCCGAGCAAGGACAGAGCGGATCTGGGCGGTCTGTGGTGACCCCAGCGCTCATCCTCTGAGGCGAGCACCGGAAGGCACCGCCGAAATGTCCCGTGCCGAGCGCGGTTCAGCCCCGGCAGCCGGATCGCCCGCCCGCGCCGAGAGCCGTGCCCGCGACGCGCATCAGCGCGGCCTGCGGGCGGCTGCGGCCGGCCACCCCGCCGCTGGTGCCCGTTACCTGCGCGCCGGGCTGCTGCAGCTGGGCTGGGCGGACGACGAGAAGGAGCCCGGCGAACGGCCGTTCCGCGGGGGGCAGCAGGCCCTGGCCCTCACCGCCAGGCTGCTGATGAGCCTGGCGGCATTCGAGGCCGAGCAGGGCCGCACCGCGTACGGACTGCGCCTCCTGGACCAGGCCGAGGACCTTGCCGCGGCGGATGACCGGGGCGTGCTGCTCTCCCAGCGCGGCCTGCTGCTACTGCGGACTTGGCGGGGCAGGGACGCGCTGACGACGCTCGACGATGCGGTGGCCTTGCTGGACGGAAACGCGGCTGAGACCGCGGTGCTTGCCAGGGCGCTGCTGAACCGCGGTTTCTCGCATCTCATTACCGGTGATGTCCGGCGGGCCCGGGCCGACCTGCGCTGGTGTCAGCGCACTGCGGCGGACGAGGGCCTCGACCTGATCGCTGCCAAGGCGGTGCATAACCTGGGTTACTGCGATCTGCTGGCAGGCGACGTTCCCGCCGCGCTGCAGCTCTTCAACGCCGCCGCTGACATATACCGGCTGAGCGCGCCAGGTTTTCTGCCAGTACTGGCGATGGACAAGGCCCGCGCGCTGCTCGCCGCCGGCCTGGCCGATGACTCGGCCAGCGAGCTGGACAGCGCGATTTCCTCGTTCCGGCGGCAGCGGCTTGACCAGGATCTGGCCGAAGCGGAGCTGGCCCGGTCGCAGGCCGCACTAGCCGCCGGCGATCCGGCCGTCGCGGGCCGCTGGGCGGCAGCCGCCGGGCGGCGCTTCCGCCGCCGGGGCAACGAGGCATGCGCTGCCCTGGCGGAGCTCACCCGGCTGCGCGCACGGCCGGTCTCACCGGCCCGCTCAGGGCCTGTCGCCGCCGAGGCGCTGCTGCTCGCCGAGCGGCTGCGCGTCTGCGGGCTGAGCAACGACGCGGATGCAGCGCAGCTGATCTCGGCCCGTGCGCTGATCGCGGCCGGGCGCCCGGGCGAGGCGAGCCGGCAGATCTCGGCGGTGCGCTGCCGCGGGCCGATGGTGTCGCTTGACGTCGGCCTCTTGCGCCGGCTGGCGAGGGCTGAGCTGGCAGAACTGCGGGGGCAGCCAGGGGCGGCACTGGCCGAGCTCCGGGCAGGCCTGGCGATGGTACATGTCCGCCGCGGCCGGCTCGGCAGCCTCGACCTGCAGACCGGCGCCGCGGCCCTCGGCGCGGATCTGGCCGAAGCTGGCCTGCGTCTGGCGCTGGACCGCAGGTCGCCGCCGCTGGTGTTCGCCTGGCTGGAACGCTCCCGTGCGCAGGCGTTCCGGGTCAGGCCGGTGCGGCCGCCCGCCGACCCGCGGGCAGCGGCGGTGCTGGCCGAGTTGCGTCAGCTCAGCCAGCTGATCCGCACCGCCGAGCTGACCGGCAACCGCGACCCGGCCACGATCACCAGGCGCGGCGAGCTGCGGCGCGAGATCAGAGAGCACAGCTGGCGGGCCAGCGGCCTCGGGGAGGCCGCTGCGCCGGCCAGCCCCGGCGAGGTAAGCGCAGCGCTGGACGAGAGCGGGCAGAGCCTGGCAGGCATCCTCGCCCGCCGCGGCAGGATGCACGCGGTGGTGCTGAGGCACGGATCTGTGCGTCTCACCGGCCTCGGCGACTTCGAGGCGGCCGCCGAGGCGGCAAGGCGGCTGAACGCCGATCTTGACACCCTGGCCGGGCGGCGGCTGCCCGCCCGGCTTAGGGCCGTGATCAGGGAGTCAATCCGGCACCAGACACGAGTGCTCACGGCCGAGATTCTTGCCCCGCTGCGGTCCTGGCTCGGCGATGACGGCGTCGTCCTGGTCCCGGCTGGCGCGCTGGCGAGCATCCCGTGGAGCGTGCTGCCCGACCTGCGGGGCCGCCCGGTGACGGTATGCCCGTCCGCATCCGCATGGCTGGCCGCCTGGCGCCGCGGTCAGGCGGCGGCCGGGCAGCGAGCAGGCCGGCCGCTGCTTGTCGCCGGACCAGACCTCCCGAACGCGGCCAGGGAAGTCACCGAGATAGCTAGGGTCTATCCAGGCTGCCGCCCGCTGCTCGGGGAAACGGCCACTGTCAGTGCCACCTTGCATGCCCTCGACGGCGCGCCGCTCGCCCACCTGGCCGCGCACGGGCACCACGATCGCGAGAATGTCCTGTTCTCCAGCCTCGACCTGGCAGACGGCCCGCTCATGGCCTACGACATCCAGCAGCTCGCAGTCGCTCCGCGCCAAGTGGTGCTCTCGGCCTGCGACGTGGGGCGGACCGTCGTGCGCCCGGGCGAGGAGATCCTCGGCTTCACGGCGGCCCTGCTCTACGTCGGCACGGCGACCGTCGTCTCCAGCGTCGCCAGGGTGGCCGACGACGACGCCGCCGGCATGATGACTGCCTACCATCGCCGCCTCGCGGCCGGTGCCAGGCCCGCCGTGGCGCTCGCCGAAGCGGCCTTCCGGGAGCCCCTCAGCCCATTCGTCTGCTTCGGCTCCGGCTGATCGGCTGACCGGCTGATGTGCCATCCTGGCCCTTGCCGGTGCCGACTGGCGGCCCGGCGCAGCGCTATGCCAGCCAACGGCATCCGCATTGGTCTCTGCGGACCGATCCAGAAGCCTTATCCCCCGAACAGGGAACGCCTCCCCGCACCGGAAATGTCCGGCGTTGCTTCTCACGCGGCAGTCACGGCGCCCTCAGCAGGCGAGAGCCTCAGGCGTCCCAGAATTCCCGCGGAGATGACCGGTAAGTGTAGCTTCCGCTCCGGCGGGCAAAGGAGATGCGGTGTATCGCACATCACATGAGGGGCAGCCACCGCCAATGCTAAAATCCCTATTAATAAGAGCGACATAATCACTATCGATACCCCTCCTGGACCCGCAGGGAGGCCTCGTGGCACTGCCTGACTTCCTGGTGATCGGCGCCCCGAAGGCGGGCACAACCGCATTGCACGCCGCCCTGGCCCAGCACCCTCAGCTGTACATGTCACCAGTGAAAGAACCCAAGTTCTTCCTGACCGACGGCCCCCCGCCACGGCGCGGCGGAGGCCCTGGCGACGTCCAGACCTACCGTGAGCACGTCTGGCGGCGGGCTGACTACGAGGCGCTCTTCAGCGCTGCTCCCGCTGGTGCGCAGTGTGGCGAGGCCACGCCGTTCTACCTGCATGACCTGGCCGCCCAGCGGCGGATTCGCGACCTTGTCCCGCATGCCAGGCTGATCGTGATCGTGCGCGACCCGGTGGAGCGCGCGCACTCCAACTGGACGCACCTATGGTCGGCTGGGCTCGAGCCGATCAATGACATCGTCCGCGCTTGCGCCGCGGAGGAACAGCGCGTTGCAGCAGGCTGGAGTGCCTTCTGGCACTACGCCAGCCTTGGCCAGTACGGGGAGCAGCTGCAGCATCTGTACAGCCTGTTCCCCCGCGATCAGGTGCTGGTGCTGCGCTACCGAGACATCGTCGACACCCCGGCCCAGATGCTTGATGTGATTTGCGGGTTGCTGTGCGTCGAGCGGGGAGTTATCACCCGGCTGCCGCGGGAGAACGTCACCGCTCAGCCTGACCGGACCCTGACTTATCTGGCGCTGTCCCGCGCCCTGCGGGCAGGTGCCGCTGTCGGCCGGCACCTGCCTGGCGCGCTAGGCGAAGGAATCACCGACCCGCTTGAGCGTGTCCTGCAGCAGAAAGCCCGCCAGCGTCAGCCGCTTACCTGGGAGCAGCGTCAGCAGCTCATCCCGTACTTCGAGGAAGATGTCCGCCTGCTCGAGATGGTGACCGAGTCTGATTTCAGTGACTGGCTTGCGCCACGGGACCGGTCCGGCGGCCTGGTCGGGAGCCGACCCGCAGGCCAGCGGCAGGCGAGGAACGGGAGGTTCAGGCAGCACTAACCGGGAGTGGCGCCCAGCCAGGGTCAGCCGCGCCTCGCAGCAGGCCGCCGCGCAGTCACGCGCCCGATGCCCCCGGCGTCTGTCCCGGCGTCAGCGCAGTTCGGTGCGAAGCTCGTGCGCCCCGTCGGCGCGGGTCATCTCGTAGTACAGGCGGTGCCGGCCGTCCGGGAGCGGCAGGAGGTCCAGGTAGCGCAGACCGCCACCGCGGAGGGGGGAGACGGCCAGCGGTGCGGCGCCGTGAGGCACGAGCGCCGTCGGCTCGGTGCCTGTCGCGAGGCCGGTCAGCTCCTCGTAGTTCTGCGCGGCGGTGGCACGCCCGTCGTAAGTGGCGAGGATCCTCCCGGAAAGGAAGTACACCGACGTGACCCTGGCGCCCCTGGCATCCCAGAAGCCTGGCCGGCCGCTCAGAGCGGTGCCGTGCCAGGTCCAGTCGATCCCGTCAGGGCTGGTCGCGTAGTCGGTCACCATCTGGTCGGACTCGCCGGGTTCGGCCAGCGGGTGACACGACGCCCAGAGCTGCCACAGACCGTCGCGATACCTGATCACCGGGTCCTTGACGCCGGTCTTGGCGTCACCGGGAAGCACGACCCGGCTGGTACGCGAATCGAACTCGCCCGGACCGGCGGCTTCCATCATCTCCACACGCCAGTGCTTGGTGCCCGCAGTCGCACAGCTCAGGTACAGCCGCCAGCCGCCGTCCGGCGTGCGGACGAGCGCAGGTCGCTCCAGCGACTCAGTGCCAAACTCGTCCTTGCGGAAGGTCAGGATCGTCTCGAAGGCTTCCCCGTCTTCAGACCTGGCAACTGCTATGGCATAGCCCCGGCCGCGGCCCAGCGGGCGGCGAAGTCGGTAAGCCAGGTAGATCTGGCCGTTCACGTATGCTGCGCTCGGCGCGCCGGCCCAGTAGCCGGGGCCGCTGGCGGGCGGCGGGACTGCCACGACGGAGCTGCTCGGCTCCGGCAGGAGTATGTCCAACGCGCTACCCACTTCACCTAGATGCACATAGGAACAATAGACAACTCTAGCGACGCTGCGTCCCGCAGGCCCGTCTGCTCGTGGCGCCCGGGCAGGCCGGATGTGCGGGCCGGGGGCCGATCCTGGACATACCGGCTCTCGGGCAGAGTAGCGCGAGCGGTTCGAACACGGCGCTGTCCTCGGTCGCAGATGGCTGACGATCGATCGCCGCGGGCCACCGGAGCCGCGGCTACCTGATGCCGGCCGGGACGGTGCGCAACGGCCACGGCGAGCGAGCCGCCGGGCCTGTGCGCAAGCGACTGCCCTGGCCGGCGCACGTTCCCAGCACCCGAGTTGCTCGTCATCTCACGCGGTGCGCTTGATATAGTTTGCGAAAGGAATGATACAGGAGGACACATGATTGACGCCCGAGCTTTCGGCCGGGGACTCCAGGGCCGAGTCCTAACCCAGAGCCGCAAGAGCCGTCAGGCCGTGACCGGCAGCGTGCGAACGCGGGCGCTGGCAGTCCAGACGGCAAGGCGGCAAATCACCGGCTCTTCCACGACAGCCGATCTGCCCGCGCTGGCACGCCTGCTGCCCAGTCCGCTGACGGTGGTGATGGGCGCCTTCGACATCGCCGAGCAACTGCTGGCCGCCCAGCGGAAGCTCGTCGAGCGGCTGACCGGACAGCTGACCGGGCAGACTGTGCCTGCGGCGAAGCCGGAAGTGATCGGCTCGGCGGCTGCGGCAGTCAGGGCTGAGCCAGGCAGCGAAGCCGCCGAAGTGCGGAAGCCG
>DATJZH010000211.1:0-6650 GCA_035499215.1 Streptosporangiaceae bacterium | reverse complement strand
GGATTGACCGGCGCTCGCATGAGGACGAAGCCGATGTCGAACCGCGCGAGCAGCTGGCCCTGATCGACCGCCTCGCCGCCGCCGGGCGCCACGAGGGTCGCCACGGCAGTATTGAGCGCCCGCTGGGCGGCTGGCGACTGGGCCAGGTCGGGGTCGGCGAAAGAGGGGCTCGAGCCCCGCAAGACCGAGTAGGACGCGATGCCGCCTTCCGACCGGAGCACCAGCGTGCGCAGCTGCAGCCCGTTGCCGGACGACACCGAAACCAGCTCGGGCACCACCTGGCCGCCGACCGGTGCCACGGGACCCTTGACTCCCGTCGTCACCCAGCAAGCGGCGGTCAGGACCGGAGTCGTGCACGCCAGCAGGCCGATCACCGCAACGGCGGTGCTGCGCGCGCCGGCACCCGCTATCAGGCGGCTGCCGCGGCCGGGCAGCCGCCAGGGCAGCGCGTCGCCCGCCGCGCATACGGCCAGCAGCAGGCCGGCCGCCGCGATCGCGAGCGGGAGGCCCGGCCACGGCGTGACTCGCTGCCCGCCCGCTGCCGGCCCGACCGACAGCCGGCTGACGAGGATCGCGATCAGCAGGCCGGGTAACGCCACGCTCCAGCCGGTCATGACCAGCCCGCGCCTGCTGACGAGCAGCGCAGCCAGGGCAGCCAGGATCAGCCCGGCGGTGACCCAGAATGCTGGCAGCCCGGGGCCGCCGGGGCTGAGCAGCAAGAAGCGGGCCGGCAGGTCCGGGGTTGCCAGCCCCGGCGAATGCAGTCCTGGATCCAGCAGCAGGACGGCGGGCTGGGTGGCCACTTCGGCAGACCACGGCAGCAGCAGCACGGGCGGGACGACAAGCGCGATGGCCAGGTTCACCAGCAGGCCGGGCCTGGCCCGGCGCACGACGAGCGCAGCGGCCAGTGCGGCGCCCAGCGCGATCAGCCAGAGCAGCGGAACGAACGCCGCTCCCGCCGCGACCGCCAGGGCGGTAGCCCACGCCGCCTGCGGGCTTGCCGTCGAGGCTGGCTGAGCATCCGGCCGGCTAGCAGGGCGATCAGCGGCAGCAGCACGAATACGGCCGCCTCGGCAAGCCTTCCGGCGGCCACGGCTCCCGTGGCGATCGGCAGCAGGGCGTAGGTGGCCGCGGCCCAGACCCTAATCGCCGCCACGCGGGTGATCGGGCGGACGGCCAGATAGGCGGTGAGGCCGGCCAGCGGCACGCAGCCCAGCAGGATCAGGTCCACCGCAAGCCAGGGCTTGCCCCCGAGCAGCGTGGCCGCCGCCGCCACGATCACCAGGTACGGCGGCTCAGCGGCAGCCGAGCCGACACCGGTCGGGTGGAAGCCTTGCAGGTAATCGCGCCAGAGGCTGGCGGCGCCGCCCCAGGCCGGCATCAGCGCGCCGCCGCCCAGCGGCGCTCCGCCCAGCAGCGAGCGCTCGGCCACCACGGCGATCACGGTCAGGGCCGCAAGCAGCACCGTGATCGGACTGCTGAGGATGCGCTGCGCCAGTCCGCTGTCAGTCAGCAGGAAGTCGTCGTCGGTCGGGTCATCGGTCGCGTGATGCGAGCCGACCGTATCCGCCCGGGCGGAGCGCGACATGGCGGCCGCCGCGAACTCCGCGATCCGGCGCACCGACCGGCCCGGCGGCAGGTCGGCCCGCAGCCCGTCGTAGGCCGCGCGCCTCCCTGTCGACCTGAGCCGGCGGCCGGTCAGCAGCCGGAGCGGATGTCCGAGCACCGAGGCGACCGCGGCGAGCTCGTCGAGCGCGGCCGCCGGCCGCTTGGCCACCAGGAAGAAGAGCGTCCGCAGGCCGACGCGGTCACGTTGCGGGCCATCGAGACGAGCATCGGGCCGGCAGGCAAGTTGCCGAACAGCGTGAGCAGGCAGTTGCGGCGGTCAAGCATCCGGGGACTGCGGCCGACGGAGACCGGCCGGCGGTGCCGGGTAGCGGCCTGGGCGTGGTAGACCACTGCGTCGGTGATCACCCGTACTCGGTACCCGGCCGCGTGCACTCGCCAGCAGAAATCAACGTCCTCCGCGAACAGGCCCATGTCGGTGTCGAAGCCGCCGACCAGATCCCAGACATCACGACGGATGAGCATGCCGACGCTGCCGACGGCCAGCACGTCGCGGTCGCCGTCATGCTGGCCCTGATCAGCCTCGCGCGGCTCGATGCCAGTGATCCGCCTGCCGACGCCGTCGATCGTCACCCCCGCCTCGAGGATCACGTCACGATCGGCCAGGTCCCTTGCCTTGGGTCCGAGCACCGCCGCCGCCGGAGTCTCGGCTGCGCCGCGCAGCAGTTGCCCGAGCGCGTCAGGGCCGGCTCGCAGTCGTCATGCAACAGCCAGATCCACTCGGCGCGCTCGCTGCCAGTCCTGCCTGGCGGGCCAGGGACGCTGACGCTAGCCGCCTTGTGCCGCAGGGCCCCGGTGACGGCCGCGGCATAGCCAGTTTCCCGGTCCATGCCGAACACCGCGGCCTGCCCGAGCCTTGCGGCCAGCACAGCGCCGCTGCGGTCCCGGCTGCCGGTGTCCACGGCTACCACCCGCTGGACCGGCGTGCTCTGGCTCAGCAGCGAGTCGAGCACGCGCGGCAGCCACGCCGCGCCGTCGTGCGCGACGAGCACAGCGGTCACGAGATGCTGCGGGTGCGAGTCGTTCGGCGACAAGTGGCGTCTGCTTGCTGCTCAGGGGGGCACCTGCGGGCCGCGCACGTGCGCACCGCCGCGCAGGGCGGGGGGGTACCTCGTGAACAATACGCGAACCCGGGCCGGCCGGACTGCCAGACTGAGCTCATTGCGCTTGGCCGCGGGCGCGCCTCTGGCAGGCTTGCCCCGCCGCCGCTGTCCCGCTGCGCCCGCCGCACGGCCCGCGGCAGCCCAGGCGGCGCTGCGGCTGACGCGTCCCGCTAGACGGCCTGGCGCTTCAGCCGACGGCGCTCGCGCTCCGACAGGCCGCCCCAGATGCCGAACCGCTCGTCATGCTCGAGCGCATACTCCAGGCACTCGGCCCGGACCTCGCAGCTGCGGCACACCCTCTTGGCCTCCCTGGTGGACCCCCCCTTCTCGGGGAAGAACGCCTCAGGATCGGTCTGCGCGCACAGCGCCCGGTCCTGCCAGCTCTGCTCCACTGCATCATCCGCGCCGATGCCCAGCGTGTCGTGCACCAGCGAGACGATGACGTCTGCCACAGCGCACCTCCTGCCCGTCAAGAAACCCCGTTGTCTTGCGCCTGCTCCCCGCCGCACAAGAATTACACAGCTGAAATTACACTCGCGTGTCTAGCTGCGCGTCAAGAGCGATAGGTGATAGTGGCCACCTTGTTGCCCGCGATGACGGGAAAGTCGGGGCCGGAAATCCTGGGGTCCCAGCGCGCGGCGCCGCCGCCGACCCCAAGCCGACGGGGCTTCCGGGCCGGGAGATGCTCCCCGAGCTCTTGACGCCCGCCCTGGCCTGGGAGACTTCCGGCATGCGCATCACAGTTCTTGCGGGCGGCGTTGGCGGCGCACGTTTCCTGCGCGGCCTCAAAGCCGCCGCCCCCGATGCCGAGATCACGGTCATCGGCAATACGGGTGACGACATCACGCTGTTCGGACTGCACGTCAGCCCGGATCTGGACTCCATCATGTACACCCTCGGCGGGGGCATCAGCGAGGAGCAGGGCTGGGGGCGGGCAGACGAGACGTTCACCGTCTTGTCCGAGCTCGCCGCCTACGGCACGGGGCCGGGCTGGTTCAGCCTCGGCGACCGCGATTTCGCCACCCACATCGCGAGGACAAGCATGCTCAACGCAGGCCAGCCGCTGTCTGCTGTCACCAGCCGGCTCTGTGAGCGGTGGCGGCCAGGAGTGCGGCTGCTGCCGATGTCCGACGACCAGGTACAGACGCAGGTGGTGATCTCCGAAGACGGCCAGCCCAGGACCGTGCATTTCCAGGAGTGGTGGGTCCGGCTGCACGCGGCCGTGCCCGCTCGGCAGATCATCGCCGCCGGGGCTGACCAGGCCAGGCCCGCGCCAGGGGTGCTCGACGCCATCGCCGCCGCCGACATCGTGCTGCTGCCGCCGTCGAACCCCGTGGTCAGCGTGGGCATCATCCTGTCCGTCCCGGCGATCGCCGCGGCCCTGGACGCCAAGCTGGTCGTCGGGGTCTCCCCGATCATCGCGGGCGCACCGGTCCGCGGCATGGCCGACGCGTGCCTGGCGGCAATCGGGGTGCAGACCACCGCGGCGGCGGTAGCGGCGCACTACGGCTCGCAGCTGCTCGGCGGCTGGCTCGTTGACGAGAAAGACGCCGATGCCGTCGGCGCGCCCGAGCTAGCCGGGATCGCTGTCCGGGCGGTTCCGCTGTACATGAGCGACCTGCAGGCGTCCGCTGACATTGCCCGCTCGGCGCTCGCGCTGGCCGGGGAGCTGTGCCAGTGAGCCAGCTGCGCGTCCTGCCGGTCGCCGGGCTGCCGGAGATCACCGCCGGTGCCGACCTGGCAGATCTGATCATGGCCGCGGCGCCCGGCGTGCTGTCCGACGGTGACATCGTCGTGGTCACATCGAAGATCGTCAGCAAGGCCGAGGGGCGGGTGATCCGGTCCGGCCGCGAGGACGCCATCGAGCGTGAGACGGTCCGGATCGTAGCCCGCCGGGGCCTGACGCGGATCGCGCAGACCAGGCACGGCCTGGTCCTTGCCGCGGCCGGGGTCGACGCCTCGAACACCGAGCCAGGCACCGTCGTGCTGCTGCCCGAGGACCCGGACTCCTCGGCCCGCCGGCTGCGCAAGGCGCTGGGCGGTGCGATCGGCGGCCGCGTCGCAGTGATCATCACCGACACCATGGGCAGGCCCTGGCGCGTCGGTCAGACCGACGCCGCCATCGGCGCGGCCGGAGTGGTGCCGCTGCGCGACCACCGCGGTGAGGCTGACACCTTCGGCACGCGGCTTGAGGTAACGGTGGCAGCGGTTGCCGACGAGATCGCGGCGGCTGCCGAGCTGGTCAAGGGCAAGACCCGGCAGTTGCCCGTCGCCATCGTGCGCGGCCTGGCGGAGCTGGTGACTGAGCAGGACGGCCCGGGCGCCGCGACCTTGATCAGGCCCGCGGCCGAGGACATGTTCCGGCTCGGTGCCGCCGACGTGCTGCCCGAGCGCCGGACGGTGCGCGAATTCACCGGCGAGCCGGTGGATCCCGGCGCGGTGCGGCGCGCCATCGCGGCAGCGCTCACCGCACCGGCCCCGCACCACAGCGAGCCGTGGCGATTCGCTGTGCTGGAGTCCGCGGCCGCCAGGACCGCGCTGCTGGACGACATGCTGGCGGCGTGGCAGACGGACCTGCGCGCCGACGGGTTCACCGCCGAACAGATAGCACGCCGGGTCCGGCGCGGTGAGCCGCTCCGGCGCGCTCCCCTGATCATCGTCCCGTGCCTGGCAGCCGACGCCGCGCACGCCTATCCCGACGAGCGGCGCAATGCCGCCGAGCGGACGATGTTCGTGGCCGCGATGGGCGCCGCCGTGCAGAACTTGCTGGTGGCGCTCGCTGTCGAGGGGCTCGGATCCTGCTGGGTGTCCAGCACGCTGTTCTGCCAGCCGGTGGCCGCCGCCGCGCTGGGACTGCCGTCCGGCTGGGAGCCCATGGGCGCTGTCGGCGTCGGCCACCCTGCCGCATCGGCCCCGCCCCGCCCGGCGCGAGATCCCGAGCGCTTTATCGCGGTCCGATAGGCCTTGCACACCGCTGCGCCGGTGCCTCCCGCCGTGATCACGGAGGACGAGCAGAGAGCGAATGGACCGAACCCGAAGGTACATGGGCCCTCGCCGCCTGCAGGAAGTCAACCGCCAGCACGGACCCGGCCACGGCACCGACGGCGCTGCGCTGGTCGCGGCCCGCGCAGCTCCCGTCGCCGGTGACTTTCAGGCCCTTCACCCAGCCGGTAGCATCACCTGACCTTGCCTCGGTGGCCCATACCAGGCCGCTGCGGATACCGGCACGCAGCGCAGGGCGCGAATAACCCCGCTGCTGCGCGGCCTGGCGATGGCGCGGACCTGCGCAGCAAGTGTGCCGACGGTCAGTACCGTCGGTTTTCGCGGCGTTCTCTGCGGCGTCTGTGCCGACGCATTACGCCCAGCCCGAACCACACCAATGCCCCGAATAGTGCCACCACGATGGTGTAGAGCCACAACGGCCAGATAAAGCCCCAGAAGAGGAAGTGGAACCTGACGTCCTCCCGGTTCTGGATGACGAAGATGAGCAGTACCGCCAGGCCGCACAGCGAGGCGATCGCCCCGCCGCCGAGTCGTCGGCGCGCCTGTATCGCTTCGCCCTGTTGACTCATCACTCCCCCTAACCACGTATGACACCCACGTGGCGCTTCCAACCGAACTCGGACCCACGGCCCAGACGGAAGCACCAGCAACTGGCTCCCGACCGCCCGGGCAAAAGGTTCTTCGTGATCCTCCGGCCCGACAACTCACTCCAGCCGTGCTTCGCCAACACCTGGCGCCCGAGCGAGTGCAGCGCAACAGCATCCGGTATCTTCCCAGCTAATGCGGCCTTCCAACGCCAGGTGAAGAAGAAGATCGGCCAGCAAGCGAATCCGCCTCTTCTCGGTTCGCTCGCACAGCTGCGAGACATCGACGGGGGGAATGCCAGCCACGGGCATGGTCAGAACCCGGATCCGGGGA
>DATJZH010000210.1:0-19113 GCA_035499215.1 Streptosporangiaceae bacterium | reverse complement strand
GAGGAAGTCGATCAGGGCGTGGTTCACCTGGTCGGCGTGTGTCCAGGCGATGGCGTGGGGGCCGCCTTCGATGACGACGAGTTTCATGTCCTTGATCATGCCGGGCAGGCGCTTGCCGGTGGGGCCGAAGGGCAGGATCCGGTCGGCGTCGCCCTGGATGACCAGGACCGGCACGTCGATCTTGGGCAGGTCGGCGCGGAAATCGGTCTGCCATGTCGCGATGCACTCCACCGCGGCGGTGGCGGACGCGACGGCCGCGAGGTTCCAGCTGGCCTGGAAGGCCTGGTCGCTGACCAGCGTGCCGCCGAGCACGTCCATGTTGTAGAAGTTGTCGAGGAATCCCTTCAGAAACGCAGGAGCGTCGCCCCGGGCGGCCTGGGCGAACCCGTCGAACAGGCTGCCGGGCAGCCCCTCGGGGTTGTCGTCGGCCTGCAGGAGGAACGGCGGGATCGGGGACACGAGCACGGCCCTGGCCACTCGCGCCGAACCGTGGGTACCAAGGTACCGGGTCACCTCGCCGGTTCCCATCGAGTGGCCGACGAGCGTGACCCCGGTCAGGTCCAGCCTGTCCAGCAGGGTGCGGAGGTCCGCGGCGAAGGTGTCGTAATCGTAGCCGGAGGCCGGCTGGCTGGAGCTCCCGAACCCGCGCCGGTCATAGGTGATCACCCGGTGGCCGGCCTCCAGCAGGACCGGGACCTGCTTGTCCCACGCACGGCCGCTCAGCGGGTACCCATGGATCAGCACCACCGGTGATCCCGAGCCGTGATCTTCGTAATGCAGCTCGATCGCGCCCGAGTTCTCTGTGCCGACTCTCACCTGAGGCATCTGGTACCTTCCCTTCTGCCGATCTGCCCGCCCGGCTGGATGCGCCGCAGCGCCTGTCCGCGCGCCAGGCCACGATGGTGCTCGCGACACATCGGATTCCGTCCGACCGACCGCTGATCTCGCATGTCGCTCCGCGTCGCCGGCCACGCGACACTGGCACGTGACGAGTCTTCACCCTGTGGCAGGACGATACTAGCGGCGGCCTTGGCGCAAGGTTTGCCGGAGGTGTCAGAAGTTGATCTGCTTGCGGTGCTTTTGGTCATCGTGGAGTGGGTGGACGCACCGCCGGCACGTGCGGCCGCTTGATCCCGGCGCCGGCCGGACCGCGCGACTTCCCCGGAATTTCCTGAGGAAGTGAAGCAGCGGGAAGCCGTGCCGCGCGTCTCTTTAGGCATGGAGTCTGATGACGTGGGTGTCGCAGGCGCTCTGCATCTCCCCAGGCCGGCCCGGCCGCAGTGTGATTCCGGTGAAAGCGCTGCGGCGGCTGTCGGGGCGCTCTACCGGGCAACCGCTCTGGACCTGATCCGGCTGGCCTACGTCATGCTCGGCGACCGGCCAAGTGCCGAGGATGTGGTGCAGGAGGCCTTCTGCAGCCTCTACCGGCGCTGGGACCGCCTGTCAGAGGCCGACAGCGCGATCTACTACGTACGGGCATCGGTGCTGAACGGCTGCCGCTCGGTGCTTCGCCACCGCGCGGTGCGCCGCAGGGGACTGGCCGGTCAGCCGCCGGCGGCGTCCGCCGAGGCGGTGGTGCTCGGCGGACAGGAGCGCGAGGAAGTGATCCGGGCGCTCGTCCGGCTGCCGCACCGTCAGCGCGAGACGCTTGTGCTGCGCTTCTACTCGGACCTTTCGGATGAAGAAATCGCGCGCGTGATGGGCATCAGGCAGAGCACCGTCAGGTCCACCGCGCACCGGGCTCTCGAGGCCCTCGGCCGGGCCCTGAAGGAGGCGTCATGACGCCCCTCGAGGACACGCTCCGCCGGGCCATCCGCGCCAAGGCCGACGAAATCCCGCCTGACGCGGTGCCGCCGCTGCGCCTGCCTGCTCGCCGCCGACGCTCCCTTCCTCTCGCCTACGGCGGCGGCGAGAGCAAGGGAGTGCCGGCTCGGCGGGGGTGGCGGGAATGGCTGGCGCCTGCGGCCTCCGCGGCCCTGGTTGCCGCCGTGGTCGCCGGGCCTGTGGCTGTGTCCCACGTCATACGCGGAGCGCAGACATCGGGACGGCACCAGCTCGATGCGGCGGCGACCCGGCCAGATGCGGCTATCCGGAACGAGGCGGCTCAGTGGGTCGCCGCTCAGGTCAGCCGGACAGCCGGCGTATCCTGCGATCCGGTGATGTGCCTGGCGCTGAAAGCGCACGGAGTTCCTGCTGGCAGCGTGGATGAACTGCGGCCGGACACGGCCAGTCCGCTCGGCTCCGATGTCATCGTCGCGACGGCGGCAGTCCGCGGCGAGTTCGGCAGCCGCCTCGGTTCCCTTTACGCGCCGCAGGTCATCGCGAGCTTCGGCTCAGGAAGCGCGCGGATAGATGTGCGCGTGATCGCGCCGCACGGACCAGCCGGTTACCGGTCGGCGCTCCGCGCGGACCTGTCGGAAAGGAAGGCCGCGGGAACCCAGCTGCTGGCCAACAAGGAGGTTACCGCCCCGGCCGCAGCCAGGAGGCAGCTACTGGCCGGGCAGGTCGACTCGCGGCTGCTGATCACGATCGTGTCCATGGCCGCGCTGCATCCGGTGTATATCGCGGCGTTCGGTGACTCCGGTCCAGGCGCCGGAGCGGACGGCCCGCTCCGTTCCGCCGACCTGGCAGGGACCGCGAATGCTGCCCGCACCGGCGGTTCCGGCTATGCGCGGCTGATGATCCGGCCGCTGGACTCGCAAGTCGGGATTTACCGCGCCGCGCGCGCCGAGGTGGAACTGCTCGGGGCGCAGGAAGTGCTCCGCGTCGAATTCGCGGCGCCGGGCCCGCCCGGGCTGATCGCGTCCCCGGGCAGCGGAGGTGCGTGATCAGTTGTGGGCCGGGACTGCGAGCAGTGCGACTCTCACCACAGGTCGCCGCCGGTGAGCACGTAGAGGAACGGCACCAGCGGGATGAGCCCGAAGATGGCCCATGCCAGCTTCGGGCCGCCGCCCATATCGGGGCGGGTCGCCAGGTCGATCCACATGAGGACGACCGCGAGGGGATGGAAGAGACAGACGACGCACTCAAGGAGCTTCTTCATTGCCCAAATCTACCGGCAGCTCGAGCGGGCCCGGTTCGGTCATTCCCGTCCGCTGAGACAGGTCTGGGCCAGCCGGCTGGGCCGCGACCTGAGCAACGGCGTCAGGTGCCACGGAAGATCGGCGGGCGTTTCTCCGCGAAGGCGTTGAGGCCCTCGAGATAGTCGCTGCTGTCGTAGGCATCTCGCCGCAGCCCCTGGATACGCTCGTGCACCTGCGCCGCGATCGGCTGATAGTCCATGAGCACACGGAGCTGTTCCTTGATGACCGCGATGGCCATCGGCGCCTTCGACGCCATGGTCGCGGCCAGATTGAGGGTGAAATCTTCGAGCTCGGCGGAACCAACCAGGTGGTTGACCACCAGCCAGTCCCTGGCCTTCTGGGCGTCGACCGGCGCGGCGGTGAAGAACATCTCCTTGATGAGATTGATGGGCAGCCGTCCGAGGAAGTGGAGCAGACCGGTGGTGTTGTACGGCAGGCCGAGGTTGGCCGGAGTGATGGCGAACGTCGCCGTCTCGTCGGCCACGACCAGGTCGCAGCTGAGCACCAGGTCGAACGCTCCACCCCAGACCGAGCCGTGGACCATGGCGATGACCGGGAACGGGAAGGTCCGGATGGCACGGAGCAGCTGTTCGAGCGGATCGTTGTAGGCGAGCGGGTCGCGTCGGCCGCGGGGGAGCTCGGCGATGTCGTGGCCGGCGGACCAGACGCGCAGTCCCGCCGCCGCGCGGAGCACAACGGCGCGCACCCCCTCGGCGTGCAGCTGATCGAGAGCGGTGACGATGCCGCTGGACGTCTGGGCGCTGAGGGCGTTGCGCGTGCGCTGGTTGTCAAGCGCGATGACGCCAACCTGCCCGGCAACCTCCGCCCGGACCGCGCCACCCGCCAGGCCGGCATCCCCGGCCGCGTCGCCCGCCATGCCCGGGCCCAGCGACGGCCCGGTCCGCTCGCTCAGCGGGCTGGCGCGCCGGCTGGCCAGGGCCACGTAGGTCCGGGCCAGCGCATCCCTGCCCGCCCCGAGGATGGCGTTCACGCGCCCGAGTGCCTCGATCCGCTGGTCGTCGGCCAGGGCGCCGGCCAGGTAGCGCCAGAGCACTTCCTCCAGGACGTTGAAAGTTCCCTGGATCTCGGCAATGTCGAAGCCAGCCGCAAAGCGATCCGCCGCGACCTGCTGGGACGCCGCGATGATCGGCTCGGCATGGCCCACCTGCGCGCACAGGACGACCAGCTCGAACAGATCCCGCACATAGCCGCTGCGCTCCTGCGGGCTGGATGCGTGGTGGTGCGTCTGGTGGCGATGCTCGAGCGCGGCAGCGGCTTCGCCGACAACCCGATCCTCGGCGCTGGCGAGGGCTGCTGACATCTCCACGACCGCTACCTCCGTCTCCTGGCCGTGTTCTCGGCTGACACGCCCTAGTAGCTGACCGTAGGTTATGTCGCTGACATGAGCTGCGGCGGCAGCGACGTGACGGCGACGAAACGGCGACTGCGCCGCTACCCGCGCCGGGCAGGCACACGTGGTGGCGCGGCGGACCCGGTAATCCAGGCCCGCCGCGCTGCTCGTGGGTTACTTCACTGGCGCATCGGCCTTCTTGGCCGGGGCCCACGTGAGCGGTGCGGTCGCGGCGAACACGTCCGCCGCGAACTTCCGCTGGCTGGCCAGCAGCTGCTCGGCAAAGTTGTAGGCGCTCGCGACGAGCTCATCCGGCTTCGGCAGCTTGTCCGTCAGCTGGGGCGCCACCGGTGGAATCGCCGCGGCCACCGGCTGGACCGCCGAGGTCACCGGCTGGAGCGCGTCGGTCCATGTCTTGATCGCCTCAAGTGCCATTTCCTGGCCCTTGCTGACCGCGTCCAGGATCTGGCCCTGCAGGTCCTGACCGACCGTAACGGTGTCAGCCATCTTGTCCTCCATGTGTCCTTGTCTTTGCTTACTATATCTAGCATATGATTGGTTTGTCAAGCGGGACGGTGGTCCGGGACGGCTGTCCGCAGCCTTCCCCGCCGGGGCTGGGGTCAGCACGAGCGGGCCGCTGCCCTCGCTGACGTCCAAAGTCCCCGGCAGCGCCGCATGCCGTCACCCTCGCCGCCGCTAGTACGGGGCCGACAGCGTGTACGCGCCGGGGCGGCGCACGGTGAGACTGGTCCACGGTCCGCGCCGGGCCACGATGGCGCCGCCGGTGCCGCGCAGCAGCGGCGACCAGCGCACCCGCACAACGGTGCTGCCTGCCCGGCTCAGCCGCAGCCTGATCTGCGCCGGCGTCGTGCTCATGACCGTGCCAGGCGGGCTGGCCAGCGGCCGGGCACCGGTCACCTGATAGAGCCGCCAGAACGCGTCATGCCACACCGGCACGAGCCAGGGCTGGCCTGCGCGCACTATCTCGGCCTCCGCGACGGCCGCATAGTCGGGAACGGCCGCCGAGATCGCCACGTACCGTACCGCGTTGTACCGCAGCCAGCGATAATATGCGGCAGGGGTCAGTGTTCTTCGGTAGAACAGCCCGTTCCGGACGGTGTCGACCTGCCGCTCCCAGCCGCGCGCCAGCGGGACCGTCATCGCCAGCTGCTGCGACTCCCAGTGGCCGTACTGCGGTACCGCTTCCAGTCGCGCCGTGTCGGCGTGCAGGCCCTCCAGCTCACGCACGAGCGCCGAGGTCTGCGGGCTGGCATGCTGCGCGTTGCCTTGCCCGAGGTCGGCAGCGGGCTGGGCGACCTGCCACCCGGCCGCGGCTATCAGCGCGGCCGCGAGCAGCAGCCGCGGCCGGGTGCTGGCCATCCCCGCCAGCAGCGGGCCGATCAGCAGCTCGCCCAGCCGCTCGACGTTGGAGCCGACCGGTGTCGGGAGCGCCCATACGACCAGCACCCCGAGGCCATAGATGATCGCGCCGATCCGCACCATCGGCCACCGGCGCGGGACGAGCAGCAGCACTCCCGCCGCGGCCAGCAGCGACGGCACAGCGTTCTGCGCGCCGATCGGCTGGACACCCCGGCCGGAGAGCAGGGCCATGACGCTGAGGGGCAGGACCGCGGCCGCGCCGACGACCACGCCCTCGCGGCGGCGGCCGGTCAGCAGGAACGCGGCGGCCGCTACGCCGAGGAACAGCCCGGCGACCGGGCTGAGCAGGCAGGTCAGTGCCGCGAGCCCCGCGGCGGCGGGCACCCTGAGCGAGCCGCGCGCGCTGGCATCCGCGACCACGACGCAGCCGAGCCCCGCGGCAAGCCCCAGAATGAAGGTGGCCCGGCCGGCCGACAGCTCGCTGCACAGGGCAACGGCGGCCCACAGCGCTGCCAGCCGCGGCCGGGGCACCTGGTGCCGGGCCAGCAGCAATGCCAGCAGCCCAGCGCAGACCAGCACCGCGATAGCCATTGCCTCGCGGGTGCCGGCCAGCGCCAGCAGATACGGCGCCAGCATCGAGTAGCTCGCCGGATAGATGCCGCCATACCAGCAGAGCAGGTAGGCCGAGCCGGGATACCGGCCCGCCCAGCCGGCCCTGGCAATCTGCGCGGACAGGTCAGTGCCGATCCGCGGGAAGACAGTGAGCCAGACAATCGCGCCGACGGCAGTCACCAGGACGCTGATGACGACCGGGTCGCAGGCTAGCCGTCGCCAGCCTGGCCAGCGTCCCGCATCCGGCAGCGAGCGCGCGGCCGGCGCCTGCCCCGGCCCCGGCCAGCGCGGACGCTCATTGCCAGCACTGACCGGGGGTGCTTCGAGGCTGGCTTCGTCCATGTGCGGACGCCGTCAGAGTGCCAGCGCCCGCGCCAGCTGCCCGTAGCCCGCCAGCAGGTCATCGCCTGGACCGGTGAGCAGCTGGATGGCGACGTGGCCGGCCCCAGCGCCGAGATGCTCAGTCAGCCGCGCCGCGACCTCGCCAGCCTCACCGTGCGCGACCAGCGCGTCGATCAGGGCGTCGCTGCCGTCCCCGCTCAGGTCGGCATCGCTCCAGCCCGGGCGGCGCAGGTTGCTGGTGTAGTTGACAAGTCCGAGATAGGGACTGCGCACCCGGCAGCGGCCCAGGTCAATGGCCAGTTCCGGGGTAACCTCGCTGGCGCTCCGCCAGACCCCGAATCGTCCCGGGTGGTCACGCGCGTGCTCAGCCATGCACTGCTCCCCTGCATCGAGGCCCGGCCTTCCGGGCAGAACGTCCCTCCCGGATCTGCTGTTCCCGGCCGCCGCCGGGGATCTGGTGTTCCGGCCGCAGCCGGGGCTGCCCCGGCGCGGCGGTGCCGCCGCCGCGGTAGGTAGTTTGGCGGTATGACCTTCAGCGATGCCTGTCCCGTGCGCCGCAGGCCGGCTGTGCCCGCCAGGTCGCAGCTGGCGCTGTGACCGCCGATCCGTACGCGACAGCCGCGGGGCTGGTCGCCCGCACTGCCGCCGCCTACGTATCCGGGGTACCCGAAAACCCTGCCGACGACGGCTTCTTCGGCCCCGCCAGCGTAACGTGGCGGGTGAGCACCGATCCTGGCGGTGCGGTCGCAGCCCTGCGGGCGCTGCTGATGCAGGCGCTGCATCCGCTCGCGATGGCCGGCGTAGACCAGCACAGCGGCTGGCGCGAGGACCCCGTCGGCAGGATCGCTGCCACCTCCGGGTACGTCGCTACGATCAGCTTCGGCGCGAAGGCCGCCGCGGAGCAGGCCGCTGCCACGGTGCGCCGGATTCACGAGCACGTCCGCGGCGTCGATCAGGTTACCGGCCGCCATTATGCGGCCAGCGATCCCGCCCTGCTGCTGTGGGTGCACGCTGCCCTGGTCGACTCCGCCCTGGCTGCGGGGCAGCTGTTCGGGACGCCGCTTTCGCCGCAGGACAGTGACAGCTACGTCGCCGAAATGGTGATCGCGGCCGAGCTCGTCGGCGTGCCAGGCGCTCTGGTCCCGGCCAGCGTCACCGGGCTGGAGCACTACATCGCGTCGGTCCGGCCCGAGCTGCGGTGCACGCCGGCGGCCAGGGAGTCGGTCGCCTACCTGCTCGATCTGCCGGGCGTCGACGGCGACATCGCCGAGATCTGGCAGGACGTGCGCGACGGCGCGATCGCCGCGCTGCCGGCCTGGGCGCGGGCGATGTACGGCTACGGCGAGCCCGGCCTGACGCCCGGCCGCCGGATGGAGATCAAGCAGGCGCTCGGCATCCTCGATACCGTCCTCCTCGGCGAGCCCGGCGTACTCGAGGCGCGGCAGCGGATCACCTTGCGCATGCGCACGCCTCGTCTGCGCATGCCTCGGCGCACATGAGGCGGCTGCCATGAGGCGGCTGCCGTGAGGCGGCTCGTCGCCGGGACTGCGATCGGCGGTATTGCGGCCGGCGGCGCCGTCGCGGCGGCGGTCCTGCTGCGCCGCAGGATCGGTCGGCTGCGGCTGCATCGCGGGCTCGCGGCGATCCGGCTCGTCGCGCGCGGCGGGATGCGCTACGCGGGCCATGCCCCAGGGGTCTTCGCGGCCGCCGGCGAGAACCGGGAACGGCTGCGGAACGACCTCGCCCTGCAGACGGCCGAGGATGTCGCTGCCACCCTGGGCGCCATGAAGGGCGTGCTGATGAAGATCGGCCAGATGGCCAGCTACGTCGACGACGGCCTGTCGCCAGCCGTCCGCCGGACGCTCAGCCGGCTGCAGGACAGCGTCCCCCCGATGAGCGCCGATCTTGCCGCGCGCGTCGTGGCGGAGGAACTCGGCCTGCCGCCGGAGCGCGCCTTCGCCCGGTGGGATCCCGAGCCCATCGCCGCCGCGTCCATCGGGCAGGTGCACCGCGCGATCACGCTCGATGGCCGCGCCGTGGCCGTGAAGGTTCAGTACCCGGGCATCGCCGAGACCATCGCGGCGGACCTCGCGAACGTCGCGCTGCTGCGCCGGATGCTCCGCATCACGGCGCCGGCCCAGGATGCCGACGCACTGATCGCTGAGCTCCGGGAACGGGTCCTTGAGGAGCTTGATTATCGCCGGGAAGCCGGCAACCAGCGTCTGATGGCGGCATATTACGGCGGCCATCCCACGATTGACGTCCCTGAGATCATCGGCGAACTGTCGACCCGGCGGATGGTGACCAGCGAGCTGGCGGGCGGAGCCCGTTTTGCCGAACTCGCCAGCTGGCCCCAGCAGGAGCGTGATCTGGCCGCAGAGACCATCTACCGCTTTACCTTCCGGAGCCTGTACGACATCCGCGCGTTCAACGGCGATCCGCACCCGGGGAACTACCTGTTCCATGGCGGCGGCCGCGTCACCTTCCTCGACTTCGGGCTGGTCAAGCATTTCGGCCCGGCGGAACTGCGGCCGCTCATGCAGATGGCCAGGCACCTGTGCGTCGACAACGATCCGCAGGCCTTCCGCGCCAGCCTGGAGGAGGCCGGCTTCCTGCGCCCGGACGCGCCGCTGAGCACGCAGACGATCGTCGAGCACATGGCCGTCTTCTACGACACGATCCGAAAGCCGGGCCGGCTCACCATCACCGGGGAGTATGCCTCAGCGGTGGTGCGGCGCTTCTTCGATGTGCGCAGCCCGGTGGCCGGGTACGTGAGCATCCCCCGGTCCTATGTGATCCTCCAGCGCATCAACCTGGGGTTGTTCGCCGTGCTCGGCGAGCTGACTGCCACCGCCGACTGGCGGGCCATCGCCGAGGAAATCTGGCCGTTCGTCCAGGGACCGCCGGCCACGCCGATCGGAGCAGCCGAGGCCGCCTGGCGAGCGCGGCGTCACCCCGACGCCGCGCTGATCTCGTCCGCGACCGCCTCGGGAGCCGCCAGGGTGACGGAATAACCGGTACCAGAACTCAAGCTGCGCTGTCGCGCCGGGGATCCGTGCGCCGCTGCCCGGCAGCGGCGGCCGAATGACCAGGCTGGCCAGCAGGTCGGGCCTGATCAGCTGGCTGGCGGCAAAGTCGCAGAAATCATTGCGAGCGGGCGGAATGTGGCCGATCGGAGGCGTTCCGCGTCCCGAGGGCCCATACTGGAGGTGATGAAACCGGCCCGCGCCCAGACCCGGCGCTACCTGCCAGGAAGCCCTTTTAACAGGCGGTCGCCCGCCCGGCCTGTGAAGGAATTCGCCCTGCGCGATCAGGTGACGCATGACCGCTACGGACTCGGCGTGGTCATCGGGGTCGAGGACGGAATCGCCGTCCTCGTCGACTTCGGCTCCCAGCGGGAACGGATCGCGGCGCCGTACTCCAAGCTGACCAAGCTCTGAGGCGTGCAGCGGCCGGGGTTGATGTGGCCGCCCGCAAATCCCGGGGAAGGGCTGCTAGCCCGGACGGGACCGCTAGCCCGGAAGGGACTGGCAACTGGCAGTGACTGCGGGACGGCCGCGACCGCAAGCTCCGGAAGGGCCGTGCTAGCTGGCAGCCCGGCGGCCGTCCAGCGTCGCCAGGAACGTCATTATCGCGTCGCTGACGATGCCGGCGGCTCGCATGGGCAGATGATGGCCGGGCCCCTCGATCAGCTGCAGGCGTGCGTCTGGCAGCGCTAGCTCCAGTCGGCGGCCGGTTTCGACGGGCACGAGCGTGTCACCGGGGTCGGCCAGCAGGAGGACCGGCGGGCGGACCGACGGAAGCAGCGACTCCAGGTCAGCAAGCTCGCCAACCAGGGCCCGCTGCTCGGTCAGGAAGGTGCGCCACAGCGGGCCATGGTCGCTGCTGGCGTGTCCCCAGATGTGCCAGTTGACATGCTCGTCCGGGTTGCGGGGCCGGCCGCGCAGCCGCGCGATCCTGGCCAGCCGGGCCCGGGCGAACCAAGGCGTCAGCTGCCAGGCGACCACGGAGCAGACCGGCCCGGCGACGGGAGCCGCCAGCAGCCTGTCCCACCCGTTGAGGCAGCCCGGCCCCACGCTCGCCAGCAGGATGACGGCCTCCACCCGGTCCGGTGCCTGGCTCGCGGCGGCCAGCGCCACGCCGCCGCCGTAGGAGTGCCCTACCAGCACCGCCCGCCGGACGCCGCGCGCGTCTAGATCGCCGAGGACGGCATGAGCATTTGCGGCGAAGCCGGCGGCTCGCTGCCGGCTGGAGCCATATCCCGGCCGGTCGGCCGCCACGGCGTGCAGCTGCGGCGGCAGCAACGCCAGTACCTGCTGCCAGTCCGCGCCCGAGCCTGGCTGCCCGTGCAGCAGCACCAGCTCATGAGCGCGCAGGGTCCTGGCTGGTCCATGGCGGCCGCGGGCTCCTTCGCTCAGCATGGCAATCCTTCGCTCGCCGTCCCGTTCCTCCGCATCTGATCACAGCCTCGCGTCGGCACCGGCCAGAAGGGATAGCACCTCACCGACCGTGCGCTCGGGGCTGGTGGGCTCGGGCAGTGGCAGGTGCATCTGGATCTGGTATCGGTTGCGGCGCCCGTCCTTCTGCTTCACCAGGTAGCCGGCCTCAGCCAGTTCCGTCACGATGCCGTAAGCGCTGCGCTCGGTGATCCCGAGCCTGGCCGCGATATCGCGCAGCCGCATCTGCGGGTCTTCTGCGATGCACAGCAGTACCCGGGCATGATTGGTCAGGAAGCTCCAGTTCTCCATCATCGGCAGGCTACCATATCCTGGAAAGGATTTGCTAGTTTCTTGCTACGGGTGTAACATAGATCTTTGTCGCACCCGCCGGCTCGCTGACCTGACGGGTGGGGACGGGAAAGCAGTGACGCTCAACGTGCCGCTCGGCTGCCCGACTGATCGGAAAATTCATGACCGCCGTAATCTTCGATACCGGCGCCGCCCTTGGCCTCGACATTTGCTGCCGGACCGAGCGCGGCTATGTCATTGCCGAGCTCAGCGGCGAGCTCAGCATCAGCTGCGTTCCCGCGCTGCGCGAGCAGCTGATCGGCATGCTCCGTCCCGGCGCCAGCAGGCTCGTGATCGACCTGGCCGACGTGAGCTACGCGGACGCCAGCGGCCTGGCTGTTCTCGTCGGCACCGGGCGCCGTGCCGGTCGGCTCGGCGGGTTCCTGCGCCTGGCCGGGCCTGCTCCCCCGGTAGCCGACATGCTGCGCATCACCGGCCTGCACCGGCATCTGGACATCTACCCCTCCGCCATGGCCGCGGTCCGCGGCCCGATACCTCCCGCCGTGAATCCCAACTAACATTCCTGGCGTGCCCGTCCTGACGTCAGCGCTCGACACCAGCACCGAGGCCTATCAGCACAGTCGCGCCGCCGCGCTGGCCGCGCTGGCCACGCTGGCCGAGCAGCTGGCACTGGCCCGGGCCGGCGGGGGCCCGCGGCACGCCGGCCGGCACCGCCGGCGCGGCGCACTGCTGGTCCGGGAGCGGATCGAGCTGCTGCTCGACCGGGACACGCCCTTCCTCGAGCTGTCGGCGCTGGCCGCCTGGGGCACCGAGTTCAACGTCGGGGCAAGCGTCGTCACCGGCATCGGGGTGGTCTGCGGCGTGGAGTGCGTGCTGATCGCGCCTGACCCGGCCGTCCGCGGCGGCGTGATGAACCCGTTCACGCTGAAGAAGAAGCTGCGGGCGCTGGAGATCGCCCGGCGCAACCAGCTGCCCGTCATCACTCTCGTCGAATGCGGCGGCGCCGACCGCTCCGGTGCGGCCGAGCCGTCCGGGCAGGCAGGGAGGATCCTCCGCGATCTCACCGAGCTGTCCGCCCTGGGCACCCCCACGATCGCGCTGGCCTTCGGCAGCTCCGCGGGCGGCGGCTACGTTCCGGGGATGTGCGACTACAGCGTTCTCGTCGAGCGCGAGGCCGGCGCCTTCCAGGCCGGCCCGCCGCCGGGGCAGCCGGCCGGCGGACCGGACTCCGGCGACAAGGAGCTCGGCGGCGCCGCGATGCGCTCGCGGGTTCGCGGGCTGTCGGATTACCTGGCAGCCGACGAGCGGAACGCCATCTGGCTCGGCCGGCAGATCGTCGCCGGCCTTAGCTGGCGCAAGCACGGCCCAGGCCGGCCGGCTGACGAGCCGGTGCATGACCCGCAAGAGCTGCTCGGCATCGCCTCGGCCGACTTCCGGGTGCCGTTCGACCCGCGCGAGGTGCTGGCCAGGGTGGTCGACGGCTCCCGGTTCAGCGAGTACAGGCCGCTCTACGGCACGAGCCTGGTCACTGGCTGGGCCTCCATCCACGGCTTCGGCGCCGGCGTCCTGGCCAACGCCCGCAGTGTGCTGTTCCGCGCGGAGGCCGAGAAAGCCGCGGAGTTCATCTCGCTGGCAAACCAGAGCGGCACCCCGCTGATATTCCTGCAGAACACTACCGGCTACATGGCCGGCAAGAGCTACGAGCACGGCGGGATGATCAAAGATGGCGCAAAAATGCTCAGTGCGGTGGCCAACAGCACGGTTGCGCATATCACGATGAACATCGGCGCCTCGTTCGGCACGGGCAGCTACGGCATGGCGGGCCGCAGCTGCGATCCGCGGCTGATGTTCTCCTGGGTCAACGCCAGGCTCGCCGTGCTGGGCGCCGAGCAGCTAGCCGGGGTGCTGTCGATCGTCAGCCGGCGGGCCGCGCAGGCAGCCGGGCGCCAGTACGACCCCGCGGCGGGGCAGCGGCGCCGCCGGG
This sequence comes from Streptosporangiaceae bacterium, assembly GCA_035499215.1. Lineage (GTDB taxonomy): Bacteria > Actinomycetota > Actinomycetes > Streptosporangiales > Streptosporangiaceae > DATJZH01. Next base: position 5,613 of record DATJZH010000210.1, on the reverse strand, counting down.
AGATCGAGGAGCAGATCGAGCGCGAGACGCAGGCCTTCTACGTTACCGCCCGGCTGTACGACGACGGCGTCATCGACCCGCGTGACACCAGGACCGTGCTCGGGCTGGCCCTGTCCGCGGCCTGCTCCGCGCCTGTCGGCGGCCGCAGCGGCTGACCTACGATGGGTACATGCAGTGGCCTGGCCGCGAAAACGAGTGCGGCGCCGTGCGGCGATGCCGGTGACGGCGCCCGGCGGGAGCGCCCGCACGGCGATAGTCACCGTCGACGACGATCCTGGCGTATCCCGGGCGGTGGCCCGTGACCTGCGGCGGCGCTACGGCGAGCAGTACCGGATCGTGCGCGCCGAGTCCGGGCAGGCGGCCCTGGACGCGCTGCGGCAGATGAAGCTTCGCGGCGACCTGGTCGCCGTGATCCTGGCCGACTACCGCATGCCGGAGATGACCGGGATCGAGTTCCTGGAGCATGCAATGGACGTGTATCCGGGAGCCCGGCGCGTCCTGCTCACCGCCTATGCCGACACTGGCGCCGCGATTGACGCCATCAACGTCGTGGACCTGGACCACTACCTGCTCAAGCCGTGGGACCCGCCGGAAGAGAAACTCTACCCGGTGGTCGACGGGCTGCTGGAGGCATGGCGGACGGCCGATCGCCGGGCCGTGCCCGAGACAAAGATCGTCGGCCACCGGTGGTCGTCCCGCTCATCCGAGGTTCGCGAGTTCCTCGCCCGCAACCAGGTGCCCTACCGCTGGTATGCCGCGGACGAGCCGGAAGGGCGGCGGCTGCTCGCGGCCGCCGGAACGGACGGCCTTGAGCTGCCTGTCGTCATCACGCCCGACGGGGAAGCGCTGGTCGCGCCGGCCGATGCCGAGCTGGCCAGCCAGGTGGGCCTGGCCACGGAGCCCTCGAAGGATTTCTACGATCTGATCGTCATCGGCGGCGGCCCGGCCGGCCTGGGCGCCGCCGTCTACGGCGCGTCCGAGGGGCTGCGCACGGTACTGGTCGAGCGCACCGCAACCGGCGGCCAGGCGGGCCAGAGCTCGCGGATCGAGAACTATCTCGGCTTTCCCGACGGGATATCCGGGGCGCAGCTGACCGACCGGGCCCGGCGGCAGGCCGCCAGATTCGGGGCTGAGGTGCTCACCACGCGCGATGTGGTCGGCCTGGACGTCAACGGCTCGGCCCGCAGGGTCCGGTTCGCGGACGGCAGCGCCATTGACGCGCATACCGTCATCCTCGCGACCGGCGTCTCGTACCGCCAGCTTGCCGCGCCCGGCCTGGAAGAGATGACCGGGCGCGGGGTCTATTACGGATCCGCGCTGACGGAGGCTGCCGCCTGCTCCGGGCAGGACGTGTTCATCATCGGCGGCGCGAACTCGGCCGGGCAGGCCGCTGTCTACCTGGCCAGGGCCGCGCGGTCGGTGACAATGCTGGTCCGCGGCTCGTCGCTGGAAAGCTCGATGTCGTACTACCTCATCCAGCAGATCGCGGGCATCCCGGCGATCTCGGTCCGCACCTGCACCGAGGTGATCGCCGCCGGCGGCACCGATCACCTGGAAAGCCTGACCCTGCGCGACACCTCCACGGGCGCGACGAAGACGGTCAGCGCGCAGTGGCTGTTCCTGTTCATCGGCGCGGCCCCGCTGACCGACTGGCTGGATGGCGTCGTGCTGCGAGACGAGCGAGGCTTCGTGGTGGCCGGGCCCGATCTGTCTGTGACCGGGCAGCGGCCCGCTGGCTGGGATCTTGACCGGCCGCCTTACCATCTGGAGACCAGCGTTCCCGGCGTGTTCGTGGCCGGCGACGCCCGGGCCGAGTCCGCCAAGCGGGTCGCCTCCGCCGTAGGCGAAGGCGCCATGGCCGTGATGCTGGTGCACCGATACCTGGAGAAGCTGTGACCGAGCAGCCGCCAGCCCAGCCCGAGCCGCAGCCGCCCCAGCCGCCGGCCCGGCCGGTGCCGTGCAGCGCGGACGAGCTGCGCCGCCTTTTCCTGTTCGAGAAGCTCACCGACGAGCAGCTGGACTGGCTGTGCCGCCGCGGGCATGCCGAGCTGATCGAGCCGGGACCGGTCTACGCCGAGGGCGCCCCCGCGACGTGCTTCTATGTGCTGCTGGCCGGCAGCCTGGTGCTGTCCCGCCGGGTCGGGACGGACGACGTCGAGGTCGTCCGTACATCGGAGCCCGGCGTATATTCCGGCGCCTTCTTCGCCTACCTCGGGGACCGGGTGCCGCAGGTCTACAACAACTCGCTGCGGGTGACGGAGCCGTCGCGGTTCTTCGTCCTGGACGCCGGCGTCTTCGCCAGGCTCATGCATGAGTGGTTCCCGATGGCCGTGCACCTGCTCGAAGGCCTGTTCTTCGGCGTGCGGAACACCCAGCAGGCGATCGGGCAGCGCGAGCGGCTGCTGGCGCTCGGCTCGCTGTCGGCGGGGCTGACACATGAGCTGAACAACCCGGCCGCAGCCGCTGTCAGCGCCACGTCGGCGCTGCGCGAGCGGGTCGCCGGGATGCGGCACAAGCTGGGCCTGATCGCGGCCGGCCGCTACAACCGGGTCGCCCTCGAGAGGCTGATCGGGCTGCAGGAGGATGCCGCCGAACGCGTCCCGAAGGCGCTGGTGCTCGATCCGCTCGAGGCGACCGACCGCGAGGACACCGTCGCCGACTGGCTCGACAGCCATGGCATGACCGACGGCTGGGACCTGGCCCCGATCTTCGTCCAGGCTGGCCTGGACCCCGCCTGGCTGGATCATGCCGCCGCCACCGTGGACAGCGAGTACCTTGACGTCGCGCTGCGGTGGATCGGTTACACGGTCGAGACCGAGCTGCTGATGAACGAGATCGAGGACTCCACCAACAGGATCTCCAGCCTCGTCGGCGCGGCCAGGCAGTACTCGCAGCTGGACCGGGCGCCATACCAGGTCGTGGACGTGCACGAACTGCTGGACAGCACGCTGATGATGCTGGGCGGCAAGATTCCGGCCGGCATCACCGTAGTGAAGGACTACGACCGTGCGCTGCCCGCGATCCCGGCCTATGCGGGCGAGCTGAACCAGGTGTGGACGAACCTGATCGACAACGCGGTGTCGGCGATGGGCGGTGCGGGCACGCTGACGGTGCGCACCGCGCTCGACCGCGACCAGGTGCTCGTCGAGTTCGGCGACACCGGCCCTGGCGTGCCGGCCGAAATCCGGGACCGGATTTTCGAGCCGTTCTTCACTACCAAGCCAGTGGGCGAGGGCACCGGTCTCGGGCTGGACATCTCCTGGCGCATCATTGTGAAAAAGCATCACGGGGACCTCCAGGTGCAGTCGGTCCCCGGTGACACCCGCTTCCGGGTGCGGCTCCCGCTGACCGCCCCGCAAGCCGACAGGCAGGAGCCGCTGTGAACGCGATCCCGGGGATCGACCCCGCAGTCCCGCCTAGCGGCAGCGGCTGCGCCGACTGCGATGCGACCGGCGGGTGGTGGTTTCACCTGCGCAGGTGCGCGCAGTGCGGGCACGTCGGCTGCTGCGACAGCTCGCCGTCCCAGCACGCGACCGCTCATTCCGGTGCCACCGGGCACCCGTTCATCCGCAGCTTCGAGCCGGGCGAGTCGTGGTTCTACAGTTACCAGACGCACGAGAGCTACGAGGGCCCGGAACTGGCCGCGCCGCAGCATCACCCGCTCGACCAGCCGGTGCCAGGGCCAGCCGGGCGCGTTCCCCGGGACTGGCAGCTGCACCTGCACTAGGGGATCGCAGGCCAGCCGGCCGGCGGGTCCGCAGCTGCCTGTGCCCGGCCGGCCACCGTCAGCTGAAGCTGCCGGGGCTGATCGGCCCGCAGGATCGACAGCCGCAGCGGCGCGCCGGCCTGGGCACCGGAGAGGAATTCTTCGAGCGCGGTGCAGCTGCGCACGTGGCGGTCGTTCACGGCGGTGATGAGGTCGCCGTGCCGCAGGCCCGCATCCGCCGCGGGAGTGCCGGGCTGCGGCGGCGCGGCGACCAGCAGCCCCGGCGGGTCGGAGAGCCCGACGTCGGCCCGCCGGCTGCGCGCGACGTGCGCCGGCAGCAGCGCGGCTCCCAGCGCGTCGACGACCCGCGCTTTGCCGTCCTCGTACGAGGCGAGCAGCCGTCGCAGCAGTCCGGCCAGTTCCGCCCGTTCGGCCGGATCGAGGACCGACAGCAGGCGATCCTCATTGGCCAGGTGCACGGGCGCGATCTCGTCGAACAGGCGAAGGCCCTCGCCGGTGAGCCGGACGAGCTGGACACGGCGGTCATCGGGAGCGTCCTCGCGGCCGACGACACCGCGGCTGGCGAGCCGGTCAACCCGGACGCTGACCGTGCCGGAGGTCAGGCCCAGCTGGGTTATGAGCCGGGTCTGCGGGAGACGATACGGGTGCCCCGCCCGGCGCAGGGTCACGATCACAGCGAAGTCCGCCGCGGTCAGGTCATAGCGATCGAAGACCCGCTGGAGCCCGGCATCGAGGTGGCCGCGTACCCGCGCCAGCCGCGTCACGATCCCGACCGGGGAGAAGTCCAGGTCGGGCCGCTCACGCGCCCAGTCGGCCAAGAGCCGGTCAACCGAATCCCCGCGGGCGCTCACCTCGACATCGTGCCATGGTTTCCTCGGAAATATCGTTTGAGCCAAAGCATTGGTATACGATCCTCGTGGGGGCGGAGCCGGCGGATAAGGAGCGCCACATGCCTGACATGCGGATCGCCGGTGCCCGCGGCGAACTGACCTGGCAGCTGGCGCGATGAGGGTCGCGGTCATCGGCACCGGCAACATCGGCGGCACGCTCGGCCGTGCCTTCGCGGGCGCCGGCCACGACGTGGTGTTCGGTGCACGCTCGCCGGACGATGCCGCACGCGGCGGCGCGGCGCAGGTGGCCGATGTCGCGGCCGCCCTCGACGGCGCCGATGCGGTCGTGCTCGCCGTGCCCGGTCCGGCCGTCGACGGGCTGCTCGACGAGCACGCGACGGCGCTCGCCGGGCGGCTGGTACTCGACGCCGCCAACCGGATCGGCGGCGGCACCCCGGCGAACAGCCACGACGCCATCACCGCGAAGGTACCGGGCGTCAGGTACGCGCGGGTGTTCAACTCGCTGGGCTTCGAGAACCTCGCCGACCCGCAGTTCGGGGCGACCCGGGCCGACATGTTCTTCTCCGCGCCGCAAGCCGACCGGGCAGCCGTCGAGGAGCTCATCGCCGCCGTCGGGCTGCGGCCGGTCTATCTCGGCGAGGGCCAGCAGGATGTCGTGGACGGCGTGCTGCGGCTGTGGTTCACGCTCGTCATGGGCCAGGGGCACAGCAGGCATCTGGCATTCCGGATGCTGGAACGGTGAGCTGACCGGACATCTGCCGCCCGGCCCCGGGGATCATGATGACGGGCGCTTCCTGTTCTGATCCTGGGTCCCGTCCCGTCCCGCCGCACCGCAGGCGCCTGCGGGCTCGCCCTCGTTCCTAGTGCCGGACGTGGCCGTGCGGGCGGCCCGGATCGGCCGGGCGGGTCCGCCCTGGATTCGGCGGACTCTGCCGGTCTTTGCGGCCGCCGGAGGGCGGCGTGCGTGGTTCCGCGACGTAGGTCCCCCGGCCGGGCACGGTGCGCACGAGGCCGTCTTCGATCAGGACCCGGATC
>DATJZH010000209.1:0-5636 GCA_035499215.1 Streptosporangiaceae bacterium | reverse complement strand
GGCGAGCACGCCGGCCCGGCGGGCATGCTCCAGCGGCACCGGGCTGGCGAAGAGCCAGGAGTCGATGACCGGGCCCAGCCGGGCTACCTTGTCGGCTGCCTCGTGCTCATCCCGGTAGGCGGCAGCCACCATCCGCCGGGCGGCGGCCGGGTCGGCCAGGGAACTGCCAGCCGCCGCGACGTGGCCGACGGCGGTGACGCCGGAGAGCATGATCCGCTCCACCAGATCGTGCGGCCCGACGATGCCGATCGTGAGCTCGCCGTGCGGATCTCGTTGTCCGGTCATCAGGTCGGGAGCCCCGGCGCTGCCGTCGCCCGGCTGTCCGCGAACCGCGCCATTGCCTGTCCCATCCCGCCTGCCCCCACGGTAAAGAATGCCCCGGTCTCTACATTTCGTAGCTCATGGGTGAAGGTCACCGGAAGAGCCAATTATCCGCGCGTCGCCAGGCGAAGCGCGGCAGGCGCGAGCAAGGGACAGAAAGGGGAAGGCTAAGTCAGCAGCCGGGGCGGGTCAGCAGCGCGGCAGCAGCATCTGACGGCGCGCCTTAGCCCGCCGTCTCCTCGGTGATGTCGGCGCCGAGCGTGGTCAGCCGTGCCGCCACGGACACATGCCCCCGGTCGATCGGGTAGCCAGGCGCGACAACGGTCTCGCCGTCGGCGGCCAGTCCGGCGAGCACCAGGGCAATCCCGGTGCGCAGGTCATGCGAGATCACCTCGGCGCCCTTGAGCGCTGTGGGTCCGTGCACCAGCACGGCGTTCCCCGCGACCTCCACCTTGGCACCCATCTTGGTCAGCTCGCCCACCAGGTTGAAGCGGCCATCGAAGATGGTCTCCCGGATGTAGCTGGTGCCGTCGGCCAGCGAGCTGACCGCCATGATCGGCGACTGCAGGTCGGTCGCGAAGCCGGGGAACGGACTGGTGATGACGTTTATCGGGCGAAGCTGCCGCTCTCGCCGGACCAGGAGTATCGCGCCCTGGGTAGCGAATTCGACGCCCATCTGCTCGAGCTTCCAGCGCACCACGCCGAAGTCATCGAGAGATGCGCCAACCAGGCTGAGCTCGCCGCCGGTAATGGCAGCGGCCATGGCGAACACCGCGGCGTCAACCCGGTCCGGCATGACCGTGTGCTCGACGGCGGTCAGCTCGCTGACGCCCTGGACAGTCACGAAGCCGGTACCGCCGCCGGTGATCCGCGCGCCCATCTTGGTCAGGAACGCGATGACATCCAGCACCTCGGGCTCCAGCGCGGTGTTGTCGATCACCGTTGTGCCCGGCGCCAGCGAAGCCGCCATGATCAGGTTCTCGGTCCCGGTATGGGACGGCGTGTCGAGGTAAAGGTGGGCGCCGCGCAGGCCATTCGCCTTGAGGTGGATCTGGCTCTCGCCCTCGTCCACGGTCGCGCCGAGCCGGGCGAACCCGCGGTAATGAAAGTCCAGGTTACGGCTGCCGAGATTGCAGCCGCCGATGCCCTCGATCGTCGCCTCGCCGAGGCGGTGCAGCAGCGCGGGGACGAATAGCACGGAGGCACGGAACTGGCGGGTGATCTCGGCGGGCAGCACGGAGCTGGTCAGCTGCGAGGCGTCCACTACGAGAGTCCGCTCCGGCTCGTGGAACTTGACGACCGCGCCGACTGCCTGCGCGAGTTCGACGGCGCGCCGGACGTCCTCGATCACCGGGACGTTCCGCAGCACCGTGCGGCCCTTCTCAGCCAGCAGCGAGGCGGCGATCATCTTGAGCGCTGCGTTCTTGGCACCCTGCACGAACACCGTTCCCTGCAGGGGGTTGCCTCCTCGGACGCGGTAGCGGGTCTCGGGACCGCTCGTCATGTGGCTGGAACTCCTGTCCATCAGATGCGGAGCATCGCTGTCCCGGCCTGGCGCCGGGGCGATGGGCGTGGCTGTCGGCCAGCCAGCTAGCAGGCCGACCGGGTGGACGCAGCCCACTTCATGCGACGTCCAGTATTCCACCGTTCCCGCCTCCCCCAACCATGGCAACAGTGATACGTAAAGCGTCTGACCAATTTCTTTGCGCCATAACCGTAGTTTCCCGCTGCTATTGCCAGGTCAGGCCGGTGATGCGCTGGTAGGCCTCGACATACCGGTGGCGGGTGCGCGCGACGACCTCGGCGGGCAGCGGCGGGGGCGGCTCCTGGCTGTGGCGATCCCACCCGGCCTGCGGCGACGTCAGCCAGTCGCGGACGTACTGCTTGTCGAAGGACGGCTGGCTCCGGCCAGGATGCCACTGCTCGGCTGGCCAGAACCTGGAGGAATCCGGGGTCAGCACCTCGTCGGCCAGCCGCAGCTCCCCGGCCTGGTCGAAGCCAAGCTCGATCTTGGTGTCGGCCACGATGATGCCGCGCGCAGCGGCCAGCTCCGCGCCGCGCTGGTAGACCTCCAGGGTGATCCGCTCCAGCTCGGCCGCGGTCTGCGCGCCGACAAGCTCGGCCACGCCCGACATCGGGATGTTCTCGTCGTGCTGACCGCGCGGCGCCTTCGTCGCGGGCGTGAACACCGGGTCCGGCAGCCGCGAGCCCTCGACGAGCCCGGCAGGCAGCGCGACCCCGCAGACCGTGCCGTCCCGGCGGTAGTCGGCCAGGCCGGAACCGGCGAGATAACCGCGCGCCACGCATTCCACGCCGATCATGGACAGCGGCCGGCACGCCATGGCCCGGCCGGCCAGCGCGGCCGGCACCGGCGCGTCGAGCAGGAGATGATTGGGCACGACCCCGGCGAGCTGCCCGAACCACCACAGCGATAGCTGGGTGAGGATCTTGCCCTTGTCCGGGATGAGTGTGTCGAGCACGTAATCGAAGGCCGAGATCCGGTCCGTCGCAACGATCAGCAGGGTGCCATCGCCGGTCTCGTACAGTTCCCTGACCTTGCCGGAGCAGATGTGTCTCACTGTGCCGCCTGCCTTCCGCGGCCCGGCGGCCCGCTACCGCGCGCCTCGTCCGCCTGCTCCGGCGGATCTGGCTGCGCCGGCGCGCCGGCCAGCTCCAGCCGCTCTAGCCGGCCGAAGACGGCACCGAGCCGGGCGACGTAGCGCTCAGGCTGGCAGGCCGCATCCAGCCGTGCCTCATCGAGCGGCTGGCCGCGCTGCGCCGCGTGCCTGCGCAGCGTCTCGCGGAACTGCGTGCCGGTCTCCCAGGTCTCCATCGCGGCGGACTGGACCAGCGCGTAGCTGTCTTCCCGCGACATCCCCGCCGCTACCAGCTCGAGCAGCACGGCCGAGGTATAGATCAGGCCGCGGCTGGCGTCCAGGTTCGAGCGCATCCTGGCCGCGTCAACCACCAGCCCGTCGATCAGTCCGGTGGTCTGGTCCAGCAGGAAATCAGTGCTGACGGCCGCATCAGGCAGCGCAACGCGCTCGGTGCTGGAGTGCGAGATGTCGCGCTCGTGCCACAGCGGTATCCCTTCCATGACCGGCACGATCTGAGCGCGGACCAGCCGGGCGAGCCCGCAGATCCGCTCGGCGCGGACCGGGTTCTTCTTGTGCGGCATCGCCGACGAGCCCTTCTGGCCCTGGCCGAAGGGCTCCGCGAGCTCAGCGACCTCGGTTCGCTGGCAGTGCCTGATCTCCAGCGCGACCGCCTCGCACACGGTGGCGATCAGCGCCAGCACGCTGACCCATTCCGAGATCCCGTCCCGCAGCACGACCTGCGTGGCCACATCGGCGGGGCGCAGCCCGAGCGCGGCCATGACCTGCGACTCGATGGCCGGGTCTATGTTGGAGTAGGTCCCCACCGGTCCCGACAGCTTGCCGACCGCAACCGCGGTCCTGGCCTGCTGCAGCCGGCCCGCGCAGCGGGCGACGGCGAAGGCGAAGTCGGCTACTCGGTGCCCCCAGACATCCGGCTCCGCATGGATACCGTGCGTCCGGCCGGCCCGCAGCGTTGCGCGGTGCGCGAGCGCGTGCTGGCGCAGGGCCGTGAAGAGGCCAGCCAGTCCCGCGGCGAGCAGGTCGGTCGCCTCGGTGAGCTGCAGGGCCAGCGCGGTGTCCAGCAGGTCGGAAGAGGTCATGCCGAAATGCACATAGGCCGCGGCGGAGCGGGGCGTGGTGTTATCCGCCCAGGCCGACAGGAAGGCGATGACGTCGTGGCCGGTGACCGCCTCCAGCGCGGCGACCGCCGCGGGGGTCGGCGGCGGGGCTGACCGCACCGGCTCGACGCTGTCGGCCGGCACCGTGCCAGCGCGTGCGTGCGCCTCGAGCACCAGCCGCTCTATGACGGCCCAGAGCTCGTACTTGTGCGCGTCGCTCCAGACGCTGCCCATCGCGGGCCGGGTGTAGCGCTCGATCACGTGCCCTATCCTGCCTTAGCGCCGGGAGCCGTCGCGCCGTCGGCGGCGCGTGCCTCCAGCACGAGGATCGCCGCCAGGCCCGCGGCAGCGGCGGCCAGCTGCGCCTCTATGGCCACGGTGGCACCGAGGACGGACGTCGCCAGGGCAAAGGCAGCCCCAGCGGCCCGCAGCCGCACGGGTCCGATGCGCAGCGCCCGCCGGAAGGCCGCCTGCCCGCCGAGGAAGAGGGCAGTGCCGCCGCCGAGGCTCAGCGCGGCAGCGGGCTGGGGCTGCCCTCCTGAGCTGATCGCCGCCATCACGCCGGCCGCCACTCCGACGATGCCTAGCAATATCGGGATATGCGCGTAGAAGAACGCCGACAGGGCAAGCCCGGGCCGGTCGGCCGGGCTCGCTGCCGCCATCGCGCGGTCGGCTCGGTCATCGTCGCCGGCCCCGAAATAGGCCCACCAGAGCACTGCTGCCAGCGCCAGGCCCAGAATGCATGCCGTCACGAGGGACAGGTCCACGGCCGCGCCGCGGGCGCCGATGCCGATGGCCGCGATCGACTCCCCGATTGCCACGATGACCAGCGCACCGTGCCGTTCCACGAAATGCGACGGCTGGATCTCGAATCGGCCCCGCAGCGGCGTGATCAGCGGTGAGCCCACCTGCACCGCCAGTGCCAGCGCCCACAGCGGGTAAACCGCCCGCAGCGCGGGACCCGCAGGCCTGCCGCTGCCGCTGCGCAGGCAGATAATCCCGGCGATAACCACGAGCAGCGCAGACGTGAGATTGAACAGGGCGATCCGCACGATGTTCCGGTTCAGCCGGAAGTACAGCGACGCGTGCACGAGCACGACGACCAGGTAGCCGAGGCCGAGTGCCAGCCCGTCAGATCCGAAGCCGCGCGGGATGGCCAGCCCGGCGATCAGGAAGCCCGCCATGCCGACCAGCAGCAGCAGCCGTTCTGCTGTGCGGGCCGGAGCCCGGGTATTCGTCAGCCAGGCGTAGCCGTCGTACATCCACCAGAGCAGGCCGAAGATCAGCAGGACCTGCACCAGATCCGTGCCGTCCGGCCTCGTCCCGAGCAGTGCGGTGAGCTGAGTGAGGGTGAAGGCGAAGACCAGGTCGAAGAACAGCTCAATGGTGGTGACCCGCAGCGGCAGGCCGCCGGCGTTCTCCCTGGCCGGCGTCGCGTGCCCCGCGGCGGGCGTGGGGCGCCGTTCATGAAACGCGCAAAAGCGTGTCATGAGTCACCGCCTCACGGCGGATGACGGTCCCGGTCTGACCCACGGGCGTGGTGCCGGGTTGACGTTTCACAGCCACCCGCCGGGCAGGCCCGGTCTTACGGTCGGCTCCG
>DATJZH010000208.1:0-9671 GCA_035499215.1 Streptosporangiaceae bacterium | reverse complement strand
GCAGCTCCCAGACCAGATACGGCCGCCTGGTGTCGGCGACGAGCTCGCCGCTCAGGTAGGCGCGGACCCGCTTGCGGCCAGGCTCGATCTTGACGCTGCCCCGCGATGTCTCGGTCATGGCGCCTCCGGCGTGCTGAGCGTCCCGGACAGTCCCGAACATACAGGTCGGCCCGGTACTCCGGTCGTCCCGGTACGGCGGAAGAGCCGGGGCTGTGCGGAGTGCCGGGGCTGTGCGGCTGTTCCGGGCGCAGTGCTGGAGCGGGGGGGCGCAGCTGCCGGGCCAGCGTGGGCGCAGTAAACAAAACGAGTGCATCGCTGTTTGCCCGCGGGTTGAGTAGCGTCAAAGCATGCGACTGGGTGTCCTGGACGTCGGCTCGAACACGGTCCATCTGCTCGTGGTGGATGCGCACCAGGGAGCGCGCCCGCTTCCGGCGTATTCGCACAAGGCCGAGCTGCGGCTGGGGGAGCATCTCGACAGCGCTAACCGGCTGACTGAGGATTGCGCCAAGCAGCTGCGGGAGTTCGTCCGCGAGGCACTGCGGATCGCCGAGGACAAGGGCGCCCGGGAGCCGCTGCTGGCGTTCGCGACCTCGGCGGTTCGCGACGCGGACAACGGCGACGAGCTGCTGGCGTGGATCCAGGCCGAAACCCAGGTGGACATCCAGGTGCTGCCGGGCCAGGACGAGTCGCGGCTGACCTTCCTGGCCGCCAGGCGCTGGTTCGGCTGGTCGTCGGGGCGCCTGCTGATGCTCGATATCGGCGGCGGCTCGCTGGAGCTGGCGTCCGGGGTCGACGAGGTGCCCGGCGTGGCCATCTCGCTGCCGCTTGGCGCGGGCCGGCTGACCAGGGACTGGCTCACCGACGATCCGCCGACGCGGGCCGAGGTGCGGCAGCTCCGCAAGCACGTCCGGGCCGAGATCGCCACGACGGCGGGCACAGTCATGCGGGACGGCGGTCCCGACCACGCGGTGGCGACGTCCAAGACCTTCCGCCAGCTCGCCCGGATCGCCGGGGCGGCACCGTCCAGCGAAGGTTTTTACGTGCGCCGGGTGCTGCGCCACGCCGACGTCACCGACCTCGCCGAACGGCTGGCCGGGACCACTGCCGCCGAGCGGGGACAGCTACCGGGGGTTTCCCGCGGACGCGCGCCGCAGCTGATCGCCGGCGCCATCGTCGCGGACGCGGCCATGGACCTGTTCGAGCTGCGCGAACTGGAGATCTGCCCCTGGGCGCTGCGCGAGGGCGTCATCCTCCGGCGGCTCGACACGCTGCCGGAGGACGGTGCCGACACTCGCGATCTCCTACTCGGTCCGGCTGCCGACGATGCCCGGTCGTGATGGTCACTGGCAGGAGCGCTGTGGACGAGTGCCGTGGACGCGAGACCTGCTGCCGGGCAGCACTGGCTGACCGGATGACTAGCCCGGGATGATCCGGGTGCCCGAGCCCGGGCTGTCCGGCGGGCCAGTGTCTGGCCTGACCGGCCCGGACGGGCTGCGCCGGATGCCCTCGCCCGCCGGCCGGCCGGCCACCTGATCCGCCGCCCGGCTGCTGTCAGCTGACTGGCCTCCGTCGCCTGGCCGTCCGGTCGGGCCGGCTCCTGGCGGCCGGCCCGCGGGGGCTCCGTTGCCCGGGCCCCGTGCCGCGTCGCCGCGGCGCCCGGCGGCCGTTGCCGCCTCCTGCTCGGCCCGGCTCCGTGCGCCCTGCAAGCCCTGCGCCTGGCCGGACTGTGCCGCGACCGGCGGGGCGCTGCCGGCCCGCTGACCGGGCGCTGCCGCCACGGTCCCGGCCGAGTGCCGGCCGTCTGCCGGGCCGGCCTGGTGCGGTTGCCGGCCGGCCGGCTGGTGGCCGAGGACCCCGGCAACCGCCTTGCTGACCTCGTCCTCCAGTGAACCGCGGGAGGCCTCGCCCGCCACCAGGGTGGCGACGACGTCGCGGATCTCGGTGAGCCGCCTGATCGTCTCGGTGTGCCGCGACGTCAGCAGGTTGAGGCGGCGCTCGGCCCCGTCGTGGATTGCGGTAGCCCGCGCGGTTGCCTCGTCCAGCTGCTGCTTGGCCTGCGCCTTGGCGCTGGCAACGGTGGTATCCGCATTCTTGTCGGCCTCGGCGACGACCCGCTCGGCCTCGGCCTGGGAGGCGCCCCGGATCTTCTCGGCCTCGGCCCTGGCGGTGGCCACCGAGTGCTCAGCCTGCTCCTGCGCGGCACTCAGCATGCGCTCGGCCTGCTCTTGTGCCTCGGCCCTGGCCCGGTCGGTGTCCTGCTTGGCGTTGCTGCGGAGCATGTCGATGTCCTGCGCCGCGGCTTCCCGAAGCCTGGTGATCTCATCCCGGGCCCGGCTGCGGTGCGCCTCGGCCTCCTCCTCGGCCAGCTGGAGGATCTGGCCGACGCGCTCGCTGATCTCCTCGTGCGCCGGCTTGTCAGCCGCCTCCTGCCGGACTGCCGCCAGCTCGAGCGTCAGCTGCTCGTTGTCATCGAGTGTCTGCGACAGCCGGTACTCAAGATCACGGACCTGGCTGCGGTTCCGGGCCACGAACTCATCAACCCGGCGGCGGTTGTACCCGCGCATCTCTCGTTCGAAGAGCTCTTCCTGGCCCAGGTCGGAAAAGAGTTCGCTGTGCTCGCTCATGATGTCACCCGTCAGGTGGTTCAGGCAGATCCCTGCCCGACCGGATCCAGAGTGCTCCCGGGCACGCCCGGGGCCGGGCAGGGTTCTGCGGTTCTACGGCAATGGAGCCAGGCCGGCGCTGGGGCCCGCCGGATTCCGGACATGCGTGGGTGTGCGGAGATAACGCCCCGACTCTTGTCGCAAAGGCCCCCACGCGCAACCGAAACGACTTTCTATCCTGTTTTGTCGTTTTCGACTCGGCTGCTATCGCGCTCCCCGCGCCGCTGCGACGGGCCGCGCGGCGATCATCCCCGCGGCAGCGACGCACCGGGCGGTGCTGGGCGGCAGCGGTACCCGCGGTGGCCGCGGTGGCCGCGGCCTGGCAGAATCAGTCGGGGCGCGACGCGTGTCAGGCTGATCGCTTCCGCGCCGATCTGCAACAGACTGGCATGCGAGCGGCGGAGGCAAGCCATGAGCGCTACCGGCCTGATCGGCTCACTTGGCGACGCTACCCCTGACGTGCACCCGGAGGCGTGGATAGCTCCCGGTGCCATAGTCGTCGGCCGGGTCCGGCTGGGCCGGGCAGCCAGCGTCTGGTACGGCTCGGTGCTGCGGGCCGATGAGGATGAAATCGACATCGGGTCGGAATGTAATATTCAGGATCTCAGCTGCCTGCACGTGGACCCGGGTCAGCCGGTGGTTCTCGAAGAGCGGGCCAGCCTCGGCCACCGCGCCATGGTGCACGGCGCGCACGTGGCTGCCGGAGCGCTCGTCGGCATCGGGGCGATCGTCCTCGGCGGCGCGCGGATCGGGGCCGGGACGCTGGTGGCGGCCGGCACAGTGGTCCTGCCAGGCACGCAGGTCCCGGCAGGGGTGCTCTTCGCCGGGGTGCCGGGCAAGATCGTGCGAGAGCTGACGGATGCCGACCGAAGCCTTTTCGCCGAGACGCCGAAGCGGTACGCCCAGCGCGCCGCGCGCCATCGCGGCGCTCGATGGCAGATCACGGCGACGCCGGCGGGCGGGCCCGCGGTTACCTGATTGTCTGTCGCTGATGCCGCGACGCGCCCGGCTCACGTCCGGCAGCGGCTATCGGGTACTGGCTACGGATCACCCGAATTGGGGTCAGGGAAATGGCCCTGTTGGGTCATGCGGGGGAATGTCGGCACGCCGTAACCTGATCGGAGGTACTGGCAGTATCCGCTCGGCGATGGAGGTGGGCGCGGTGCGAGGATCTCTCGATCTTCGTGTCCACGATCGGGTGGCGCTTGACGAAATAGAACTCTATTCCGAGGTGCTGAGCGCGGTGGCCGCGAGTGACGGGCCGCTGACAGCGCGGCAGCTGGACGAGGTTCTCGGCGTGCGGCCGGTCGCTGCCGCGCCCGCAAGGACCGGCTGATCTCGCCGGGGCCGCACCGTCCGCGGGCCCGGTCTAGCCCGCTGTCCGGCGGGGGTCTGACGGCCGGGCGAACATGACATCGGTGTCCCAGTGCGTGAAGCCCAGCGATTCGTACAGTCCGATCGCCGGCGTGTTCGCCTCGTCGACATACAGCATGACCTGGAACAAGCCGCGATCGCGCAGGTACCGCAGGCCCGCGAGCGTCAGTGCCCGGCCGAGCCCGGTGCCTCGCTCGCCGGGGTCGACTCCGACGACGTAGACCTCGCCGATGGGCTCGTGCGCGGCGGAGCCCGGCTCTTCGCCAGCGCCGTGGATCTTCGTCCAGTGGAATCCGGCAAGCCGCCCGTCGCGCTCCGCCAGGAAGAAGCCCGCCGGGTCGAACCATGGCTCGCGCTCGCGCAGCTCGAGGTCGGCGCGAGTCCACGCGCCCTGTTCGGGGTGGCGGGAAAACGCCTTCCTGTTCAGCTGCGTCCAGGCGTCCTCGTCCTCTCCGACGACGAAGGTCCGGAGGCTGAGGCCATCGGCGAGCCGCGGCTTGCCGATGCGTGCCTGCAGTGACCGGCGCATCTGCCAGAGCGCCCTGGTCCGCCGGAAACCGGCGGCGGCGGCCAGCCGTGCCGCGGCGGGCAGGTCCCCGTGCGCCCACAGCCGCAGCGGCCGGTCCCCGGCCTCGGCCGCTAGCGCCTCGGTGAGCGCCAGACCCTGGCCATGGCCCCGGTGTGCCGGGTGGATGACCAGCTCGCCGCTTGGGCCGGCCACCGGATCAGTTGGATCCAGGTGCGCGTAGCCGGCCAGGTCCCGGCCGGCGTAGAGCAGGAGGTTGCGTGCCCGCGGGTCACCGCCGTATCGGAGGTGCAGCTGCACGTGCTCGGAGAGCGGGCTGACGCCGTCTTCCTCGGTGGCGAGCCGGACGAGTTCCAGCACCGCCGAAATGGCGCGGCGGTCTAGCCGCTCAGTGACCTCGATGGCCGCCGCCCCGGCCACCACGTGATGCGGGACGGCGGCTGGCAGATCCGGTGGGCCGGCCCGCGATGGCGACGGCGGCGGCTGCTGCCAGGCGCCGGCCGGATCGCGGGATTCACCGGTCGGCATGTGCCGGAAGCGCCTCCTTCGGCTCGGCGTCATCGGGGTGCCGCGGCTCGGCGTCGCCGGGGTGCCGCGGCTCGGCGTCGCCGGGGTACTGCGCCGCGGAGTCCGCAGGCTGTCCAGTCCCGGCCAGCCGCGCCGCGACGGCCGCCCGGCCGTCCGGCTTGGCCGGCACGAACCGGTAGCCGACGTTGCGGACCGTCCCGATCAGGGCTTCGTTGTCCGTGCCCAGCTTGGCCCGCAGCCGCCGCACATGCACGTCAACCGTCCGGGTGCCGCCGAAGTAGTCGTAGCCCCAGACCTCCTGCAGCAGCTGTGATCGGCTGAATACCCGGCCGGGATTCTGCGCCAGGAACTTGAGCAGCTCGAATTCCTTGAACGTCAGGTCAAGGGGCCGGCTGTAGATCCGGGCCGAGTATGTTGCCTCGTTGATGACAAGGTCCCCGGACCGGACCTCGTCGCTCTGCTCGGGTACCCGAGCGACGGCCCGGCCGATGGTCAGGCGCAGGCGCGCCTCCACCTCACCGGGACCCGCGGTATTCAGGATGAGGTCATCGGCTCCCCAGTCGGCGCTGACGGCCGCCCAGCCGCCCTCGGTCACGACGGCGAGCAGCGGAAGCCTGACCCCGGTGCTGCGCAGCTGCTGGAACAGCTGCCGTACCTGTACCAGGTCGCGCCTGGCGTCCACCAGGACCGCGTCGGCCGGAGGCGTGCCCGGCACCGCGGCGGCCTCCGCTGGCGCGACGACCACGTTATGCGCGAGCAGGCTGAGCGAGGGCAGAATCTCGTCAGCGGCCTGACGAATGCCCGTGAGCACCAGCACGTTGCTCAACCGGCCCACCTCCGCCCGCGGCGCGATTCACAAAGCTGACTGGGCTCCCGCATGTACCCGGGTCGGCGCTGCCCTGGGTCGTTATGAGCGAGGATAGCTGACATGGCCATAGTGACCTTGCGCTACTGGGCCGCGGCCAGGGCGGCGGCCGGCGTTGCCGAGGAGAAGGTCGCGGCGGACACCCTCGCCGCGGCCGTGGCCGGCGCCCTGGCCGGCGCGGGCGAGGGCGCCCGGCACGGCGGGCAGCTGGGCGCGGTGCTCGCCCGCTCGTCGTTCCTCATCGACGGTCGGCCGGTCGGGATGCGCGCGCCGGAGTCGGTTGCGCTCGACGACGGGGCCGTGATCGAGGTCCTGCCGCCGTTCGCGGGCGGCTAGCTGAGCCGATGCGCGAAACAGATGCTGAACCAGCAGGGCTGGCGGCACGTTCTCCAGGGCGTGGCAGGAGCAAGCAGCAGCGCGGGCGCGGCACCGCAGGGCCGCGTCTGCGACGAGGCGCTGGTGCGCGCGCTTTACTCGGAGCACGCGGGCCCGCTGCTTCGTTATGCGCTGCATCTGACCGGCGGGGACCGGCAGCGGGCGGAGGACATCGTGCAGGAGACGCTGCTGCGCGCCTGGCTGCATCCGGAGGCGATCGCGGACCGGCCAGCCCGGCCGTGGCTGTTCGCCGTGGCGCGGAACCTGGCCGTCGATGCCTTCCGGGCCAGGAAGGCGCGGCCGCGCGAGGTCGGGGAGGGGGCGCTCGAGCTGGTTGCCGTTCCGGATGGGGCGGACCGGGCGCTGGAGTCGTGGGCGGTGGCTGATGCCTTGCGGGCGCTGCGTCCCGACCACCGCAGCGTGCTGCTCGAGACCTTTTACCGCGGCCATTCGGTCGCGGAGGCGGCGACCGCGCTTGGCATTCCGCCGGGAACTGTCAAGTCCCGGACGTTCTACGCTTTGCGGGCACTCAAGCTGGCACTGGAGGAACGGGGGCTCGCGCCGTGACTGAGATGGAGTGCCGCGATGCCCGGCAAGCACTTGGCGTGTACGTGGTCGGAGCGATCGAGCCGGCCGAGCGCGCTCTGGTCGACGCGCACCTGAGCCACTGCCCGGCCTGCCGTGAGGAGCTGGCCGGCCTGGCCGGGCTGCCCTCGCTGCTCGGCCGGGTACCGAGGATGGACGCCGAGCTGATCGCGCGGAATGGGAGCGGGCTGGACCCGGTCGAAGAGCCGCCGCCTGAGCTGCTGCGGTCATTGCTGCGGCAGGTGCATGCCCGGCGCAGGACGCGCTGGTGGCGCGGTCTCGCCGCTGCCGCCGCGGCCGTCATCATCGCGGTAGGCGGCGGCGCGGCTCTTGACCATGTCCTCAGCCAGCATTCCCCGGCGGCCACCCGTTATGTCGCGTCGGCAGCTGACGTCAGGACGAACGTCAGCGCGGTCGTCGACTATTCGCCGTCGGCGGCGGGGACGGGGATGCGGGTAAAGGTCAGCGGCATCCCGGTCGGCAGTGCCTGCAACTTCTGGGTGGTGGACCGGGCTGGCCACCGCTCGCTAGCCGGCAGCTGGACCATCAGAATCTCCTACGGCCAGGTGCCCTGGTACGCGGCTTCGACGCCGGTGGCCGCCACCGGGCTCCGGCGTTTCGAGATCACCTCGGCCGGCCAGGGCCTGGTGAGCATCCCGGCGAGCTGAGCCGCAGCCCGGGGCACGTACCTGCTGGCAACGCGGTGCCAGCCGGGATTGATGCTGCCTATCGGGAATGCCGCGGTGCGGGCTTCTGCGCTCCGCGCCGGGCAACCCGCCGGGTGCTCGCTGACGTCGCCGTCCGCAGCGATGGCGTCGGGCACATCGAGGTCGATGCTGACAGTGCGCCTGGTGACGGTGCGCGTGGTGACAGTGCGCGCGGTGACAGATAGCATCGGCAGCGTGTCTTGCTGGCTGGTTTCGTCCCGTCCGCCCTGCTGCGTGCGGCCGCGGCGGACAGCGCTCACCAAGCGGCGCGCGGTGGATTTCTGCCGCGTCGCGACCGCGCTCTAACCCCCGGCACACTCCCCGTCAGGCCCGCGGGCCCGGGCTCAGCCACGCCAGGGCCGTGCCGGGCAGGCGCGCAGGACCGCCCCGGTATCGGAAAGGATGCCGCAGATGCCGCAGATGGAGATCGACCCGCGAGGACCGCGGTTCGGCGCGGTGGTGACCATGGTGGTATTCGCCATGGTCCTGATCACCGGCAGCGTATGGCTGCTGGCCGCGCAGGCGCTCGTCTTCGCGATCGCCACCGTGCTGGGGATGCGCTACGCGCCCTACGGGCTGATGTACCGCTGGCTGGTGCGGCCCCGGCTTGGCCCGCCGTCGGAGCTCGAGGCCGCTGCGCCCCCGCGTTTTGCCCAGGCCGTCGGCCTGGTGATCGCCATCATCGGCGTGATCGGGTACGCGTCCGGGATGGCCCCGCTCGGCATCGCAGCGGCGGCTGCCGGGCTGGTGGCAGCATTTCTCAACGGGATCTTCGGGCTCTGCCCGGGCTGCGAGATGTACCTGATGATCCGTCGCATCTGGCCGGGCTACCAGCAGCTGGTTCCGGCCGAACCCAACAAGGAGGTTTCTCTGTGAGCCGTTCCGAAGTACTCGTGGACGCCGACTGGGTCAAGTCCCACGGCAGCGATCCTGGCGTGGTGCTCGTCGAGGTAGACGAGGATACGAGCGCCTATGACCTCGGTCACATCGCCGGCGCCGTCAAGATCGACTGGAAGCAGGATCTGCAGGATCCGGTGCGCCGCGACTTCGTCGACCGGGCCGGCTTCGAGGCCCTGCTCTCCGCACGCGGCATCGCCAGCGACGACACGGTGGTGCTCTACGGCGGGAACAACAACTGGTTCGCCGCCTACGCGTACTGGTATTTCAAGCTGTACGGGCACCGGAACGTCAAGCTGCTGGACGGCGGCAGGAAGAAGTGGGAGCTGGAGTCCCGCGAGCTCGTCACCGAGGTGCCGCGGCGGGAGAGGACGAACTACACGGCGCAGGAGCAGGACTCCTCGATCCGCGCGTTCCGTGACGAGGTGATAGCGGCGATCGGGACCAAGAACCTGGTCGACGTCCGCTCGCCGGACGAGTTCGCCGGCCGCCTGCTCGCACCGGCCCATCTGCCGCAGGAGCAGGCGCAGCGGGGCGGGCACATCCCGTCCGCCAGGAACGTCCCGTGGTCGAAGGCCGCACAGGAGGACGGCACGTTCAGGTCCGACGACGCGCTGCGCTCGCTGTATGGCGACGAGGCAGGCCTGGACTTCGGCCGGGACACCATCGCGTACTGCCGGATCGGCGAGCGCTCGGCGCATACCTGGTTCGTCCTGCACGAGCTCCTCGACCAGCCGAACGTCAAGAACTACGACGGGTCCTGGACCGAGTACGGCTCGCTGGTCGGCGTCCCGATCAGCATCGGTGATGCGGCATGAGCGCCGCGGGCACGGACGGATGCGGGGCGCCCGCCGGTGGTGCGGCGGTCACCGCGGCATCCGATCCCGGCACGCAGGCCGTGGTGCAGGGCCACGTGACGCATAACGGGCCGCCCCTGTCAGCCGGGTACGCCAGGCTGCTGAACGCCAGCGGGGATTTCGTGGCCGAGGTTCCGCTCGGCGCCGACGGCGGGTTCCGGTTCTTCGCCGCGCCGGGGACCTGGACGCTGGTAGTCCTGGCGCCCGGCGGCGTCCGGGCGCAGCACACGGTGCAAGCTGAAACCGGGCAGGTCACCGACGTCGAGGTGGCGGTCTGAGGCAGGCAGACGGGCC
>DATJZH010000207.1:0-9013 GCA_035499215.1 Streptosporangiaceae bacterium | reverse complement strand
CCCGGTAAGGACGCGTGCTTTGCGGGCCCGGGATGAGGCACGGCGCAGCGCGAGCGCATAGGCGACCGCCGACGCGGCGAACAGCACGCCGGTAACGGCGAGCCAGCGCCAGATGTAGGGCCCGGTCGTCAGCCCGCTTGCCCGGTGATAGGTGCCCGCCGACAGACCCAGGATCAGCGGGAACCACACCAGCAGGAGCAGGAGCGAGAACGCGGCAGGCATTCGCGCGTAGTTGATGACCGACCGTTGCGGCGCCGGACCTGGCGGGCTGTTGGTCCCCGCTCCGTCGGCGTCGGCGCTGTCGCCAGCGCGGCCGTCGCGCCCCCCGGACGCCCGCGGCGGGAGCAGCCGGCGCAGCGACAGGTCGGCGAGCGAGTACAGCGGGAAGAGCAGCAGATCGTGACCCACGATGGCCACCGCGAACCATACGGCGAAGCCGCGCCACTGCCCGGCGGCCACGACCGGGCGGACCGCGTAGCCGGCCAGGGCAAAGGCCGCGAGGAGAGCCAGCAAGTGCAGCGGATCCGCGCCGTACCAGCGGCGCATCCAGCCGATCGGGCCCCTCACGCCTGCTCCGTAAAAGTGATCTTGTTGACCCACTTCGTGTTGTGCACGCCCGGCGCGGCCGGGATGATCGTCCGCGCCGGGTAGCCGTGGTCGCGCGACAGGTCCGCGCCGTCGACGCGCAGGGCGAGCATCGATCGGCGGTCGTTCACCTGAGCCGCGGAGAGCTCAGCCGTCTTGAACGAGCCCTGCCGCTCGAGCGACTCTACCCTCGCCCCGCCGGGATGCGGGACGCCGGCCAGCCGCGCGAGGTCGGCCAGGCGTACCCCGGACCAGGCGGCGGCCGCCGACCAGCCCTCCACGCAGGCGATCGGCAGCACCGCCGACTGCTGCGGCAGTGCTGCGACCTGCGCACGGGTCAGCGTCACTTGCCGGGATCCGATCAGCACAAGCCGGTATGCCGGGCCCACGTCGGTATCTGTCAGGCCGATGGCGGCCGCTGTCCTGTTCACCGGGAGTACGCCTGGCCGGGCAGCGGACAGGCCGCGGGGAGCGAACAGCGCGGTCCGGCGCGTCCAGCCGCCGACCGACTGGCCGACCTCCAACGCGGCTAGCGTGAGCGAGCCTCCCCCGACTGCGGCCAGCAGGCCGCGCCGCGAGATTGTCGGCGGCCCGGGATCGGGCGCCCGGAGGCCGGCCGGGTCGGGGTCTTCGGGGCGGGTCTGCGACAGCGGGGTACGCAGTTCCCGGCGCAGGCTGCGGGACCGCAATCCGGCCCGCATATGCGGGAACTTGAGGATCACGTGGATCACGAGCCCCGCGATGAACACCCAGGCGCCGTAGAGATGACCGGTGTAGAACGAGAACGGGAACACGTAGAAGTTCTGGATGTCCAGGATCCCGGTGGCGAACTCGAAGAGCACGCCGCCGACGACCATGATCAGGCTGAGCCGCTCCAGGGCCTGGGCCGCAGACCGCACCGGCGGCCAGGAGAAGAGCCTGGGGAGGACCGACCACAGCTTGGTGAGCACCACGGGCAGCAGCGCGAGGCCGAGCGTGACGTGGACCCCCTGGTTGGCCCGG
Source organism: Streptosporangiaceae bacterium (assembly GCA_035499215.1). GTDB lineage: Bacteria > Actinomycetota > Actinomycetes > Streptosporangiales > Streptosporangiaceae > DATJZH01. The sequence continues at coordinate 7,426 of DATJZH010000207.1, read as the reverse complement.
TACAGCCAGGTCGGGTTGGTCGGCCAGGAGAACAGGTAGAACTTCAGCAGATGGGCGCCGGGCGTCTGGTCGTTACCGGGCAGCCGCGGGTCATAGGACGCGTAGGACAGCAGGCCAGTCACTGCCATCACGGTCAGGCCGCCGAGCAGCACGAGGCCCAGCAGCGAGGTCAGCCACCGGCCGCGAAGGGGACTGCGCCAGGTGCCGGGCCGGAAAGGGCCCGGCGGCGGGTGACCGAGCGCGCGGGACACCCGCCCGCCGGGATGACTGAGCAGCACGGTCAGCCGTTCCAGCGCCGCTGCCGCCGGGTCCAGCAGATCGCCGGTGTTTTTCAGCAGGCCGGCCGTGCGCCTCAGCAACCCGCGGACGCGCCGCCGGGCAGCGACCGCGGCGAGCACCGCGGTAACCGCGGCGAGTACCGCGGTAACCGCGGCGAGCACCGCCGGGAATGCCGTCCGGGCCGCCGCTGCCAGCACGCCGGTCAGCCGGGAACGACCGGGCGGCTCGTCCTGGCGGCCGCCGGCGTCGCGGCGCCCCGCTTCCCGCTTGCCCGTCATGAACCCGAAGCTAGCCATGCTTGCCGCTGCAGGGCAGCTGGCGGGCAGCCCGGTAACAATGTCGTAAGGCCCGGCTGTCTGTCCGGCTGCGCGAGCATCGCCCGGAGCGTCGCGGCGAAGCGGCTGTGCGGTATCTCCCCGGCTACGGCAGCCGCATCGGCTGCGGTATCCACGTCGAGGCGGCACGGCATGTGGTGTACCCGCAGTTCGGCGTTAGCCAGCCGGGCGAGCTGCACCGTGCCGGTGTCCGCCGCGGACATGGGCACGCCGAGCATCAGCCCGGGGTCCGGCCGGCGCAGCCCCAGCAGCCAGAAGCCGCCATCGCCGGCCGGGCCGAATGCGGCGTCCGCGGTGTTGTCCGCCAGCGGCCGCATAGCCGATTCCAGCAGCTGCGCGGTGACCTGCGGGGTATCCATCCCGATCAGCACAATCGGCACTGGCAGCCGGGCGTACGCCTCGCTCAGTGCGGCGGCTATCCGCTGATCCAGCCCGTGCCCCTGCTGCCTGATTACGTCAAAGCCCGCCGGAAGCCAGCGGCCCGGCGCGCCGTCGAGGGCAATCACGTGCCGGGCAGCGGGCACACGGCCGGCCGCCTCGAGAGTGTCGGCCAGTGCCGCCGCTGCCAGTTCTGCCGCCTGCCGGGGGCTGAACGGAGGCGTCAGCCTGGTCTTGACGCGGCCGGGGACGGGCGCCTTGGCGATGACAACGACCTGGCCCGCCATGATGCCGGTCACCTGCCGGGCCTGCCGCGGCGCCCGGGCCCGGCAGTGACGCAGCGGTCCGTCATGCCGTCAGCACCCTGCGCATGTCGCGGATCGTCCGCAGCGTCCCGCTCACGGTGCCGGTGACCTTCGATTTCCCGGTGCGAGGACGATAGGGAACCTCCACCTCGGCGATCCGCCAGCCAGCCTCGGCGGCCCTGACCACCATCTCGAGCGGGTAGCCGAACCTGCGGTCGGACAGGCCGAGCTGCAGGAGGCCGGCGCGGCGGGCGGTGCGCATCGGGCCGAGGTCGTGCAGCCTTACCCCGGTACGACGGCGGACCGCGGACGCGATGGCCTTGTTGCCGATCCGGGCATGCAGCGGCCAGGCGCCGCGCCTGTCCGGGCGGCGGGCCCCGAGCACCAGGTCTGCGGAGCCGGCCAGCACCCGATCGGCCACCAGGGGGAGGTCGGCAGGGTCGAGCGATCCGTCCGCGTCCATGATGCAGACAAGCTCGCTCGCCGCAGCCAGCAGGCCGCCGTGGCAGGCCGCGCCGAAGCCGCGCAGCGGGACGCGCACAACTTCGGCTCCAAGCATCGCGGCAATCCTGGCGGAGCCGTCGTCGGAGCCATTGTCGGCGACGATCGCCCGGTAGCCGGGCGGCATCCTGTCGAGTACCCACGGCAGGGCCGCGGCCTCGTTGAGGCAGGGAAGTATCACATCGGTCAGCATGATCGGCACCCTAGCGGCAGCGAGGCGTCACCGACCCTTACGAAGATGTGACGGACTGGCGTCCGGACTTCGGCGGGCAGCGCGGCCGTGTTTCGCTGCGGGAGTGCACATACTGATCACCGGCGCGGCCGGCTTCATCGGCTCGCATGTCGCGGATGCGGCGCTGGCCGCGGGCCATGAGGTCCGCGGCCTGGACTCGCTGACCGCCGCCGTGCACGATGGGCTGCCGGCCTACTGGCCGGCCGAGGCTGAGCTGATCACCGGTGACATCCGGGATTCGCGGGTCGTCGGCCGGGCCCTTGCTGGCGTTGACGCCGTCTGCCATCAGGCTGCGCTGGTCGGCCTGGGCGTGAGCATTGCCGACCTGCCGCCCTACTGCGATGTCAACGTAACCGGCACCGCTGTGCTGCTCAAGGCAATGGCAGAGCGTGCGCTACCGCGCCTGGTGCTGGCCTCCTCGATGGTGGTCTACGGGGAGGGCCGATACGACTGCCCGGCCCACGGCCCGGCCCGGCCGCCGCCGCGCGACCCCGCTGACCTCGAGCAGGGCAGGTTCGAGCCCCGGTGCCCGCACTGCGGCTCGGACCTGCGCACCGCGGCCGTCACTGAGTCAGCGCCGCTGGACCCGCGGAACGCCTATGCGGTCACCAAGATCGCGCAGGAGCACCTGGCCGGCGTCTGGGCGGGCCTGACCGGCGGCGCGGCGGTAGCGCTGCGGTACCACAACGTTTACGGCCCGAGGATGCCGCGGGACACGCCGTACTCAGGGGTGGCTGCCATCTTCCGGTCCGCGCTGGAAGCGGGCCAGCCGCCGCGGGTGTTCGAGGACGGCGCGCAGCAGCGTGATTTCGTGCACGCCGCGGACGTCGCAGCGGCCAACCTGGCCGCGCTGGAATCCGCCCGGCCAGGCCGCCTGTGCGCCTACAACATTGCCAGCGGCGAGCCGCACACGATCGGCCAGATGGCAGCAGCGCTAGCCGACGCGGTCGGCGGGCCGGACCCGGAGGTCACCGGCGAGTTCCGGCTTGGTGATGTCCGTCACATCGTCGCATCGCCCGAGCTGGCCAGCTCAGAACTGGGATTCCGCGCGCAGACCGCGTTCAGCCAGGGCGTGGCCCAGTTCGCCCGCGCCCCGCTCAGGAACCCGTCCCGCAGCCCGCGGCTGAGCCTCCGGCTTGGTTAGCCGGGGCTCTCAGCCGTCGGCGCGTCCAGCTGTGAGCGGCTGCGCAGACCCTGGCTCAGCCGGGTACGCCAGCCGCCGCCGTTCAGCCTCGGACGCCAGCGGCAGCCGGATCACGAACTGGCACCCGATTCCGGCGTTGCTTACCCCGATGTGTCCAGAGTGCGCTTCGATGATGCCCCGGGCGATGCTGAGACCGAGGCCCGCGCCCTCGCCAGGCCCGGGCGTGCGAGCGGTTTCGCCGCGGAACGCCACGTCGAAGAGCCGGGGAAGGTGCTCGGCAGGGATCCCGCCGCAGGAGTCGGACACGCTGACCGTCGCCATGCCGGACTCCTCGCCGCCCAGCACTTCGACCGCGCCGTCCGACGGCGTGTGCCGGATCGCGTTGATCACGAGGTTGCGCAGCGCGCGGCCGACTTCGGCGGCGTCCACCACTACCGGCAGGCTGGCAGCGGCGCAGCCGTGTAGCCGCACGCCCTTAGCTCTGGCCAGCGGCTCGGCGCTGGTGAGCGCCTCGCCGATCAGGTCACCCAGGCCGACCGGCCGGCGGGACAGCCGGAGCGTGCCCGCATGAATGCGGGACAGCTCGAACAGGTCGTCGATCATGAGCGTGAGCCGGTCGGTCTCCTTGCGGATCTGGGCGTGATACCGGCCGACCGTCTGGTGATCGGTGACCACCCCGTCCTCCAGCGCCTCGGCCATCGCCCGCAGGCCCGCCAGCGGCGTGCGCAGGTCGTGACTGACCCATGCGACCAGCTCCCGGCGGCTGGCCTCCAGCGCGCGCTCGCGGCTCCTGGCCTCAGCGAGCCGGCAATGCGCCGTCGCGAGCGCGTCCGACAGGCCGGCCAGCTCGGCAGGCAGCACGGCCTGCGGCCGACGGTACTCCCCGCTGCGGCCCACTTCCTGCACCGCGCCGAGCAGCAGGCGGGTTGCCGCTGAGACCCGCCGGCCCACCGGCAGGGACACGGCGAAGCCCGCGATGCCCGCGATGACGACCACCGCCATCACCACGTCCAGATCCTTCTGGGAGATGAACATCTCCATCGCGATCACCACGACGCCGGCCAGCGTCGCCGCGACGGTGACCGCCGCTATAACGGTCAGGATCGTCGCGACCGAGCGGGCAGCGAGCAGCCGCAGCGCGACCAGCCCGGCAGCCGATACCGCGAGCGCGATCCCGGCAACGGTATAGGTCACCGGCCACAGATCGGACGCCGGGATCATGATTCCCTTGGCTCGTATCGATAGCCCACGCCCCAGACGGTGACAACCCGCTGCGGCAGCGCCGGATCGGGCTCGAGCTTCTCGCGCAGCCTGCGCACATGCACGGTGACCGTCGAGGTGTCCCCGAACGACCAGCTCCATACCTGGGCAAGCAGTTCCTCGCGGGTGAACGCCTGGCGCGGATGGCGCATGAGGAATACCAGCAGGTCATACTCACGCGAGGTCAGGGCCACCAGCGCCGCGCCGAGCCTGGCCTCGTGTGCCCCCAGGTCGACCGCGAGGTCACCGTCGCTGAGCACCCCCAGGGACGGCGTTCCCTGCAGCCCGCCGCCCCGGGCCCTGCGCAGCACCGACCTGACCCGCATGGTGAGCTCGCGCGGGCTGAACGGCTTTGTCACGTAGTCGTCGGCACCTGCCTCGAAGCCGACAAGCTTGTCGGTCTCCTCGCCGAGCGCCGTCAGCATCACTACCGGGATGGGCCAGTGCTCATGCAGGCGCCTGCAAACCTCCAGGCCGCTGATGCCCGGCAGCATCAGGTCCAGCACCACCAGGTCAGGCGGCTGCTTCTCGGCCCGGTGCAGCGCCGCGTACCCGTCGCGCACGCACTCCACCTGGTGGCCGTCCCGGCACAGGTACCGCCCGACCACATCGACGAGGGTCGCGTCGTCATCCACGACCATGATCCGGCCCGGCGGGTCCGGGTTACCCATCATCCGGGCACTCCGCCAGCCCGTTCTCCCGGCGACACGCATTCGCAGGTCACGTGATCCACGGTAACCGGATCGGCCTGCCCCTGGCAGTGCCCGGCGGATCCGTCACCAGTTCGTAAGGGCCGCCGCGCCGGGCCGCAGCTACGCTGTCTGGCTGGCGGCCGGGCACGCCCCGGCCGCGCCTTGCCTGACAGCGGAAGGGGCAACAAGACCGCATGATCGGCGAGCTCTATGAGCAGGCCCTGGCCGGCACGGCATGGCCGGAGATCGAGCATGCTGACGGGACCGCGAGCCCGCTGCCCGTGCAGCGCTGGCTGAACGCGGCCGCCGGCGATGAGTCGATTCTCGGGCGCTGTGCTGGTCCGGCCCTGGATGTCGGTGCCGGGCCCGGACGGCTGACCGTCGCGCTGGCTGAGCGCGGCGTGCCCGCTCTCGCTATCGATATCACGCCGTACGCAGTCGCGCTTGCGCGGTCATCGGGCGCTCTCGCCCTGCAGCGCGACGTGTTCGGCTACCTGCCGGGGACCGGGCGCTGGGCCACGGTCCTGCTGACCGACGGCAACATCGGCATCGGCGGCGATCCCGTGGCTCTGCTGCGCCGTGCCACGGAGCTGCTCCGGCCGGGAGGTGCGGTGGTGGCGGAGGTCGGTCCGCCGGGGTTCCGGTCGCGGCGCGAGCAGGTCCGGCTGCGGGCCGCGGTCGGCCAGGGACCATGGTTTCCCTGGGCCTGGACCGGCGCCGACCAGCTCAGCGCGCTGGCTGCCGCAGCCGGCCTGCAGGCGGTAGAGAACTGGGCCGATTCCGGTCGCTGGTTTGCCCTGCTGAGCCGGGCCGCTGGCTGCTGACAGCCTTAACGAAAACTTACGGGTCCGGCGCGGCGCTTCCCTGTCTCCGGCGCGGCTGGCAGCGTTCGGTAGATGGGCGGATGGGTGCGGGCGGCCGGGTCGGCCGCATCGGCGGCCGTGATCGCCGGCGTGATCGCGCTGAGCGTCCGGCAGTTCCCCGGGCTTGCCCGCTTCCAGCCGTTGCTGGTATACGCCGTCCTGTGGGCGGCGTTCGCGGCCGGGGCATGGCTCGTGCTCGGGGTCTGCAGCCGGCGCGCCGTGCCGCTGATCCTGCTCGGCGGGATCGCGATCCAGCTCGCCGCCCTGTCGGCGCCACCGCAGGGCAGCGATGACCTGTACCGGTACATCTGGGACGGCCGCGTGCAGGCGGCAGGCATCGACCCTTACCGCTATGCGCCAGCCGCGCCGCAGCTCACGGGGCTGCGAGAGCCGTTCCTGTGGCCCGCGAACGGGCCCTACTGTGTCGGTTCGCCCCACAAGAACGCCTCGCCAGAGCCGGTCGCCTCGCTGGGGCCGGTCGCCTCGCCCCAGCCGGGCCTGCCTTCTGGCTGCACCCGGATCAACCGGCCCCGAGTGCACACGATCTACCCGCCAGTTGCCGAGGCCTACTTCACGGTGGTGGGCGAGCTGTCCCCGCCCGCCAGCGGGTCCTTCCCGATCCAGGCCGCCGCGGCGCTCTGCGCCATCGCCACCAGCGTCCTGCTGATCGCCGGATTGCGGCGGCTTGGCCTCGATCCGCGGCTTGCGGTGCTCTGGGCCTGGTGCCCGGTCGTCGGCCTCCAGGCCGGCAATGACGCTCATATCGACGTGCTGGCCGCATTTCTTGCCGCGGCCGCGCTGTTGACCCTGGCCCGGCCGGACGGGCGGCGGCGGGCGATCCGCGGCGGTGTGCTCCTTGGCCTGGCCATCGCGACGAAGATCACCCCCATCCTCGCCGTGCCGGCGGTGCTGCGCAGGCGCCCGGCAACGGTGGCGGCGGCAGTCGCCGCCGCGACCGGGGCGGTGTACCTGCCGCACCTGCTCGCAGTGGGCGGCCGCGTGATCGGTTTCCTGCCCGGCTACCTCGCCCAGGACGGCTACGCCAGCGGCGAGCGCTTCCAGCTGCTGAGCCTGGTGGTGCCAGAAAGCTGGGCCACCCTGGCCGCAGTGGCGGTGCTCGCCGCGGTCGGAGCCGCTGTCGTGCACGGCACCGACCCGGACCGGCCGTGGCGCGGCGCCGTCGTGATGACGGGGACCGCCCTGGCAGTCACCACGCCTTCGCTCCTCTGGTACCCCATGCTGCTCGTCGTCCTGGTCGCGATGGACGGGCGAGCCGAATGGCTGGCCCTGGCCGCGGCCAGGTACCTGACGCCCCTGCATCCGCTGGCGCACTACACCCTGGCCGACGCGGGCCGGCTGGGCTATGCCGCCGCGCTGCTGTTCGTGACGGCGGTGGCGCTGCTCCGGCGGATCAGGCAATCGGGAGGGCAGCATGGG
>DATJZH010000206.1:0-4336 GCA_035499215.1 Streptosporangiaceae bacterium | reverse complement strand
GCCGCTGCTGGTGTTCGGGTCCGGCGGGGTGGCGACCGATCCGGCCGGCGAGCACGTGGCCCGGCTGACCCCGCTGACCGACGCCGACGCCGACGAGATGATCCACGCGGCGCGGGCCGCGCCGCGGCTGTTCGGCGAGCGCGGCGCGCCGCCGGTGGACACCGCGGCGCTCGCGGATGCCCTGCTGCGGGTCTCCCGGCTTGCCGACGATCTCCCTGAGGTCAGCGAGCTGGACCTCAACCCCGTCGTCGCCAGGGAGGATGGCGTCTACAGCGTCGACGCGCGGGTGCGGATCAGCCCGGCAGAGCCCAGGGATCCCTTCCTGCGCCGGCTGCGCTGAGCGAGGGTACAGCCTGCAGGGCAGACGCCAGCGGCAGCGCAGACATGGAGGTGGCAGATGTCAGGACAGGACGGCAATGCGCCCCGGATCGTGGTCGGAGTCGACGGGTCACCGCCCGCAATGGCCGCTCTTCGCTGGGCGGTCCGGCAGGCCAAGCTGACCGGCGCGACCGTGGACGCCGTGGCCGCGTGGCAGTACCCGGCCGTGGTGGCCGGCTACGGGTGGGCTCCGGTCATGCCGGCTGAGGACATCGACTTCGGCGAGATCGCCGAGAAGACCGTGGCCGATGCGATCAGCGAGGTGGTGGCTGCTGGCAGCGACGTCCGGGTCAGCGCACGGGTGGAAGAGGGCAACGCCGCACGCGTCCTGCTCGACGCCGCCGACGGCGCGGACCTGCTGGTTGTGGGCAGCCGCGGGCACGGCGGCCTCGCCGGAGCACTGCTCGGCTCGGTCAGCCAGCACTGCGTGCATCATTCGCCGTGTCCGGTGGTCATCATCCACGGTGCCGCGACCGATCGCGAAGCCGCCGCTGCGGCCGGAAAAACGGCGGCGCAATGACCAGCACGGGGCATGCGGCGGGGAGGCAGCCGCCGGTCAGGCAGCTGCCAGTCCGTCGATCTCAGCGACTTCCCGCGGGCTCAGCGAGAATCCGAACAGGTCGAGGTTGGCGGCGATCCGGGCCGGGTCGACGGACTTCGGAATGACCGTGATCTCGTGCTCCAGGTGCCAGCGCAGCACCACCTGCGCGGACGTCACCCCATGCGCCGAGGCGATCACGGCGAGCACAGGATGGCCCAGGTCGGTGTACTTGAGCGGGCTGTATCCCTCCAGCACGACGCCGCGCTCGCGGTGACCGGCGAGCGTCCGGGCGTCATGCCGCATCGGGCTCCAGCGGACCTGGTTCACCGCCGGGGTATGCCCGCTGTGTGCGGCCAGATCGTCGATCTGGGCCAGGCTGTGGTTGCTGACACCTACCGACCGGGCCAGGCCATCGGCCTGAACTTGCAGCACCTCGTTCCAGATCATCCGGCACTGCCGCGGCTGCGGCGGCGGCCAGTGCACCAGCCACAAGTCCACAAAGCCGGTATCGAGCGCGCGCAACGATGTCCGGAGCACCGAGCGCGCGCGGCCGGCGTCGGTCGGGCGGACCTTCGTAGTGATGAACACCTCGCCGCGGTCCAGGCCGCTGTCCCGCAGCGCTCGGCCCACCGCGACTTCGTTGCCGTACATCGTCGCGGTGTCGACGTGGCGGTAGCCGGCCGCCAGTGCCGCGGTCACCGCCGCGTGAGCCTGATGACCGCGCATCGGCCAGGTCCCGAAACCGACCATGGGCATCTGTGCGCCGCCGCGAAGGCTGACCGCCGGTATTTGCCGGGTGTCGCTCATGGCGCCTATTGTCCGCCATGCGGGATCGGGGGCCACTGCCGCCACCGCCATCACGTCACGGGCTTTCCCCAACTGGCGGTCCGCCAACTCCCGCCGCGCCAGGCGTCACAGCACAACCACCGAGCGCAGCACCTCCCCGCGCCCCATCTTCGCGAACGCCTCCTCGACGGCGTCCAGCGCGATGGTCTCGGACACGAACTTCTCCAGTGGCAGCCGTCCCTGCAGGTGCAGCTCGGTCAGCATGGGGAAGTCGCGTGACGGCAGGCAGTCGCCGTACCAGGACGACTTCAGCGCCCCGCCGCGGCCGAAGAAGTCAAGCAGCGGCAGTTCCAGCTTCATCTCCGGTGTCGGAACGCCGACCAGCACCACGGTGCCGGCCAGATCGCGGGCATAGAACGCCTGCTGATAGGTATGCGGCGCGCCGATTGCCTCGATGACGACGTCCGCGCCGTTGCCCTCGGTCAGCTCGCGGATGGTCTCGACCGGGTCGGCCTCCCGTGAATTGATCACGTGCGTCGCGCCGAACGTGCGGGCCCACTCCAGCTTGCGAGAGTCAACGTCGACCGCGATGATCTTGTGGGCGCCCGCCAGGGCGGCCCCGAGCACGGCCGCGTCGCCGACCCCGCCGCAGCCGATCACAGCGACCGAGTCGCCCCGGCTGACCTGCGCGGTGTTCAGCGCGGCGCCGAGCCCGGCCATCACCCCGCAGCCAAGCAGCCCCGCTACCTCGGGTTTGATCTGCGGGTTCACCTTCGTGCACTGGCCGGCGGCGACGAGGGTCCTGTCGGCGAACGCCCCGATGCCGAGGGCCGGGGACAGGGTCGTGCCGTCGGCGAGCGTCATCTTCTGGGCCGCGTTGTGCGTCGCGAAGCAGTACCATGGACGGCCCCGCGCGCAGGCCCGGCACTGCCCGCACACCGCCCGCCAGTTCAGGATGACGAAATCACCGGGCCCGACGTCGGCGACGCCCGCGCCGACCGCCTCGACCACCCCGGCGGCCTCGTGCCCGAGCAGGTAGGGGAAGTCCGCCCCGATGCCGCCCTCGCGATAGTGCAGGTCGGTATGGCACACGCCGCACGCCTGCACGGCTACCAGCGCCTCTCCGGGGCCCGGATCGGGAACGACGACGGTCGTGACTTCTACCTCGGCGCCTTTGCGGGGGGCGATGACGCCCCTTACCTCCTGTGCCATCGGGACATGATCCTTTCATTTCCCCGCAGTGGGATACGGCCACGGCTCAGCTTCGCAGGCTGCAGCCGCGGCGCTGATCCGGGGTGGTGATACGGGCAGGCCGATGCCGCGGGTACGGCGGCGGAGCCGGGCTGGCCCGCCGCGGGCGGGCCGCGCCCCTCGAGTCAGCCCGATCATGTAGCGGCCGTGGCAGCCGTGCCGCATGATGTAGTGATCTCGGAACGGCTAGCACCTCGCGTCGGCGTCAGGGGTACCTGTCTATGAGCACCGGATGGCCTGAAGGGGATCAGGACGGCGGCCATCCCGGGCCGGGACAGAGCGGATGGAGCCAGGACGGCCCCGCAGCCGTCCTGCCGCCGCGAGATGACATGCAGCAGGCGGTCGGCTGGCGGGCCGAACGCGGTGCCGCCGCTGGTCCGGGCGACGACGATGACGACGACGATTACCAGTGGATCCGCTATCTCGGCGGAGGTCGCGGACCGGCGCGGGCCGATGTTCTCACGCAGCGTTCAGCTGAGCCTGGCCGCGGCGCTCAGCGCGGATCCGACGGGCGGGGCGGCCACGGGGCACGCCGCGGCGGGCGTCGGCCGCGCTCGGCTAAGCCGCGGCGGCAGTCACGAACGCAGAGAATGCGGCAGGATCAGGATCGCCGCGCACTGGATGCGCAGAAACGGGTTCAAGCTGAGCGCGAGCGCGGTGAGCAGGCAGCTGAGCGGGGTGAGCTGGCAGCTGAGAAGTTAGCCCTGGCCGAGCCCCGGCAGCAGGCCGGCGGGCAGGCGGCGGGCCTTCCGGCCGGGGCAGTCAGCGAGCCGTCCGCGTCCCGCCGGCCCCGCTCTGTCGGCCGGCGGCGGCAGCGCAGATCCCGCAAACGCCGGCTGTGGCCGGCGGCCGGTGCTGTCCTCGTGACCATGGCTGTCGGCGTCGCGGCGGCCGCTGTCGTGCTGCGCCCGGCAGGGGGTGCCAGGCACATCCTCGTCACCCCCGCCCGGATCGGCGCCTACGCCCAGGTGCCTGCCCTGGCCGCCGAGATGAAGGCCGACCAGCTCAGGAGCGGCATTGTGGCGGATAGCAGCGGCGAAGCGACGCATGTCGTCGACGCGGTGTACGAGGACGTCTCCGGTGCGGCCGCCAGGTCGGGACCGCAGATTGTGCTCTTGATAGGCGGCAACCTCTCGGGTACTTCAGCGGGCTCGTTCATCTCCAGCTTCATCGGGAGGCTTCAGGGCGCCGTTGCAGCCAATCCGGGTTCGCTGGCCGGCGATGCCGCCTGCGTACCAAGCAAGAACGGCGGCCTCGCCGAATGCGCCTGGGCCGACGACGACACTTTCGGCGTGATCGCCTCACCTACCCTCGGCGCGGCCGCACTCGCGAAGGAACTGCGCCAGATGAGGCCCAGGGTCGAGCACTCGGCAAGCTGAC
>DATJZH010000205.1:0-5384 GCA_035499215.1 Streptosporangiaceae bacterium | reverse complement strand
TCGGAGTTCTTCGCGGACTACCTGCAGACCGCGCTGGAACCCGCCGAGGTGCTGGTCGAGGTGCAGGTGCCCAAGCTCGGGGCGGGCAGCGGGTGGGGGTACCGGTACGAGAAGTTCCAGCGGGTCGCGCAGGCCTGGGCCATCGTGGGCGTGGCCGCGCTGGTGCGCCGTTCCGACGGCGTGATCGAGCAGGCGCGCGTCGGCCTGACCAACATGGGCGCCACGCCGGTGCGGGCCACCGCGACCGAAGCCGCCCTGAACAACGCCCAGGCCCGCGCCGGCGCCGTCGACGAGGCGGCCGGGCTGGCCGCCGAGGGGACGAGCCCGGCGAGCGACCTGTCCGGGCAGGCCGGCTACCGGCAGCACCTGGCCCGTGTCCTGACCCGCAGGGCAGTCATGGCCGCAGCAGGAATGTAGGAGAGTCTTATGCAGCTGGAGAACGAGTTCTCGGTCCCCGCGCCCGTGTCCGAGGTGTGGAAGACCCTGCTCGACGTGGAGCGGATCGCGCCGTGCATGCCCGGGGCGACCGTGGAGCGGGTCGACGGCGACGAGGTCGCCGGGCGGGTCCGCGTCAAGGTCGGGCCGGTCACGGCGAGCTACGCCGGCACGGCCAGGTTCGTCACCAAGGACGAGGCGGCCCATCGCTTCGTGCTCGAGGGCAGCGGCCGCGAGACCCGGGGCACCGGGACCGCGTCCGCGACGGTCGAGGTCAGCATGAGCGAGCAGGACGCCGACACCCGGGTGCGGGTGGTCACCTCGCTCGAGGTGACCGGCAAGCAGGCGCAGTTCGGCCGCGGCGTGATGGCCGACATCGCGGCCAAGCTGACCGATCAGTTCGCCGCATGCCTGGCCGAACGAGTGCGCGGTCCCGCCCCGGCGGCGGAACCAAGCGCCTCACCCCAGGCGGTCTCACCGCAGGCGGTCTCACCTCAGTCGGCCGCGCCCCAGGACGCCGCGGCCGGGTCGCTGGACCTGGTCAGCACCGTCGCCATGCCGGTGCTGAAGCGGTTCGGCCCGGTGCTCGGCGGCGTGGCGTTCGGGCTCATCCTCGGCCTGCTCCTTGGCCATCGCCGCCGGATCGTGATCATGACCGCGGCGGCGCCGCCGGGTGGCTACCCGCCCGCGCGAACCGTGCTGTAGGGACCCGGGAATGACCGGGGGGGCGACCTACGACCAGCGCAGGCTGGTCGGGCGGGCGCTCAGGTCCCGCGTCCCTCGGTCGGCGCATATGGCCTGGCGGCCGCCCGTCGACCGGCCCGATCCGGTCGACCTGCTCGAGGAGAACAATCGCCCCCGGTTGCCCGACCTGGTGCCGGTCCGCTACGGGCGGATGCTCGCCTCGCGCTTCGCCTTCCTCCGCGGCTCCGCCGTGATCATGGCCAGCGACCTGGCCTCGACGCCGGTCACCGGATTCCGCGTGCAGGCCTGCGGGGATGCCCACCTGGGCAACTTCGGCGTGTTCGGCACGCCGGAGCGCAACCTCATCTTCGACGTCAACGACTTCGACGAGACGCTCCCCGGGCCGTGGGAGTGGGACGTGAAGCGGCTGGCGGTGAGCGTGATCGTGGCCGCCGGTAACCTGAGGCTGGAGGCCGAACGGGCCGCCGGGATCGCCGCGGCGACCGTCCGCGCCTACCGCGAGCGGATGGCCGAGCTGGCCCGGGTGGCACCCCTCGATGTCTGGTACGACCGGATCGACGTGGCCACGGTCCTGGCCATCGCCCGGCAGCGGCGGGCCAGGGAGCTGGAGCGCCAGCTCTCCGAGGCCAGGCTCCGTCAGCGCACCAGCCTGCGGGTGCTGCCCAAGCTGACCAGCGTGGTCAACGGCACCAGGAAGATCATCGACGACCCGCCGCTGATCGGCCACTTCGACCCGGAGGCGTTCGACGGCGAGAAGCTGATCGAGGCCTACGCCGTGTCCCTGCCGCCGGACCGCCAGCCGCTGCTGCGCCGGTACCGGGTCCTCGACACGGCCAGAAAGGTGGTAGGCGTCGGCAGCGTCGGCACCCGCTGCTACCTGAGCCTGCTCACCGACGCGGACGCCCGCTCGCCGATCTTCCTGCAGCTCAAGGAGGCGAACCAGGCGGTGCTCGCGCCGTACGCGGGCCAATCGGAGTTCGCCCACCAGGGGCAGCGGGTCGTCGTCGGCCAGCGCCTCATGCAAGCCGCCAGCGACATGTTCCTCGGCTGGACCAGCTACCGCGGCCACGACTACTACGTGCGGCAGTTCCGCGACATGAAGGGCTCGGTCAACCTGGATGCGATCACGCCGGGCGGCTTCGAGAGCTACGCCGAGGTGTGCGGCCGGACGCTGGCCCGTGCGCACGCGCGGTCCGGCGACGCTGCCGCGATCGCGGGTTACGCCGGCGCCGGGACCCGGTTCGACGAGTGCATCACGGCGTTCGCCCGGGCCTACGGCGAGCAGGTCCAGCGCGACTACGACGCCCTGGTCGCGGCGGTCAGCTCCGGCCGGGTCACCGCAGCCACCGGGTTACCAGGCAGCTCAGACCCCGCCGATGCGCGCGGTGCTGAACACCAGGTCGTACTCCTCGACCGCCCGGATCAGGGCGCCCGTCGACTGGACCGTCTCGACCCGGACCGCGGCGGCCTCGCCGCGGCTGGCCGCCAGCGCCTTGTGGCTGTCCCACATGGTCTCGCTGATCGAATGGCCGCTGTCCCGGTCGACCAGCAGCAAAGCGCCGCAGAACCCTCCGGCGTCGGCCAGCCGCGGCACCACGGTGGCGCCGAAGCATTCCACCGTGTCTTCGATCCGCGGGGGGTCCACGTCCATCCGGGTCAGCCGGAGCCCCGCCGCGGTGTCCAGCGGCGCCTCCCGCTCGTAGACCGGAACCCGGTAGCGCTCGACGCTCACCGTGCCCACGGCCCGGCGCACCACGTCGGTGCGCCGGGGCGCGGCCATCTGCTCGGAATGGATCAGCGCCTCGCGCGACGCCCAGAACGACTCGAGTACCGCCACGCCGATCTCGGCGTTGGCGTACAGCGACAGCCCCAGGCTGCCGTCCATGCTGTCTACTGCCGGGCGGACCGACGTCTTGATGTAGCCGATCGTGTCCGCCATCCGGTCCGGGTCGGCGGTGATCAGGTTCACGCGGGCTCGCATCATCTCAGATCAGCAGCCTGAACAGGCTGAACGTCCTTTCCCATTCCTCGCTGTGCACCGCCTTGAGCTCGGCGTCGAGCAGCTTGAACGTCCGGGCCAGCGCGACGCTGATGCCGCCGAACAGCAGCGGCAGCCTGGCCTCGGTCTCCTCGTCCCAGGTCGCGTCGAGCGGCGGCCTGGCCGCCAGCGACTCCAGGATCGGCCGGAGCTCGATCTCCTCCTCCAGCCGCTGGAACGCGTGCGTGCTCTCCTGCAGGCCCTTGGTGACCGGCAGGTCCCACGGCTCGATCACGTCGCGGACGTTCGCCTTCGCCGTGGCCTGGCCGATGATCAGCAGGTCGTAGATGGCGTCGTTGACGAAGTCGAGGTAGCGCTTGACGTCCTCCCGGTCGACGGTGACGCCGCCCGCGGCCCGGAAGAAGCGCTCGAACTTGGTAAAGCCCATCACCGGCATGGCTGCCTCCTCAGACCGGGTGCAGTGCCCTGTCCTCTCCGCTGCGCATGTCCTCATGCTCGCCGGGGACGGCGGGCCGCACATCATCAGACCAGCTAGTTCAGTGCTGGGACGTGGCAGCGGGCTAGCCGGACGGGGGATGTCGGCCGGGCCGGAGTCCGGCAGGCTGGGGCATTCGCCATGCCCAGATTCACCCACCGCAAGGTCATCCCGATCGGTGCCACCGCGCGGGTGGTCGCGCAGCGCGCACCCGAGACGCTGACCCTGGTCCGGCACCGGACTCAGTCGACCGCGGAGACCATCGCCCGGCTCTCCGTGACCGCCGTCTTCGCCTACCTGGTCGCGCTGCCGCTGCCGCTGCCCGGCGCCGCCCAGCCCATCCTGGCGCCGCTCACCGCACTGCTCGTCGTGCAGGTCAGCCTGTACCAGACGCTGCGCAGCGCGGCGCACCGGGTCGCGGCCGTGGTAGCCGGGGTGCTGCTCGCCATCGCCTTGGCCGACCTGGCCGGGTTCACCTGGTGGAGCCTGGGCCTCACGATCGCGGCCGGGCTGGCCGTCGGCTCCGCCCTGCACCTCGGCGACGCCGTCCTCGAGGTGCCGGTCAGCGCGATGCTCATCCTGTCCAACGCCACACGGGCGGCGGCCGTCGGCCGGATCGCCGAGACGGCCATCGGCACGGCCGCGGGCCTGATCGCCGGGTTCGTCTTCACCAGGCCGCGGCTGCAGCCGGCCGAGGAGGCCATCGAGGACCTGTGCCGCAAGCTGTCCGGCCTGCTGACCACGATGGCCGACGGGCTGGCCGCCGGGTCCGCCCTGGACTCGGCGGGCGGCTGGCTGGCGCGGGCCCGCTCCCTGTCCGGCGAGATCAGGCGGGTGGACGACGCCCTGCGCGAGGCGGAGGAGAGCCTGCGGCTCAACCCGCGCGGCATGCGCCTGCCGTACAGCCCGATCACGCTGCGGCAGAGCCTGGAGACGCTGGAGCACGAGGCGATCACGATCCGCGTCCTGGCCCGCTCGATGGCGGACAGCACCCGGCTGCCGCCACAGGAGAACCCGCTGCACGACCCGGACGTCCGGCGCGGGCTCGCCGCGGTGCTGCGCGAGCTGGCCACCACGGTCACCACGTACGGCCGCCTCGCCACCGAGCACGACGCCGCCGCGCACGACCGGCTGGAGGCCGAGCTGGACCGGCACCTGGCCGCGGCGCGTGACCAGCAGGACCGGCTGGGCGAGCTGATGCGGGCCGATCCCGCCGCCGGCCAGGCCACCTGGCCGCTGCGCGGCGAGCTGATCAGCCACCTCGACCGGCTCAGGTACGAGCTCGGCGAGAGCAAGCCGGGGCGCACGTCCCGGCGCCGCCGCCGCTCCTGGCGGCGGCTGCGCCCGGCCCGGCTCCGCCCGCCGCGGCGCCTGCGCTCTCGCTAGGACGGCCCGCTAGGGCGTTACCGCCAGGTGGCTGTCCACCTCGGCGATCCCCGGGGCGGCGGCCGCGGCGGCCGCCGCGGCGCTCGCCTCCCGCATCGAGTGCACGTGCCCGTAGAGCTTGGCGGTGTGGTCAGTCACCTCGACCTTGACGTGCCGCGCGTCGACCTCGGCCTCGCGCCTGAACGCCTGCTCGATCGCCGCCTCGACGGCCTCCGGGCTGGCCGGCGGCCGGACGATGATGAAGTTCTGCACTCCGGCCACCCCGCGGACGTGGTTGACCATCCGCTCGACCTCGCGCTTCTGGTAGTCATAGTCGACCTCGCCGGCGAGCGTGACCCAGCCGTTCTCCACCCGGGCGTGCACCTTCCCCTCCGGGATCTGCAC
>DATJZH010000204.1:0-2438 GCA_035499215.1 Streptosporangiaceae bacterium | reverse complement strand
CGGCGTGGCGATGACGCCGGTCTGGTCGAACAGGGCCTGCCGGGTGATCAGCGGCGCGGCCGCCGCCGTGGTGTGCGAGGCGGCGGCGCGCTGGCCCGGTGCCGACCGGCCCGCGTGCACCGTGAGGACCGGCAACTTGGCGCCGACCCGGCGCGCTGTCCCCGCGAACCTGCGCGGGCTGCCGAAGGACTCCAGATAGAGCACGGCGAGCTCGGTGGCTTTGTCGGCTTCCCACCACATGAGCATGTCGTTGCCGGAGACATCCAGTTTGTCGCCGACCGAGGCGAAAGACGAGATGCCGATGCCGAGCCGGGAGAAGTGCTCAAGCAGTGCGACGCCGACCGCGCCGGACTGCACGACCAGCCCGGCTTTCCCGGCAGCCGGGCGGTGCGTGGCCAAGGTGGCGTCCAGCCCGATCCCCGGCACCGCCACGCCGGAGCAGTTCGGCCCGACCAGGCGCATGCCCGCGCGCCTGGCGGTCTCCAGCAGGCCCGATTCCTGGGCCGTGGTGAGGCCCGCGGTGAGCACGACCAGCGACCTGGCTCCGCGCATCCCGCACTCCCGCGCCGCCGGCAAGACGGCTGCCGCCGGGACCGCAAGCACCGCCAGGTCCGGTGCCTCAGGCAGCGCGGCGACCGACGGTACGCAGCGGACGCCGTCGATGTCCGCGTTCGGGCTGACCGCGAACAAGGAGCCCGTGAACCCGGCGTCGCGGATATTAAGCAGGATCCTGCGGCCGATCGACCCAGGCCGGCTGCCCGCTACGACGACTGCGGCTGAGCGGGGCGCCAGCAGCGGCTCCAGGCTGGCGACATCGGCGCGCATCTCCCGGCCGGCCATGGCGTCCAGGTAGCGGCTGTCTTCGTCCAGGGCCGCGCTGTCCGGGACCGGTATGAACACCTCGACCGATCCGTCGGCAGGCCTGCGCCGTACCGGCAGCCCCAGGTCAGCCAGCATCCGCAGCGCGGGACTGTTGTCCGGCAGCACCTCGGCGGTCAGCACTTGCACGCCGTGGGCGCGGGCCAGCGATACCAGGTGCTCGAGCAGCAGCGTGGCGATGCCGTGCCGGTGCATGCCATCGGCGACCGCCAGAGCGATCTCCGCCGCCTGCGCGCCGGGGATGAGCTCGTAGCTGGCGACTCCCACCACTTCGTCGGCCAGCAGGCCAAGCAGCGCCCAGCGGCCCGGATCAGCCTCGCATACTCGGCGGGCCTCCTGCTCGGCGGCCGCGGGGCTCAGGCTGAAAAAGCGGAAGTAGAGGTTGTCCGGCGACATCGCCTCGTGCAGCCGTCTGACGGGCCCGTGGTCCGTCGGCCGGGCCGGCCGGATGGTCATCGTTGTCCCGTCGACTAGCAACGCAAACGACCACCCGGTCTCCGCATGCCCACTCAACGCATCGCCCTCTGCTCTTATCGGGTCACCGGATCAGCGCTGTGCGGGAGACCACGGCCGCGATGCCAGCGCCGGGCTCGGCAGCGGCCCACAGCGCTGCCGCGGCGCCGGTGGTGGCGCCGGCCAGGCGGACGACCTCCCGGTTGATGACCCGCACCCCATCGTCGCCGACCGCGCCCATGCCCAGTTCCGGCTGGAACGGCACCCCCAGCTTGCGGACCACAATGACATCTAGCGGCGCGCCGAGCGCCCGGGCGACTGCAATGCGACTGGGACCCCGCCCCGTGGCCGGCTGAGCACAACCAGCGGCTGATCACGCAGATGCTCCAGTCTCGCGGCCAGCCGCCGCCCGGCATCAGCGCGGTCAGCGAACACCTTTGGTCACCTCCTGGTGACAAACTTCCTGGGGTTGGCTAGTGCCACCAGGGACCATGGTCACCTCCCTGCCAAGGTGCACTTTCGCATCTGGCCGGCTCCGCACTGAGCGGCTGTCAGGTCTGCGGCAGTCCTTTCGGGACGCGCTCCTGACCTGCCCTCATCCCGGCACTGACGAGTTGTCTGCACTGCTGTCTGAGCACTGCTGTGTACGGCCCGCCCTTCCGCCCTGGCCCGGCTGCATGCACACCGCGTCGGCCGCGCGAGCAGCGCCACAGCTGCGGGTCGCGGCCCTGGGACGGCATTAACGGCGTCCAAGGCCGGTCCTGAACCAGCGGTCTGGCATGGTGGTCGACGTGGGCGAACGGCTGCTGACCCTGTTCCTGTGCGGCGACGTGATGACCGGCCGCGGCGTCGACCAGGTTCTCCCGTACCCGGGCGATCCGGAACTGCGGGAGAGACACGCCGGCGACGCGCAAGAATACGTCCGCCTGGCGGAGCGGGCCCATGGCCGGATCCCGCGGCCGGCCGGCTTCGCCTGGCCCTGGGGGGATGCCCTGCGGATACTCGACGATCTCGCACCCGATGTCCGGGTGATCAACCTGGAGACGTGCATCACCCGCACCCGCGACTTCGCGCCGGGCAAAGCCGTTCACTACCGGATGAGCCCG
>DATJZH010000203.1:0-2032 GCA_035499215.1 Streptosporangiaceae bacterium | reverse complement strand
GCCCCATTAACTGAACTAACTGCGATGTTTCAGCAGTTCATAGCGTGTTTTCGTTCATCGACGCTAACTTGTCCGCGTGATCGGATCAGATGAGGAACGGGGACGCGATCTGTCCCGGCTCGTGGTGTCGCGGGCGGGCCGTCTCGTGACCACCGGCGATGCCCATGAGCCCTACCAGGTAGTCGGACCCGGCGGCGAGGTCGTGGAACCGGTATCGGTTTTCCTGCGGGACCTGCTGGCGTCGGGGAAGTCGGCGGGGACGCTGCGGTCGTACTCGGTTGACCTGCTGCGGTGGTGGCGGTTCCTGGACGCCGTGGATGTTCAGTGGGACCGGGCGTCGCGGGCGGAGGCGAGGGACTTCAGCTGCTGGATCCAGCTGACGGCCAAGCAGCGGCTGCAGACGTCCCGGCCGCGGAAGGCCCGCCTGTCCTCGCGGGCAGCGGGAGCGCCGAACCCGGTGACCGGCAAGCCGGCGTCCGGTGACGGCTATGCGCCGTCCACGGTGGCGCACAGCGAGACGGTGCTGCGCCGGTTCTACGGCTTCTGCCGCGACTGCGGGACCGGCCCGGTGCTGAACCCGTTCCCGCTGGATGCCTCCCGCCGCCGCCGCGGCCGCCCGAACGCGCACCACAACCCGATGGACGAATGGAAGCCGGAGCGGACGGGCCGCTACCGGCCGACGGTGCCCAAGCGGATCCCGCGGGCGATCCCCGATGGCTGGTTCGACAAGCTGTTCGCGTCGCTGCCCTCGGACCGGGACCGGGCCCTGGTCGCGTTCTGGATCTCCACCGGGGCCAGGGCCGCGGAGCTGCTGGGCATGCGGCAGTGCGACTTCAGGCCCGGCGAGCAGCTGATCAGCGTGGTCCGCAAGGGCACCGGGGCGGTTCAGGAGCTCCCGGCGTCGGCGGACGCGTTCGTATGGCACCGGCTCTACCAGCAGGAACTATTGAAAATGGGAGTGCCGCGGGGCCGTCGGCAGCCGGCCTGGTGGACGCTGCGGCGTCCCTACCGGCCGCTGAGCTATCACGGGGCGCACCGGATGTTCGAGCGGGTCAACGCCTCGCTCGGAGCGGACTGGACCCTGCACGACCTCCGGCATTCTGCAGCGTCCAGGATGTCACGCGACAAAGAGCTCAGCCTGACCGACGTGCAGTGGGTGATGGGCCATGCCCATTTGTCCACGACCGAAATTTACCTGACGCCCACCCGGGACGAGGTGATCGAGGGCGTCCTCGCCCACCACGCCCGCCAGTCCCGGGTGCAGGAGGCCCCGCCCCCGCAGCCGGCGCCGGGCTATGATCCTCAGTCGCTGTCGGTGCTGTTCGGGCGGCCGTCATGACGGCCATCGTGAAGCATATGGCCCGCAGCAAGGCGGGAACTGCGGGCACCGCGACGCCGGCGCAGCCGCGCAACAGCCAGCTGCGCAGGCAGTTCCCGCCTAGATCCGTCCAGGAACTGTGGCCGGCCACGGCCCAGGGGGAGGACGAGCTGCTGCGACGGCTGACCTCGCCGCCGTTCCTCCCGGAGATGAAGTCGACCCAGGCAGGCCGGCGGCGCGGGACGGCCAAGATGCTGCGCTGGCTGTCCTCCCTCCCCGGGGACACCTGGCAGCAGCGGTGGGAGGCGTCACGGGCCGGGGAGCACCCGGGCAGCTCCTGGGTCCAGCTGCCGCTCCGGTGGCTGCAGCACAACGGCATGAGAGCCTCCTCCGACGGCAACGACCTGTCGTCCGGGCTGCTGATGCTCATCTGCGGAGACGCGATCAGGCCGGGACTGGCGTGGATGCTGACCAGGACCCACAGGTACCTGGCCCTCGTCATGGCCGAGACCCGCGACCCCGCGGGGTTCGCCCGGCTGCGCGAGCTGGCCGAAGCCGGGCCGGCATCATCCCTGGACGACGCCCGTTACGCGGCCACCAGGGTCGCGACGCTGATGGCCTGCAAAGGCGGCCTCGTCAGCGACATCACCGTCGGGGACTGCGTGGAACTGGCCGATACCCAGCGGCGGGTCCACGCCCGCGGCGGCCAGCGGA
>DATJZH010000202.1:0-7856 GCA_035499215.1 Streptosporangiaceae bacterium | reverse complement strand
GCCCGCCAAGGTCAGGGAGCTGATCGACCAGGGCCCGTTCCTCGCCGACCAGGCCCACCAGGCCGGGCTGGTGGACGAGCTCGGTTACCGGGACGAGGTGTACGCCAAGGTCAGGAAGCAGGCGGGCCAGGACGCGATCCTGCAGCACGTGGGCCGCTACCAGCGCTCGCGCGCGCTGGCCGAACGCGCCCGCAACCTCCCGACTCCCAAGCAGCGGCACGTCGCGCTGATCTACGCGGCCGGCTCGATCCGGCGCGGGCGTAGCGGCCGCGGCCCGCTGTCGGGCGGCGCGATGGGCTCGGACACGATCAGCGCGGCGCTGCGGGCCGCGGCCGCGGACGACGGCGCACGCGCGATCGTGCTGCGGGTCAACAGCCCGGGTGGCTCCTACGTCGCCTCCGACACCATCTGGCGCGAGGTGGTCCGCGCCCGCAACGCGGGCAAGCCGGTGGTGGTGTCCATGGGCGACGTCGCTGCCTCCGGCGGCTATTTCATCTCGATGGCCGCGGACGCGATCGTCGCCCAGCCGGGCACGGTCACCGGATCGATCGGCGTGCTGACCGGCAAGCCGGTGCTCGCCGAACTGCTCGGCAAGGCCGGGATAACCGCAGACTCGATCACCAAGGGCGAGCACGCGGCCATGTTCTCGGCCATGGCGCCGTTCAGCCAGGACGAGTGGGCGCTGGTCAACGGCTGGCTCGACCACATCTACGCCGATTTCACCGGCAAGGTGGCGGCCGGGCGCGGGCTGCCTGCCGAGCGGGTGGATGAGCTCGCCAGGGGCCGGGTCTGGACCGGCGCCGACGCGCTGGAGCGCGAGCTTGTGGACGAGCTCGGCGGCCTGGAGCAGGCGGCGGCGATCGCGCGCCGCCGCGCTGGCCTCCCGGCGACCGCGCCGCTGCGGATCTTCCCGCGGGTCCGGCCGCTGGACCGGCTCCGGCCGCCGGCCTCCAGCGACAGCAGAACCGCGGCGGCCGGGGGCCTGCTCGCCGAGAGCTGGGGCCCGGCCTGGCGCCTTGCGGCCAGGGCAGGCTGGCCGCCCTGCGGTCCGCTGACGCTGCCGGGCAGCTGGACATTCGAGTGACGAAACGGGACCCGCCCGCCGCATCACCGGCCTCGTTCGATACCGCCGTCGGCGCCTTCGCCTCGGGCGTCACCCTGGTCACCGTGGCCGACGGGCGGGATGACATCGGCATCACGGTCAGCGCGTTCTGCCCGGTGTCGGCCGAGCCCGCGCTGGTGCTGGTCTCGCTGGCCGCGGGTTCCTATGCCGCGGAGCTGCTCACCCGCGTGACTGAGTTCGCCGTGACCTTGCTGGCGGCGAGCCAGCGCGCACTGGCGGGCCGGTTCGCGGCCGCCGGGCGTCCCGGCGCGCGGCTGCTGCTCGACGGAGTCCCCCATCATCGGGGCGAGCTATCCGGCGCGCTGATCGCCGACGGCGGCCTGGCCGCCCTGGAATGCCAGGTAACCCAGCGAGTCGCGGCCGGCGACCACCTGCTGTTCCTCGCCAGGGTGCTGTCCGTGCCGTACCTGGCGGAGGCGGGCAGCCCGCTGATCAGGTACCACCGCCGCTACGTTCCGCTCGGCCCGGCATGACCACGGCCGCGGCCGGCCGGCCTGGCCCGGCCGGCTACCGGATGCCGCGCGCGTCCGCGGTGCGCGATACTGCTGAGATGGGCGATCGTAACGTGCTCGGCGGCGAGCTTGAGCCATGTGGCACCGACCCGATGACCGGATTCTATCGAGACGGGTGCTGTCATACCGGCCCCGACGATCGGGGCAGCCACACGATCTGCGCAGTAGTGACCGCCGCGTTCCTGGAGCACCAGCGCCGGATCGGCAACGACCTCAGCACGCCGGTGCCCGAGTTCCGGTTCCCCGGCCTGGTGCCGGGGGACCGCTGGTGCGTCACCGCGGCGAACTGGCTGCGGGCGCACCGCGACGGGGCCGCCGCCTACGTGGTGCTGGCGTCGACCCATGAGCGGGCCCTCGACGTCGTGCCCCTCGCTGCGCTCCGGGAGCACGCCATCGACGTCCCGGCCAGTCCCGGTGCGCTCGGAGACTGATATCCGGTGCTCACGCCACGAGCTCGCCGGCCCGCCAGACCGCTGCGGCCAGCGGGACACCCGGCCGGTAGGCGAGGTAAGCGTGCGAGGGCGCGCTCAGCAGGACCAGGTCGGCGCGGGCGCCCACGCGCAGATGCCCGACGTCCGTCCGGCGCAGCGCCCTGGCGCCTCCCGCGGTGGCCGCCCAGACCGCCTCCTGCGTGGTCATGTGCATCTCCCGGACCGCCAGCGCCACGCAGAACGGCATGCTCGAGGTGAAGCAGGAGCCCGGGTTGCAGTCGGTGGCAATCGCGACGGTCACACCGGCTGCCAGCAGCCGCCGGGCGTCCGGGTAGGGCTGACGGGTGGAGAACTCCACGCCGGGCAGCAGCGTCGCGACCGTGGTCGACGAGGCAAGCGCGGCCACGTCGGCGGGGGTCAGGTAGGTACAGTGATCCGCCGAGGCGGCGCCTGCCGCGACGGCGAGCTGCACGCCTGGCCCGTTGCCCAGCTGGTTGGCGTGCAGCCGGGGCTGCAGGCCCGCCGCCTGACCGGCCGCGAGCACGGCCGAGGCCTCGTCCGCTCCGAACGCGCCCCGCTCGCAGAACGCGTCCACCCACCGGGCATGCGGAGCGCACGCCGCCAGCATCGGGCCGCAGACCAGATCCACGTATCCGGCCGGGTCGGTGCCGAACTCCGGCGGCACCACGTGCGCGCCCAGATAGGTGACCTCCGGGGTTACCTCGGCCGCCAGTGCGACGCTGCGGGCCTCGGCGGTGACCGTCAGCCCGTATCCGGACTTGCATTCGAAGGTGGTCGTGCCCTGGCTGAGCATCTCCGCTGCCAGCGCACGCAGGTTGCCGCGGAGCTGATCGTCGGAGGCGGCTCGCGTCGCGGCGACGGTGCCGCTGATGCCGCCCGCACGGTAGGGCAGGCCCGCCATCCGCGCGGCGAACTCACCGCCACGCTCGCCGCCGAAGACGAGGTGCGCGTGCGAATCGACGAAACCTGGCAGCACCGCGCGGCCGCGCGCATCGACGATGTCATCCGCCGCGGGCGCGCGTGCCGCCGGGCCGGTCCAGGCCACCCGGCCAGTGTCGATCACCAGCGCGGCATCGGCGATCGCCGCGAACGGTCCTGGCCCGGCCGGGCTGCTGTCATCTTCGGGCGCGTTCGTGACCAGCTCGCCGATGTTGGTTAGCAGCGTGCTCACGGCCGTATCGTGCCACAGCGCGCCAGCCGCCTGGTTTCATGATCCGGTGAGCCCGCGTCCAGCCCCAGGCGGCGGCTCGTGGCCCGCTACCGGCAAGCAGGAAGGACTGCCCGCACGGCCGCCGACAACCGCGCGCAGACGTCGCCGACGAGCAGGTGCCGGCCATCGGTGACCACGTCCGTGCCGCCGACGGCGACATAACGGATGTCAGCGGCGTCGGCCGCGAAGATGACCGACTCCAGCGCCGTAGCCGCCCTGGTGCCGGCGGTCCGCGGCGTGTCGAGGGACACGGTCACCAGGTCGGCCAGCGCCCCAGCGGCGATCTCCCCGGCATCCGGCCAGCCCAGGCTGGCGTGGCCGTCGATGGTCGCGGCCCTGGCCAGCGACTCCGCGGTGAAATGGCCCCGCTCCTGGGTGGCGAGGCGCTCGCCGAGCTCGACCCGGCGCGCCTCCTCGAAAATGTCGATCACTGCCTGGCTGTCGCTGCCGACCGTCAGCAGGCAGCCCGCCGACGCCAGCGACCCTGCCGGGCCGATGCCGTCCGCCAGGTCCGCCTCCGTGCTGGGGCACAAGCACGCGTAACACCGGCTCTCGCCCAGCAGCCGCACATCGCGGCCGGTCAGGTGCGTGGCATGGACGAGGCTGGCACGCGGGCCCAGCGCGCCGACGTCGAACAGCACCTCGGCCGGGGTGCATCCGTAGGCGGCCAGGCAGGCGCGGTTCTCGGCCCGCTGCTCCGACAGGTGCGCGTGCAGCGGCGCGCCGGCCCGATGTGACCAGGCGACGACCGGATGCATCTGATGCGGCGGCACGGCCCGCACCGAGTGGATCGCAGCGCCGGCCCGCGCCGCCGGCCCGAGCATTCCGTGCTGGTCGCCGCCGAGCGCGCTGGCCCGGACCGCCCACCCGTCCGCGTCGCCGTCGCCGAATCGCAGCTGCGGGCCGGCCAGCGGCTCCGGGCTGCCGTCGGCAGTCAGCCCGCCCGACAGGTAGCAGGTGTCCAGCAGCGTGATCCTGATGCCCGCCCGGCGGGCCGCCTCGATCAGCGCCCGGCCCATCTGATTCGGATCGTCGTACGGAGTGCCGCCCTGGCCGTGGTGCAGGTAGTGGAACTCGCCCACGCAGGTGATGCCGGCCAGTGCCATCTCGGCGTACACAGCGGTGGCCAGCGCCAGGTAGCTGTCCGGCTCCAGGCCGGCGGCCACCTCGTACATCCGCTCCCGCCAGGTCCAGAAGGTGCCGCGGCTCGCCTGGGTCACCCCGCGCAAGGCGCGGTGGAATGCATGCGAGTGCGCATTGGCCAGGCCCGGCAGGGTGAGCCCGGCCAGCCGCTGGGTTCCGGCTGGCACCTCATCGCGGCGGACGCCAGGCGTGACCGCGGAGAACCTGTCGCCGGCCGCCTCGATCAGGACGTCGCGGCACACGCCGAGCCCGGCCAGCCAGGCCAGGTCGGCATGCCAGGCACGCGCTCGCCTGGCCGCCGCCGGCTCGCCCGGCGCCCCTGGCTCGCCCGGCGCCCCCCGCTCGCGCCGGGTCACCGGCTCGCGCCTGCTCACCGGCCAGCCAGGTCGGCGAGCACGGCAGCGAGGGCGGCCACCCCCGCCAGGCAGTCCGCGGGCTCGGCATGCTCGGCGGGCGCGTGCGAGACGCCGGACGGGTTGCGCACGAACAGCATGGCGGTCGGCAGGCGGCCGGCCAGCACGCCCGCATCGTGACCGGCTCCGGTGGGCAGCACCGGCGCCTCGATGCCGGTTGCCGCCAGCGCCGCGGCCAGCCGGTCCCGGAGCCCGGCGTCGAAGCTCACCGGGGCGGTGAAGGATTCGGGCCGCACGCTCACCTCCACGTCGTGTGCTGCCGCAGCGGCCTGAGCCCGCGCGCGCACCTCGCCGACCACGCGATCCAGGGCCGCCTCGTCGGGCGCGCGGGCATCGAGCCAGGCGCGCACAGCCGAGGAGATCGCGTTGGCCGCGCCTGGCTCGGCGACCACCTTCCCGATGGTGGCGAGCGCCCCGTGCCCGGCGGCCGCCTGCCGGGCGCCGAGCACCGTGACCGCGTACGGCAGCATCGGGTCCCGCCGGTCGGCGAGCCGGGTGGTCCCGGCGTGGTCGGCGCGGCCGGTGAAGTCAAAGCGCCAGCGGCCGTGCGGCCAGATCCCGCCGGCGAGTCCGACCGCCGCCCCCAGGCCCGCCAGCGCGCTGCCTTGCTCGATGTGCAGCTCGACGAAGGCCCCGACGCCGCCGAGCGCGGCATCGTCTGGGCCGATGGCCGCCGGGTCCAGGCCGGCGGCAGCCATCGCGTCCGGCAGCCGGATTCCGGCGTTGTCGCGCAGCGCCAGCGCCGCCGCCGGGTCCAGCGCCCCGGTCAGCAGCCGGCTGCCCAGGCAGGCCAGGCCGAACCTGGCGCCTTCCTCTTCCGTGAACGCCGCCACCGCGACCGGCCGCCGGGGCACAAAGCCGCGGTCCCGGAGCAGGTCGATGGCGGCGAACGCGGAAACGATGCCGAGCGGCCCGTCGTAGGCGCCGCCGTCTGGCACCGAATCCAGGTGGCTGCCGGTGACGATCGCGTCCGCGGGCTGGCCGCCTGGACCGTCCGGAGGAAAATCCCACCACGCCCACAGGTTCCCGTCCCGGTCGCAGTCGAGGCGAAGCCCGCGTTCGGCGGCAGCGGCGGTGAACCAGGCACGGCAGTCAGCATCGGCGTCGGTCCAGGAGTAGCGCCGGTATCCGCCGGTGCCCGCGTCCCGGCCGATCGGGAGCAGCGCAGCCCAGAGCTCAGCGAAGCCCACGGCCAGCCCATTCGCATGATCGTGGCTGCCCGCTGCTGGCCGGGCCGCAGCGATCCGCCGCGTTCATGACGCCGGATGGCCGGCCGGGCTCATCGGCAGCCGGACACCCCGCTGCGCCGCGATCTGCGCGGCGCGGTCGTAGCCGGCGTCGGCGTGCCGCATGACTCCGGTGCCAGGGTCGTTGGTCAGCACCCGCTCCAGCTTCTGGCTCGCCAGCTCCGTGCCGTCGGCCACGCAGACCTGCCCGGCATGGATCGACCTGCCGATGCCGACGCCGCCGCCATGGTGAATGCTGACCCAGGAGGCCCCGGACGACGTGTTGAGCAGCGCGTTGAGCAGCGGCCAGTCGGCGATGGCGTCCGAGCCGTCGGCCATCGCCTCGGTCTCACGATACGGCGAGGCGACCGACCCGCAGTCGAGATGATCGCGGCCGAGGACGATCGGCGCGCTGACGTCCCCGCGCTGCACCAGCTCGTTGAACCGCAGGCCCGCCAGATGGCGCTCGCCGTAGCCGAGCCAGCAGATCCTGGCCGGCAGTCCCTCGAAGTGCACCTTCCGGGCGGCCATCGTGATCCACCGGGCCAGCGGCTCGTTGCCGGGGAACAGGTCGAGAATGGCACTGTCGGTGACCGCGATGTCCGCGGGGTCGCCGGACAGCGCCGCCCACCGGAACGGGCCCTTGCCCGCGCAGAACAGCGGCCTGATGTAAGCGGGCACGAAGCCGGGAAACGCGAACGCGCGCTGATACCCGGCCAGCTCGGCCTCGCCGCGGATCGAGTTGCCGTAGTCGAACACCTCGGCCCCGGCGTCCAGGAACCCGACCATCGCCTCGACGTGGGCGGCCATCGACTCGCGTGCCCGCCTGGTGAAACCGGCCGGATCCTCGGTCCGCAGCGCGGCCATGTCCTCGAACTCGACGCCGCGCGGCAGGTAGGTCAGCGGGTCGTGCGCCGAGGTCTGATCGGTGACGATATTGGCCGGCGCGCCCATGGCCAGGAGCCGGGGCACGATGTCGGCGGCATTGCCGAGCAGCCCGATCGACAGCGCCTGTCCGCGGCCGGCAGCTGCCACAGCCCGGCGGACCGCTTCGTCAGTGCCGTGGGCCGCCTCGTCGAGATAGCCATGCTCGATCCGGCGGCTGATCCTGGACGGGTCGCAGTCGACGCAGATCGCCACGCCGCCGTTCATCGTGACGGCCAGCGGCTGGGCCCCGCCCATGCCGCCGAGGCCCGCGGTGAGCGTGATCGTCCCGGTCAGCGAGCCGCCGAACCGTTTGGCCGCGACCGCCGCGAACGTCTCGTAGGTGCCCTGCAGAATGCCCTGGGTCCCGATGTAGATCCAGGAGCCGGCGGTCATCTGCCCGTACATCGTCAGGCCGAGCGCCTCGAGCCGGCGGAACTCCGCCCAGGTGGCCCACTGCGGGACGAGGTTGGAATTGGCGATGAGCACGCGCGGGGCCCACTCGTGGGTGCGGAAGACGCCGACCGGCTTGCCGGACTGCACCAGCAGCGTCTCGTCGGCCTCGAGGTCGCGCAGCGAGGCCACGATCGCGTCGAAGGCGTCCCAGCTGCGCGCGGCGCGGCCGGATCCGCCGTACACGATGAGCTGATCGGGATGCTCGGCGACCTCGGGATCGAGGTTGTTCATCAGCATCCGCATGGCCGCCTCCTGCGGCCAGGCCTTGCACGACAGCCGGGTCCCGCGGGGGGCCCGGACCGGACGCGGGCCCGCGGGCGCTCGGCTCTGCGTGTGCGTGGCTGCCATCACCGCTCCTGCCTGAGATCGGTTGCCGGCGGGCGGGTTCACCGCCCCG
>DATJZH010000201.1:0-2583 GCA_035499215.1 Streptosporangiaceae bacterium | reverse complement strand
ACGGCAGCACGACCGTGAACCCTCGCGCCGCCACCTCCTCGGCGAACGCGATGACCGCGGGCGTGATACCGGGGATCTCGTGGATCACGATCACGCCCGGCCCGCTGCCCTTGCGGTACGTCGGATGCGTGATCCCGTCGGCCGTGTGGCGGCCAGGAGTCCAGGAGTCGAGCAGGCCCATGGCAGAAGACTATGTCTGTCGGCAGGACCATGGCCGTGCCTCCAGCTGTCTGCCGACCCGAAGTCTCAGACCTCCGGAAGTCGGTCCTTGATCGTTGTTAAATCCGGGGGTGCGTCGCGAGCTGGTAGGTGATGGGCCGGTTGTCGCCGGGCATGCAAGGCGGGGCTGCGTTGATCTCCTCGATGAGCAGGCGGAGGGCGCGGGTGATCCGGGGCGCGGCCGGGGGGTCGAGGGTTACCGTGATCACGCGGGGCGTGCTGGTGATCGTGCCGCCGAGGTGGAGCAGGTGGCGGGTGATGGCCCGGTACTCGTCGGGGTCGCGCAGGTAGTCGTTGAGCCGGTTGCCGAGCCAGTGCTCGGCGGCGGCGGCGAGCAGCCGCAGCACCATCTGCAGGGAGCGGCGGCGCGTAGCGAGGACGGCTTTCTGCGCGCCGGGGGTGACTTGGCTGGCGGGCAGCTTAGCGGGGATTTCCTTCAGCGCTGCCTTCGCTGCGGTGACGGCGTCCCCGGCCGTGGTGATCTTCTTCTCGGCGGCCGGGATGATCTTGTTCTTGGCGGCGGCTGAGAGCTCCGGGCTGGTGAGCAGGGTGGCCAGCTCTCGCTCGGCGGTGGCGAGCGCCGCCTCGGCCTCGCGCAGCCGGGCGCGGGCGGCCTTGCGCTCGGGGTTGGCGATCAGGTGGTCATCGTCTTGCGTCCCGGCGCGGTAGTCGCACAGCCAGTGGATGCCGTAGTGGTCTTCCAGGTATTTGAACAGGTTCTCGATCCGCCACCGGCAGCGCAGCCAGCTCAATAGCGCCGCCGCCGGGGCGGCGAGGTCGCTGGTGAGCACCTGCAGCACCGGGGCGCCGTCCTCGAACAGGGTGATCTGCCGGGCCTGGCCGTAATCCTTGATGGTCACGGTCTCCTCGGCCAGCCAGAGCACCTCGGCGGGCTTGCCGTCGCCGCGGGCGGCCCAGTACCGGCGCGGCGCGGCGGTGACGGGGGCGAGCGGGCCGCGCCGCCAGGTGACCCAGTCGGCGTGGGCGTCGCGGATGCCGCGGAAGGCGACCGGGTAGGAGCCGCCGCGGTCGAAGCCGAGCAGGATCTTCGCCTCCGCGCCGAGCACCTGGCGCAGCTGAGCCAGGGCGCCGGGCAGGGTGGCGGCCAGCCCGGAGGGGTCGCCGGTGGCGAAGGCCACCGCCCGGCCCAGGTAGTCGGTGACCATGGTGTCGGCGCGGCCGGGCTGGGCGTGGCGGCGCTTGGTGTTCCAGCCCTTCGGCACCGGCTTGGCGCCCTCGTAGGGGACGAAGTGGTCATCGACGTAGTACACGTGCAGGCCGGGGGCGTCGGCGGCGAGCATCGCCGCGGCCAGCTGCCGCTGCAGGGCCAGCGGGTCGCACCGGTCGGCGATCGCGGCGAGCCGGGGCCGCAGCGTGCGCGGGTCGGGGAGCCGGCCGATCCCGGCGAGGATCCCGGCCTGCGCCGGGATCAGGTGCTTGGTGCCCTCGGCGGAGGAGGCGCCCAGCGCGAACGCCAGCGACGTGGCGGTCAGCAGCCCCAGGTCGCCATACCGCGGCCGGGCCAGGGCGGGCGGCAGCGCGGCCGCCAGGATCGCCTCCGCGCCGATCCGGTCGAGGTAGGCGTGGACCAGCATCGCCCCCGCATACCGGCTGGGCAGCACGCCGCCGGCCAGCCCGGCGCCTGGCGACGGCTCCCGCCCACCCGCCGGGACCGGCTCGCCAGCGGGCGAGGGTGCGGGCTCTGGCACCGCGCGGCCGGCCTCCGGCTCCGGCCCGGGCGCCACCGGTTCATCGTCCGGCTCGAGTGCGACGGGGCCGCCCGGCTCCGGCTCGCCTGCCCGCAGCTCGGGCTCGCCTTCCTGCTCCGGCTCGCCTTCCGGCCCGGCGACGGGCAGCTGCTCCTGCACGGCAGCCGGGCCCAGGCGGCGGAACACCGTGGACTGGGCGACCCCCAGCCGACGGGCGATCTCGCTGTCCGAAGCCCCCTCCGCCCGCCACCGGGCCGCCCGCTCCCAGTCGCGCGCGGCCAGCTTGCCGGGCCGCCCCCGCTCGCGCACCAGCCCGGGCGTCCCCTCCCGCAGCGCCCGGTTATGCAGCGTGGCGACGTAATTCTCGGTCAGCCCCATCACCGCGGCGACCGACCGGCCGCCGAACCCGAGCTGGCGCAGCACCGCCACGGCCACGTTCCGCATCCCGGCGTCCCCAGACGGGTAGCAGGCCAGCAGCGCCGATCCGGTGCAGATGAATGTCATGCCGTCATGCTCGGCGCGGCGCAGGTCCTTGGGGTCGGGCATGCCCTCCAGGATGGCCGCGGCCGCTGGCGTCATGCCATAACCCTACCGGAGTTTTAACTGTTTTCGCATAACAATGGGGTCAAGGAAAACGCAGGCCAGGAGGCCTGCG
>DATJZH010000200.1:0-6258 GCA_035499215.1 Streptosporangiaceae bacterium | reverse complement strand
GCGGTGCGAGCAAGGCTGGCGCCAGGAAACTCGGCTGACACGAGGCTGCCTGGTGCTTGGGGCGGCTGTCCGGGATGACACTGAGAGCATGGTGTCAACGAGCGGCCGGGGACCGGCCGGCCCGCAGCCGCTGCCGGATCTGCTCGGCCAGCGGCTCGCGGCGTTTGAGCGGCATCTCGCTGCCGAGCGCGGCCTCTCGGCGCACACCGTGCGGGCTTATCTCGGCGATGCCGCGTCCCTGCTGGAGCACGCCTGCCGGTGCGGGCTGGCGGGGCTGGGCGAGCTGAACCTGGACATGATCAGGGCATGGCTGGCCGCCCAGCATGCGAGCGGGCACTCTCGCGCCACGATCTCCCGCCGCGCCGCCTCGGCGCGGGCCTTCACGGCGCTTGCCTATTCGCGCGGCTGGCTGGCCGCTGACCCCGGCCCGATGCTCGGCGCTCCGAAGGCAGGTCGCCGGCTCCCGCAGGTTCTCGCCAAGGAGCAGATGCTGGCGGTGCTCGCCATCGGCAGCTCAGCCCGGCCAGCCCCGGGCTCGGCCGGGACCCCGGGCTCGGCCGGGACGGCCGCGGGCGAGCTACCCCGCGGGCTGGCCGCGGCCGCGCTGGCGCTGCGCGATACCGCGATCATGGAACTGCTTTACGCGTCGGGTATCCGGGTCAGCGAGCTGTGCGGCCTGGACGTCGGCGACATCGACAACGAGCGCAGGACCGTCCGGGTACTCGGCAAGGGCAGCAGGGAACGCGTCGTTCCGGTCGGCATCCCGGCGGTCCGGGCGGTGCGCCAGTGGCACACGCAGGGGCGCAGGCAGCTGGCACGTGAGCGCAGCGGTCCCGCGCTGTTTCTCGGCGCGCGGGGCGGCCGGATCGACCCGCGGACGGCACGGCGGGTCGTCCACGCCCGGATCGCGGCGGCGTCTGTTCCCGATACGGGCCCGCACGGCCTGCGTCATACGGCGGCCACGCATCTGCTGGAGGGCGGCGCGGACCTCAGGAGCGTGCAGGAGATACTCGGCCACGCTTCACTGGGGACTACCCAGATCTACACACACGTCTCGATCGAGCGGCTGAACGCCGCCTACCGGCAGGCCCACCCGCGGGCTTGAAAGTGCGGCAGCGCCGCGGCGGCGGGGGCATGTAGACTGAGCGGGACAGGCCGCCATCAGCGTGTGCGCAGCGTGCGCACATTGCGGCGGCCCAAAATTTCGCGCGTCCGCAAGCCGCACGGGATGCCAGATCTTCGGCTCCTGGCGGAACGCACTTCACCGGTCCGCGGGGATGACATCCTGCGGCGAGGGCGTACGGGCGCCAGGACCAACCGGCATGCGCTGCGCCCGCGGGCCCGGCGCTCGAGAGGAAGGACACCGGCATGGCCCCGGTCGTCACGATGCGGCAGTTGCTGGAAAGCGGCGTCCACTTCGGTCATCAGACGCGGCGCTGGAATCCGAAGATGAAGCGCTTCATCTTCACCGAGCGCAACGGGATCTACATCATCGATCTCCAGCAGTCGCTCGACTTCATCGATCGTGCCTACGAGTTCATCAAGGAGACCGTGGCGCACGGCGGCTCCGTGCTGTATGTGGGCACCAAGAAGCAGGCGCAGGAAGCTATCGCCGAGCAGGCCCGCCGGGTCGGCATGCCGTTCGTCAACCAGCGCTGGCTCGGCGGCATGCTGACCAACTTCAGCACCGTCTACAAGCGGCTGCAGCGGCTCAAGGAACTGGAGGAGATGGATTTCGACGACGTGTCGGCGTCTAATCTCACCAAGAAGGAGCTGCTGCACCTGCGGCGCGAGCGGGACAAGCTGGAGCGGTCACTGGGCGGCATCCGGGATATGGCCAGGGTGCCCAGCGCGATCTGGGTCGTGGACACCAAGAAAGAGCACATTGCCGTCAGCGAGGCGCGCAAGCTCGGCATCCCGGTCATCGCGATCCTGGACACGAACTGCGATCCCGACGAGGTGACCTACCCGATCCCCGGCAACGACGACGCGATCCGAAGCGTTGCCCTGCTGACCCGGGTCGTAGCCGACGCGGTGGCT
This sequence comes from Streptosporangiaceae bacterium, assembly GCA_035499215.1. Classification (GTDB taxonomy): domain Bacteria; phylum Actinomycetota; class Actinomycetes; order Streptosporangiales; family Streptosporangiaceae; genus DATJZH01. The sequence goes on along the minus strand of DATJZH010000200.1, from coordinate 4,218 downwards.
GACGGCCTGATCGCCCGGGCCGGCGCGGCGGCAGGCGAGGAGAAGCCGTCAGTACCCGGCGCCGACGGCGTGCTGGGCACCGCCGAGCCGCTCGCCGAATGGGAGCGGGAGCTGCTGGAGCGCCGTTCTGCCGAGAGCGCCACGGCTGACGGGGCTGCCGCTGACCGTCCGGCGGCCGCCAACGGCGCCGCCAGCGCGACAGCCGACGGCGGCGCCGCAGACCGGATGGCCGCGGGCGGCGCAACCGGAACCGGGACAGCGCCGGCATCCCGGGCCGCACCGGCATCCGAGGCTGCGCCGGCGCCCGTGACAGCGCGAGCATCCGGGACGGGTCCCGCAGCCGACACTGCCGATACTGCGGATGATGCTCAGCAGACACCGGCTACCGCGGCATCGCCCGCTGCCCCGGACACCGTGCGGGCAGCGGCACCGCCCGCAGCGGCCGCTCCCGCTGCCGATGAGGGGACCGCTGGCGAGACGGCATGAAACGGCGGCCTGGCCCCCCGGCGGGCGGCCCCCGGCGGGGGGCCAGGCCACACCGTGACAAGACAGCGAGAGACGAGGATATGGCGAACTACAGCGCCGCCGACGTGAAGCGGCTACGCGAGCAGACCGGCGCGGGCATGCTCGACTGCAAGAACGCCCTGGTGGAGGCCGACGGCGACTACGACGCCGCCGTCGAGTCGCTCCGCCTGAAGGGCGCGAAGGACGTGACCAAGCGAGCCGGGCGGACGGCGGCGAACGGCCTGGTGGCCGCGGAGCTGGACGGGACGAGCGCCGGCGTGCTGCTCGAGCTCAACTGCGAGACCGACTTCGTCGCGAAAACCGACCTGTTCCAGCAGGTGGCAGCGGACATCGCCAGGGCCGCGCTGACCGCTGGAGCGGCCGACAGGCTAGCGGCGCTCGCCCTGGAGGTCCGGCCCGGCCAGACTAGCCAGCAGCTCGTCGAAGAGGCGGGCGCCTCGCTCAGGGAGAAGCTCGAGCTGGGCCGGTTCGCCCGGTTCGACGGCGGCTACGTCACCAGCTACCTGCACAAGTCCGACCCGGGCCTGCCGCCGACGCTGGGCGTTCTCGTGCAGCTCGACGAGGCTGGCACCCAGATTGCGGTGGACATCGCGCATCAGATCGCGGCGATGCGGCCGCAGTACCTCACTCGCGATGACGTACCGGCGGACCTGGTGGCCAGCGAGCGCCGGATCGCCGAGCAGATGACCCGCGATGAGGGCAAGCCCGAGCAGGCGATCCCCAAGATCGTTGACGGCAGGCTGGGCGCGTTCTTCAAGGATGTCGCGCTGGTCGAGCAGCCGACTGTACGGGACCAGAAGAAGACGGTCAGGCAGCTGCTCGCCGAGCACGGCGCGACCGTCCGGCAGTTCGCGCGGTTCCAGATCGGCCAGGCGGGCTAGCCCGCCCGGCGGGCGTGACAACGGGAGGATGCCCCTGTGCAGGACAGCACGGCTCGCGGAAAGAGCGCCGCGGCGATGAGCGGTACCGCCGCAGGCGAACAGGCTCGGGCCGGTGCTGTCGCTGCGGCGGCACACCCCGGCTGGCGCCGGGTTGTCCTCAAGCTCTCCGGCGAGGCCTTCGCCGGCGGTGAGGGACTGGGCATCTCACCCGATGCCGTCATCCACATAGCCAGGGAAATCACGGCCACGGTCAAAGAGGGAGTCCAGGTCGCCGCCGTGGTGGGCGGCGGGAACATGTTCCGCGGCGCAACGTTGTCGCAGCGGGGCATCGACCGGTCACGCGCGGACTACATGGGCATGCTCGGCACGGTGATCAACTGCCTGGCACTGCAGGACGTACTGGAGAAGCTCGCCCTGGACACCCGGGTGCAGACCGCGATCACCATGGGCCAGGTAGCGGAGCCCTACATTCCGCGGCGCGCGATCCGGCATCTGGAGAAGGGCCGGGTCGTGATCTTCGGCGCCGGGCTCGGCGCGCCTTTCTTCTCCACCGACACCTGTGCCGCCCAGCGTGCCCTGGAGATCGGGGCCCAGGCGGTCCTCAAGGGCACCCAGGTCGACGGCGTCTACGACGCCGACCCGCGCCAGATGCCGGACGCCGTGCGGTTCCACCGCCTGGACTACGTGGAGGTGCTTCGTCGCGAGCTGAGATTCATGGACGCCACCGCAGTCAGCCTGTGCATGGACAACGACCTGCCGATCGTGGTTTTCGACCTGATGGAGCAGGGCAACGTGGTTCGCGTCGTGCGCGGTGAGCGAATCGGCACGCTGGTCAGCCGGTTCGGCCGCTGATGGCAATGCTGGCGGCAACGCCTAGCAGGAAGTCTCCGGGCCGGCGCACCATAGACCGGAGGGACGCGCCAGCGGGCGCGGACCGGAATCTGCACCAGATGTACAGGAGCCGCAGTGATTGACGACATCCTCCTCGAGGCCGAGGAGAAGATGGCGAAGGCCGTGACGGTCGCGAAGGAGGAGTTCGGCGGTATCCGCACCGGCCGGGCGCATCCCGGCATGTTCAGCAAGATCACGGCCGAGTACTACGGAACGCAGACGCCGGTCAACCAGCTGGCGTCGTTTCACATGCCCGAGCCCCGGATGGTGTTGATCCAGCCATTCGACAAGTCGTCGATGCCGGCCGTCGAGAAGGCGATCAGGAACAGTGATCTCGGGGTCAACCCGTCGAATGACGGCACGATCATCAGGGTCGTCTTTCCCGACCTCTCCGAGGAGCGGCGCAAGGAGTTCATCAAGGTCGCGCGGCACAAGGCCGAGGACGGCAGGGTTTCCATCCGCAACATCCGCCGGCACGCGAAGGACTCGATCGACAAGCTGGTGAAGAACGGCGGCGCCGGCGAGGATGACGGGCGGCGGGCCGAGCGCGAGCTCGACGAGCTCACGCACGGCTACGTGACGCAGGTCGACGAACTGCTCCGGCACAAGGAAGCCGAGCTTCTCGAGGTATAGCTTGGATTTCGAGGAGAAACCTCCTGGCCTTCCCCGGCAGCGCGCTGCGGCACCGCGGACGGACGCTCCGGCTGAGGGAAAGGCGGGCCGGGTGGGCGACCGCAAGCCGGGCCGGGCGGGCCGCAATCTTCCGGCCGCCATAGCCATCGGCGCTGCGCTGGGCGCAGCCGCCCTGGTCACGCTCTTCACGGTGAAAGCCACCTTCCTCGTGTATGTCGGCGCGGTCGTCGCGCTGGCGGTCACTGAGCTGCGGCACGTGCTGGGAACCCGCGGGATCAGGCTGCCGCTGATCCCGATCGGGGCGGGCGGGGTGGCGATGTTCGCGCTGGCCTACTGGGCAGGCGCGCAGGCCGCCCTGGCTGCGCTGGCCGTGACAGTTGTGGCGCTGCTGGCGTGGCGGCTGCCCGGCGGGCCTGCCGGATACCTGCGCGACGTCACCGCCAGCGTCTTCACTGTTGGCTACCTGCCGCTGATGACGGTATTCGTCGCGCTCATGCTTGCCCGCCCGGACGGCGCCCGGCGGGTCCTCATCTTCCTTGTCCTGACCGTCTGCAGCGACGTCGGCGGATACGCTGCCGGGATCCTCATCGGACGGCACCCGATGGCCCCGGCGATCAGCCCGAAGAAGACCTGGGAAGGACTGGCCGGCTCAGCAGCCGCATGCCTCGCCGCCGGCGCGATCTTGCTGCCGGCCCTGCTGAACGGCCAGGTCTGGCAGGGGCTGGTGCTGGGCGCGGCCGCGGTCGGCGCTGCTACGCTCGGGGACCTGGCAGAGTCCATGATCAAGCGGGATCTTGAGATCAAGGACATGGGCTCGGTGCTGCCGGGCCACGGCGGCATTCTGGACCGGATCGATTCCCTGCTGATGGTATCGCCGGTCGCCTGGCTGCTTCTGACTATCTTCGTCACAAGCGGCCACGCCAGCTGACCGCCGTCCGGGGCCTCAGCCCACCACCCAGCTGCGCCGCTGGGCGGCGAGCCGATTGATCAGGCTGGCCGGCCCGCGCTCGGCGGCCAGCAGGCGCTCCCGCTCGCTGACGGGGATGATCCACAGCCAGCGCACCGGCTCGCCGCTGACGGAGAAGCCCGACAGATCGGGCACCTCCGGGCCCAGCAGCGCGCCGGGCTCGTGCAGGAGCAGCACCGCCTCGTTGCCGCCGCCCAGCGGGAAGGTCGCCGCATCGCGGCACCAGCGCACACACTGGCCGGAGCCGAGCCAGGTGACCTCGCGCCACGGGTACTGCGCCAGCCACAGGAAGATCCGGGCTGCGTCGGCGCTCGGCATCGT
>DATJZH010000199.1:0-6437 GCA_035499215.1 Streptosporangiaceae bacterium | reverse complement strand
GATCCCCGTGCCGAGGCGGCGTCATATCGAGCGCTGGTAACTGCCGAAAGCGCGGGTAGCCAGCCAGGCCATGAACGCGGCGAGGGCGACGAGGAATCCCAGCCGCGGCCACACCGCGCCCCAGTCCGTCCCGGCTGACAGGGCCTGCCGGGACGCGGTGACCGCCCAGTCCACCGGGTTGTAGCGGGCGACATGACGAACCCAGGCCGGCGACAGGCCGGTGTCCATGATCGCTGAGGACAGGAACACCAGCGGCAGGACGATGAACTGGCTGATGGCGATGAGGGCCTCCTGCTGGCGGAGCAGCAGGGCCAGCGCGTTCGACAGGGAGGCGAGGATCACCGCGATCAGCACGGCGGCCAGCACGGTGACGAGGACGCCGGCCGGAACGCCGGGGAACCGGGCTCCGGTGACGTATGCGAGCCCGAAGACGATCAGCGTCTGCAGCACGGTCGTCAGCGACTGGTAGGCCAGCGTGCCGATCATCATCGCACCGCGGCGAACCGGTGAGGCCAGCAGCCGGTCCATGACGCCTCTGTTCATATCCTCGACGTAGACGGTACCGGCCCAGGTGCTGGAGAACAGCGCCGTCATGACGATGACGCCCGGAGTGATGAACTCCAGGTACGAGCCGGAGCCCAGGCTGAAGCCGGGGATATGCACGACCGAGCTGAAAAGCTGGCCGAACAGCAGCAGCCAGATGACCGGCTGGACCAGCGTGAACGCGGCGTAGGCGGGCTGGCGCCGCAGCGTCCGCAGCGAGCGGGCCGTGAGGTAGGCCGAATGCCGGGCCAGCTGCCGGCGATCGTGCTGCCTCGTGCTCGCGGGCAGGGCCGGGACCTGCGTCAGCGCGCTCATGCTGCCACCTCGAAACTGCGGCCCGCATAGCGCAGGTAGACGTCGTCAAGCGAGGGCCGGGCGACCGTCACCGCGGTCACGACGATGCCCGCGTCTTCGAGCGCGGCGAGCAGGGCCGGCACGGCGCGCGCCCCGTTCTCGGTGCGGGCCCGCAGGCTCGCGCCGTCGGAGCCGACGTCGTGCAGGCCGCCGATGCGCGCCAGCCGCCCCTGCGCTGCCAGGGCCGCGCCCGGCGATGCCAGCTCGATGCTGACAGTGTCACCGCGCAGCTCGCTCTTCAGTTCTTCCGGGGTGCCCGCCGCGACGATACGTCCGTGATCGACGATCGCCAGCCGGTCGGCGAGCTGATCGGCCTCCTCCAGGTAGTGCGTTGTGAGCAGCACGGTCACCTGCTCTTCGGCAGACAGCCGGCTGATCTCAGCCCACATCTCGGCGCGCGCCTCGGGGTCCAGGCCGGCCGTCGGCTCATCCAGGAACAGCACCTGCGGGCGGTGCACCAGGCCGATAGCGACATCCAGCTTGCGGGCCATGCCGCCGGAGTAGGTCTTGGCGAGCCTGTCCGCAGCGTCGCCGAGACCGAAGATGGACAGCAGTTCCGCGGCCCGGCCCCGCGCCGATGCTCGCGGCATGCCCTGAATCTGCCCGGCCAGCACGAGGTTCTCCCGTGCGGTGGCCATCGGGTCGCTCGAGGACTTCTGCGAGACGAGCCCGATCGCGTGCCGGACCCTGTCCGGGTCGCGCAGCACGTCGATACCCGCGACGGATGCCTGTCCCGAATCAGGGCGCGACAGGGTGGTGAGGATCTTGACCGTGGTGGACTTTCCGGCACCGTTCGGTCCGAGCAGCGCGAATAGGCGGCCGGCTTCGACCCGGGCGGACAGTCCGTCGAGAGCGCGGACCCGCGGCGCGCCGCGGCCGGCCGGGTAGGACTTGACGAGGTCGACGGCCGACAGGGCCGCCGACGAGGACTCGGACATGGGACTCCCTCGGATTGGCTGAGGAGAGCCGGGACCGCAGCGCCTGTCGTGTGAGTGCGCCTCGGGACGGACCGCTTGCGGTCCGGCTGGGTGTATGGTCCCTGGCCTGGTGTTATCCCGCGCCGGCCAGGGGTTCTGCGCTACCCGGGCGGGTCGAGTTGCAGCGAGCGGGCCTCCTCCCCGAGATGGCCGACCGGGTCGGCGATTATCTCCTCGTACGGGACACCGTCGCCGCGCAGCTCGTGGATGCGCCGCCACAGCTTCGTCCCGGGGAAGGCGCTGGTGCGGATGCCGGCGGCCAGCCCCGTGACGAAGTCGAGTTCGGCGACGAGCATGGCGCGCCGGTAGCGGCTCTCGACCAGGAACAGCTCGGGCAGTTCCCTGGCCTCCGCCTCGGCGTGCGCGGCGTCGATTGCCCGCAGTTCGATACGCAGCCTCTCGGCGCGCTCAGCCAGCAGCCGCGCGACCTCATCCGGCGGGAGCCCTGGCATCAGCGACAGGCCGGCCTCCAGCGCGGTGAACTCGCGCGCGGGGGTGGAAAGCAGCTCGGCCAGCCAGTCCTCGCACTCGGTCACGCCTGCCTCGGTGATCTCGTAAACGGTCCGCTCGGGACGGCGGCCCTCGCGGGTCGTCTCCCGGGTCCTGATCAGCCCGTGTTTTTGCAGCGACTCCACCACGGCATACAGCGAGCCGTAGTTGAGCCTGATGCTGTGCTCCTTGCCGCGGCTGCGCAGCGTCGTGGAGATCTCGTACGGATGCATCGGCCGCTCGGTCAGGCAGCTCAGCACGGCGAGCGCCAGTGGGTTGGATACCCGGCGACGGGTCATGAGAATCTCCTCCGGTATAAATACTCGATACAGAGTACCCATGTCAGATCAGTTCATGTCAAGTGATTGTTCCGATCGGGCCGGCCGGGTAGCCGCGGCGAACTGGCCGGCGCAGAGGTCGCCGCACCGGCACGCGAACTCGCCGAACCGGGCCGGCGCTACCATGTGTGAGCGATGAGCATCACACAAGCCCCGACAAGCCCCACCGAGCAGCCGCAAGGCCAGCGAGGCGCCGTCATCCACACCGAGGACCTGACCAAGGTCTATCCGGGGACGGACTTCGCCGCCGTCGACCGACTCAACCTCGACGTCCAGGCCGGCGAGATCTTCGGCTTGCTTGGACCCAACGGGGCGGGGAAGACGACGACCGCAGGGATGCTGACCACCAGGGTGGTGCCGACCTCCGGCCGAGCGTTCCTCGAGGGGGTCGACATCGCCACGCATCCGGCGCTGGCGAAACAGCTGAGCGGGATCGTCTCGCAGCAGAACACCCTGGACCGCCAGCTCACCGTCTGGGAGAACCTGTACTTCCACGGCCGATTGTTCGGCCTCGGGGCGAAGGCATCCCGGCAGATCGCCGATGAGCTGCTCGGACAGTTCCAGCTGTCGAGATGGGCCAGGGCGTCGGTGTACGCGCTCTCTGGCGGGATGGCGCAGCGGCTCATGGTGGCGCGGGCCATCTTCCACCGGCCATCGGTGCTCTTTCTCGACGAGCCGACCGCGGGGCTCGACCCGCAAAGCCGGCTCGCGCTGTGGGATCTCCTCGGCGAACTGCACCGCGAGGGCCAGACCATCCTGCTCACGACGCACTACATGGAAGAAGCTGACCAGCTCTGCAACCGGGTGGCCATCATGGATCATGGCCGGATACTCGCGCTGGACACTCCGGCCGCGCTCAAGAAGAGCGTCGGCGCCGACACCGTTGTCACCGTCAAGACCACCGGCGACGCGGTCCGGCTGGCTGAGCTGCTGAGTGCCGACATCGCGGGCGTCACCCGCACCCGGCAGGTGGAGGGCGGGCTCGAACTGCACGTTCAGGGCAGTGACAGGCTCGTGCCGCGCGTCGTGCTGGCGGCCGAGCGCGGCGGGTTCGATGTCGTCGACCTGTCGGTTTCCGAGCCCAGCCTCGAAACAGTATTCATCAATCTCACGGGCAGGGAACTGCGGGACTGATGGCCGCTTCCCTAACTGCCAGGGCGCCGGCTCCGCAGATCGGCGGCGGCCCGACCCGTTCCGTGGCTGCCGCAAGCTGGACCGCGCTGGGCGCGCTCCTGCTGCGCGATCTTGTGGTGCTGCGCAAGCACCTCTGGGAGTTCGTGCTGCGCACGATCATCCAGCCGTTCCTGCTGTGCTTCGTCTTCCTCTTCGTCTTCCCCAAGATCGGGCAGGGCATCGGCGGGCACGGCACGGCAGCCCAGTCCGCCTTCGCGACCATTCTCGTGCCCGGGGTGGTCGGCATCTCGGTCATGTTCCAGGGCGTGCAGTCGATCGCGCTTGCGATGGCCCAGGAATTCGGCTTCACCCGCGAGATCGAGGACCGGGTGCAGGCGCCCTGCCCTATCTGGCTTGTGGCCGTTGCCAAAGTGCTCTCAGGCGCGACCCAGGGCGTGCTGTCGGCGATCATCGTGCTGCCGATGGCCTCGGTCGTGCATGCGCCCGGCGTGCACGCCCACATCGCGCTGCACTGGTGGATCATCGTGACGTTCGTGCCGCTCGCGTGCGTCGCCATGGCCGGCCTTGGGCTCGTCCTCGGCACCAGCTTCGAGCCACGGAACATCGGCCTGATGTTCGGCTTCATCATCCTGCCGATCACCTTCCTGGGCGGCACGTATTACTCATGGACCAGGCTGGCGCCCGTGACGGTGGGCGGCTGGCACTGGCTGCAGACCATCGTGCTGATCAACCCGCTCATCTACGTGAACGAGGGAATGCGAGCCGCCTTCACCAGGGCGCCGCACATGCACCTGTACGTGATCTATCCGGTGGTGGTCGCGTTTGGTGCCGCGTTCCTGGCGATCGGGCTGCGTAACTTCCGGCGGCGGGTGCTCTCCTAGCGCATGAGTCACATCGAGCCATCTGTGATAACCACCGGCCGCTCCGTGGCTGCCCTTGGCACTGGCTCTGGGCACGGACGCAGTGGCAGCCGCAGCGCGATCACCAGCAGCGTGAGGAAGAGCACCAGCCCGGTGAGCACATAGGCATTCCCCACGAGCAACTGCCAGCCGTGCCACCGAATCTCGAGATCAGAGCCATTAGGCGGAGCCCAGATCACGCCCCTGGACCAGGTTCCCAGGTCAGTCGGCTCGCCCCAGAAGCTTCCCGGCCAGGCGCCGAAGACGGCGGTGACGGCCACGGCAAGGGTCACGCAGGCCCACCGCGCCGCACCTTTGAGCCGGAGCGCATAGTGGCCCAGCACCGGGACCGCGAGCACAATCCAGACCCAGTGATGATCCCAGCTTATCGGCGAGACGAGCAGCGCCGTCAGCGCGGCGCTGAGCAGCCCCAGCATCCGGTGCCCGGCCCGGTCGAACATCACTGCCGTGGCCAGGCCCAGGAGCGCGGCGAGCGCGGCGGCTGCCAGCCACATGTTGTGCACATCCGGTCCGCCCGTCCTGGCGATAATCGCAAGCAGCGACTGATTTCCCGCCCAGCTGATGTTGCCGCCATAACTGCCCTGCTCGAACAGCCCGTGCAGCCACCACTGCGACGAGTCTTTGGGCAGCACGATGAATCCGGCGGCGACCGTGGCGCCGAAGACGGCTGTCGCGACGGCCGCCTGGCGGAACCTGCGGGTCAACGCCAGGTAGACGATGAACAGCAGCGGCACCATCTTGATCCCCGCCGCGAGCCCGACCCCCGCGCCCTTCCACCGCCGCCGGTCTGGCTGGCACATATCCCACATGATCAGCGCCATCAGCACGAGCTCGATCTGACCGAGGTAGATGGTCCGATCAACGGGCTCGGTGAACAGCACAGCTGCGCCCGCGAGCAGCGTGAGCCCGAGACGGCCTGCCCCCCGGCGGTATCCGAGCCCTTCGTAGAGCATCCGTATCGCCCAGAGCAGGGCCGCCACGCTGACGACAGCCCACAGGTGCGTCAGCAGCCCCAGCGGCGTGAACGATATGAGCGCGAACAGCAGCGCGGCGATCGGGGGATAGATGTACTTCAGGCCCAGGTAGCCCGCCCAGTCATACAGCGGGGTGGCCAGGTGCGGGTTGTACAGCGGACTGACCTGGCGAACGATGAGGCCAGCGTCCCGGTAGACGATCAGGTCGACCGGGTCCAGCCACCACCCGGCTGGCTCAGTGCGGGCCAGCACGACATACCCGGCCAGGACCCCGCCGAACGCGGCAAGCCCGGCGACCAGGAGCCAGCGGCCGAGATTACGGCGGCCGAGCGTGGCCGGCTCGCGGTCGGCGACGGCCAGCCTCCCCGTGGCACTCATCGTGCCGAGGTTACCTTCAGGAAGCTCCTCAGGAGACCGTGCCACCGCTACATTCTGTCATTTAACGGCTACGCAAGGTTCGCAAATACGTCCTGACAGCCGAACAGGTGGGTTTTGGCCTGTGTTTACAAATGCATGACATTGCGATAACTTGCAGGCAGTAAAGTTCGATAATGGTTGTTCTTTGGGGAATTAGCAATACATGCGCCACTTCGTGGCTCACCCGCGGGGGATGAAACTGGGTCCCCTTAGGTCCTGGGCTGGGTGCGGGCCGTAGCGGGCTGGTGTTCTTGCCGGATCCGGCAGACGCGGCAGAGGCGGAAGGTGCAT
>DATJZH010000198.1:0-9553 GCA_035499215.1 Streptosporangiaceae bacterium | reverse complement strand
ATAGACCGGAACAGCAGAAAGGCGGTGCACCAACCTGATGCCCGAGAGCAGCTTGCCGCCCGTGATCATCGTTGGCGCCGGGCTCGCGGGCCTGGCCTGCGCCCTGGACCTGGCGGCAGCGGGGGTAGCGGCGCAGATCCTGGAGGCAGGTGATGGTGTCGGCGGCCGGATGCGCACCGACCGGCAGGCGGGTTTCCTGCTGGATCGCGGCTTGCAGGTATTCAACACCTCCTACCCGCAGGTGCAGCGCCGGATCGACCTCCGGGCACTGCAGCTGCGGCCATTCACCCCGGGCCTGCTGCTGCACACCGGAACCGGGCGCCTGCGGTTCGCGGACCCGACCCGCAGTCGGCGGGGGATGGCCGACCTGCTGCTCGGCCGGCTCGCCAGGCCCGGCGACGTCGTCGCGCTCGCGGCGCTCAGCGCGAACGACATGCTGCTCCCGGTCCGCACGATCACCCGCCGCGCGGACCGGACCACGCTGGCGGCCCTGACCGAGGCAGGCATCTCCGCCCAGCTGACCGAGTTGCTCTTCCGGCCGTTCCTGGCCGGCGTGTTCCTCGAGGACGAGCTGGAGACGTCTGGCAGGTTCTTCCACCTGGTCTGGCGCAGCATGCTGCGCGGAACCCTGTGCCTGCCGCGCCGGGGCATCCAGGCGGTGCCCGAGCAGCTTGCCGCCGCACTGCCCGCCGGGACGATTCGGCTGGACGCACCGGTCAGCAGCCTCACCGGCGACGGCGTGACCCTGGCGGACGGATCCGAGCTGCCGGCGCGCGCCGTGGTGATCGCAACGGGGGCGGCAGCCGCTCAGTCCCTGCTACCGGATCTTGACGTCACTGCCACCCGGGCCGTCACCACGCTTTATCACGCGGCGCCGGTGTCGCCCCTGGCCGAACCGACCCTGCTGGTAGACACCGAGCGCAAGGTCCTGCACACCTGCGTGCTCACCGAGGTCACCCCCGGCTACGGCGGCGATGGCCGGGCCCTGGTCGGCACCTCGGTCCTCGGCGACAGCCCCGCTGACCAGGAGCCGGACGTGCGAGCACGGGTCGCCGAGCTCTACCAGACCGACACCGCGGCCTGGGAGCACCTCGCGACATACCCGGTGCCCGGCGCGCTGCCCGACATGACGGCCCCGCACCCGCTCATCCGTCCGGCCCGCGTCGCTCCGCGCCGCTACGTCTGCGGTGATCACCGCGCCACCGGCTCGGTCCAGGGAGCCCTGGCCTCAGGAAGCCGCGCCGCCCGCGAGTTCCTGGCCGATACCCGGCACGACGCCTAGCGGCATGGCCCCTCACGCCGCGACGCATAGCCGCGACCATAGCGGCGACGCACAGCGACGTACAGGCACGACACGGAGTCACGAGGCGGGTCACGAGGCGGGGTCACGAGGCCGCGCGCTTGCGCTGCTCCCGCGCCTCGGCGGCCCGGATCATGGAGCAGCGTTCGCACCGGCAGCCCCAGTTGCGGTAGCCGGACGCGGTTCCGTGCGGGACCTCGGCGAACTGGCGGTCCTGCAGGGACTCCACCCAGGTACGCCGGGCGGCTGTCGCCGCGGCCCGGCACAGCTCGCACCGGCAGCCATAGTTGTTGTAAGCCGACGCCGTGCCGTGCTTGTGCCCGCCGCCGCGAATGCCGCTAGCCATCTGGACCTGCCCCGCGGCATAACCAGCTGGCGAGGACGCCGGGCCCGCTACCGATGAATGATTTATGGAGCATGGTGTCACTTCCTCGTCGTTATGTATCTTTGACGCTTCAAACCGTGATGAGGTTGCACGCAAGGGGCGAACGCCCCGCGCCGCGGCCGCCCGCCGGGGCTGCTGCGGGCGGCGGGTCGTGCGGCCACCCCGGCTGGCCTTCCGGCAGATACGGTTGACGGCGTGCTGAGGACGCGGGCGAGAGCACTGGCGGCCGTCTCGGTCGTGCTCACGGCAGCGCTGGCAGGCACCCTTTACTACAGCGAAACGGGATCACCCGCGGCGGCCGCCAGCGGCGGCCGCGCCCATCCCGTGCTGATCATCGGAATCCCCGGCCTGCGCTGGAGCGATCTGTCCGCGACCGCCACGCCCGCGCTCTGGCACCTCGCCCAGACGGGGTCGGTAGGGTCACTGGTGATCAGCGGGGTGCAGACGCGCACCTGCCCAGCCGACGCCTGGCTCACGCTGAACTCCGGCGCCCGCGCCATCGCACCGCAGAACCCGGCTGCCCGGCGGCTGGCGCCGCACGCGGCGACGGGGCCCTGCCCGCGGCTGCCGCGCGTGGTGCCGATGGCGACCGGGCCGGCCGCAGCGGCACCGGCCGGGGCAGCAGCGCCCGCCGGCGGCCGGGCCGGCCAGGCGCAGCGGGCGAGCGTCCCGCAGCTTCCGAAGATCATCTCCTTCAACCAGCAACTGCCCATCAGCTACGCGCCGCAATGGGGCGTGCTGGGTACGGCGCCCGGCCCCGGCCAGTGTGCTACCGCGGTCGGGCCGGGCGCCGCCATCGCGCTTGCCACCCGCACGGGCGCGGTCGCCTCCTACCGGCCGACGGCGGCGGGCGCGACCCGTTCCGTCCTCAATCGGTGCCCGCTCACGGCCGTCGACCTTGGCGCGCTGCCCTCGGCCGCTACGGCCCGCGGGCCCGGCCCGAGGCGCCGCGCGGTTCGCGCGGCGGACCAGGCGGCGGGCAGGCTCCTCGCGCGGGCGCCCGCCGGCGCGATCGTGGTAGTGGCGGGCCTCGGCGACGGTCTGACAGCCCATCTGCGGGCAGTCATCGTGAGCGGACCCGGCTTCCGGTCGGGGGTGCTGACGGCGTCCTCTACCCGCCAGCCGGGCATCGCGGCGATCACTGATCTGACCGCCAGCGTGCTGCGGTGGCGCGGCCAGCCGGCGCCGGCCGGGCTGGTCGGCTCCACGATCACCAGCGGCAGCCGCGGCCCGCTTGCCGCGACCGTGCGCACGCTGACCGGCCAGGACATCGGCGTGCACGTCTACCGGAATACGATCGGCTGGTTCTTCTGGACCTACGGCATCTTCGAGACCGTCGTGATGCTGGTGATCGCATCGGCGCTGCGCGGCCCTGGCCAGGACCGCACCCGCCGCCGGCGGGCCGCGTACTGCCGCGCCGGGGTGGCCCTGGCCGCGCTCCCGGCCGGGACGTTCCTGGCCAATATCGTTCCCTGGCAACTGCTGCCGCACCCGGCGCTGCTGCTGTTCGGCATGGCAGTGGCCTGGGGGGCCGTGATCGCCGTCGCCGCGCTGGCCGGGCCGTGGCGGCGCGACCCGTACGGATCGCCGGGATTCGTCGCGGCCGTGACCCTCGCGGTGATCGGAGTGGACGTGATGACCGGCTCGCACCTGCAGCAGAGCACGCCGTTCGGGCTCTCCGCGCTCGAGGCTGGCCGGTTTTACGGGGTGGGCAACAACGCGCTCGGCGTTTACGCGGTAGCCGGGATCCTGTCCGCGACCTGGGCGGGTGTCGCGGCCCTGCACTCGGGATCGCAGGGCGCGGGAGCGCAGGGCGCCGGACCGCAGGGCGCCGGACCGCAGGGCGCGGGAGCGCAGGGCGCCGGAGCACGGCGCAAGGCGGTTGCCGCCGCGTCCGCGGTCGCCCTGTTCACCGTCATAGCATCCGGCTGGCCCGGCTTCGGCGCCAAGGTGGGCGGCACGATCGCCATGGTGCCGGCCTTCCTGCTGGTGCTCGCGGCGCTCGGCGGACTGCGGATTACCCCGCGGCGCGGGCTGATCATCGCGGTCAGCGGCCTGGTGCTAGTCGTGATCTTCGCCGTGCTCAACTACGTCCTGCCGGCCACCGGCACGTCCGACATCGGCGCGTTCGTCAGCGACGTGCTGCACGGCGGCGCCGGCGACATCCTGCAGCGCAAGGTCAACTCCAACATCAGCTCGCTGACCTCGACATGGCTGGCCAAGGCAATCCCGGTGATCATGGCGGGAACGGGCGTTATGATCGCCTGGCCGGGCCGGCTGCGGCTGCGGACGCTCGCCCTGGCCTGCGCTCGCGCCGCCCTGCTGCGGCCCACGCTGACCGCGATCTGGCTGGTCGGCCTGCTCGGCTGGCTGGCCGACGACTCCGGGGTGAGCGTCGCCGGCTCCGCGCTGCCGTTCGCGCTTCCGCTGGCGATCGCCTTGGTCGCCGGGATCGCGGCCGCAGGCGATGCCGATATGCCCTCGTTTGCGGCTTCAGCCCGAACCGCTCCCGCACCCGACCGGGCGAGCTAGTGTGTGACGTGCGTGCAGCAGCGCCCCGAGCGGGAGGAACGCGTGCAGTATCAGGTGTCGAGGGTGCTCGCCGGCCCATTCCTGCGCCTGCTGGCCCCGACTGAGGTCATCGGAGCCGGGCATGTCCCGGCGTCAGGCGGGGCCATCCTTGCCTCGAACCATCTGTCAGTGGTGGACTCCATTTTCCTGCCGCTGATGCTTGAGCGGCCGGTAATTTTCGCGGCCAAGTCCGAGTACTTCACCGGTACCCGGCTGCGCGACCGTCCCGTCGCGGCCTACCTGCGGGCCACGAACCAGTTGTCAGTGGACCGGACCGGGGCGCGGGCGGGGCAGGACATGCTCGAAGCGGCCCTGGCGCTGCTGCGCCAGGGCGAGCTGTTCGGCATCTACCCGGAAGGCACCAGGTCGCCTGACGGGCGGCTGTACCGCGGCAGAACGGGTGTCGGCTGGCTAGCGCTGCGCTCCGGGGTGCCGGTGATCCCCGTCGCCATGATCGGGACGGAGCGGGTGCTGCCGCCCGGCCACCGGATCCCGCGGCCCGGCCGCATCCAGATCAGGATCGGCGAGCCGATGACGTTCCCCGCCTACTCCGGCCAGCTGGCCGCTGCCCGGCAGCGTCGTGCCGTCACCGACGAGGTGGTCCAGGCCATCGGCAAGCTGTCAGGCCAGGAGTACGTGCCCATGTACGCGTCGGTGCGCAAGGAGGAACTGGCGGCTGAGGCGGCCGCCGGGGATTCCCGGCATCCCGGGTAGGGCCTTGGCCGCAGCGTCTGTCCCGCGGGCAGCTCCCGGCCGGCGAGCTGGGCATGGCGGGCGAGCTCAGTCGCCGTCGTCAGGCACGGCTTTGCCTTCGTCCTGGGTGTCCGCGTGGCCCTCGTGATCCCAGCCATCCACGGTCAGTTCGTCGTCTGCCGAGGGCGGCGCGGCCGCTACTGGCCAGGGCGGATCCGAGGCCCGGGGCTGCCGGGCGGCCGCAGGCGCGCGCCGGGCAGCCGGGGGCGGAGCCGGGGTGGCCGCCCACGACAGCTCGCTGTCCGGCGGGGGCGCGGGCCCCCACGGCGGTGCCCCCGACACCTGCGGCGGCCTGCCGATCGTCCATGCGAGCGGCCCCGGGGCTGCGTCCGGTCGCGAGCCGGGCGAGTCGGGTGCCGCTGACGATTCGCTGCCGTGGCCGGCCGGAGATCCGCTGCGGCCGAAGCTGGCCGGCTCGGCGCTGCCTGCCCGGCCGGCGTAGTCGCCGTAGCCGCTGCTGCCGGGAAGCCCCGGGCCCGGATACAGGCCGGACCCGGGCAGGACCCGTCCGGCCGCCAGTCCACCGGAACTGGCATAGCCGCCCGGCTCGGCCGGCTGAGCGGCGAGCATGTCCGGCAGCCGGTCAGCGCGGCTGCCGCTGGCATCAGCCGGCGGACTGGCCCGGCGCCCGGCGTGGCGTTCCGCGGCGCGGGACTGCCAGAGCGCGGCGGTCAGCGCTCCCCGGCGCTGGCCTCGGCGCTGGCTGGCCCAGTAGGCACTGATCAGCATCAGCAGGACGATCAGCACCCCTGCGGCGATGACGGCGTCCCGCAGCAGCCGGGGCGCCAGGCTGGCGGTCGCGGGCGCAACAGCGGGGGGATCTCGCCGCGGCAGCGCTTGGACCCCGGCCCGGCGCGTCATCGGCGCGCCGATCCGCGCAGCCGCGGCCAGCGCGCGCGCCGCGTTCACGGTCCCGAATCTCGACCCGCGCAGCTGAGCACGGCGCGGATGAAAGACCGTGCTGTGGATCAGCGTTCCGGTCAACTGGGCAGCCGTCAGGCTAGGGAACTCGGACTGGATCAGCGCCGTGATTCCCGAGACGATCGCGCTCGCTGCGCTTGTGCTGTCCACGGTCGTGTACGTGCCGGATGGGGTGGCGGCCACGACGCCAGCGCCGGGTGCCGTCAGCGCGACGTGCCGCGGCCGGCTGGAGAAGGCGGCCGTTGCGAAGTTCCGGCCGAACGCCCCCACCGCGATGACTCCCGGATAGGCGGCCGGGTAATTAACCGCATCGGTGCCCACGCCGGCGTCGCCGGCAGGCGCGACGAGCACGACGCCATGGCGCAGCGCAAAGCCGACGGCCGCCTGCTCGGCTGCGCTGCCGTCGGTCGCCGCCGTTGCCTCGCTTGCCGGGGCCGGCGGGGTGGCCGGGGCGGCGGTGCTTGGCGGGGCCGGCGGGGTGGCCGGGGCGGCGGTGCTTGCCGGGGCCGGCGGGCTGGCCGGGGCGGCGGTGCTTGGCGGGGCCGGCGGGCTGGCCGGGGCGGCGGTGCTTGCCGGGGCCGGCGGGCTGGCCGGGGCGGCGACCTGGCCAGGATCCATCGGCAGGTCGATGACGGTCGCGCCGTGCCGGACCGCGTAGCGGATCCCCCTGGCGACGGCCGACGGCAGGCCAGCGGTGATGGCCGGGTCGGCGGACAGCGGGTCACCACTGCCCAGTGTCACCCGCACGGAAAGGACCCTGGCCGCCGGCGCCACGCCCGTCACCCCGGCTATGCCCCCCGCTCCGTGCCCGTGGCCGGCGATGAGGCTGGCGATGGCCGTGCCCTGACCGCCGAAGTCTGGTCCCCTCGCTGTCGGTCCGGACTGGGTGAAGTCCGGGCCCGCGGTGACCGAGCCGACCAGGTCGGACTGGGCGGCGGCGACTCCGTCGCTCAGCACGGCGACGATGACACCCGACCCGCGCGAAGCATGCCAGGCGCGGGTAACGCTCAGCTTGCTCAGCCACCACTCCTGCGCGCGGACCTGGTCGGCGAGCACCGGCATAGCGTCGAGGACGAGCCATGATGCCGCCAGGCTCACGGCCACCGCAGCCATGACAGAGCGGGGAAACCTCCGCGGCACGCCTTCCTTGCCTTTCGTGGTGGGGACACCCCGAGGTGGGCCAGCTTATCTCAGCGGCCACCTGCCATCTGTGCTTATCTCTCGCTTCATGGGTGCTTATCTGCCGCTCGGGCCGGGCTCAGGCCTGATGTGCCGCCGATAGCCGGACATGAGCGCCGGGCGGCAGGCCGAGCTGCTCCGCGGCGTCGCCGGCATTGACGGCGAGGGAGATCAGCCCGGCGCTGTCGGTGAACGCGACGATCTCGCCCGGAGCCACCGCCGCGAAGGTCTCCAGGTACGGCACGGTCAGCTGGCGCCGCCCGCAGCGGACGACCAGCGGCGAGCCGAAACCGACACCCAGCCGCCCGATCTGCGCCGCCGGAATCGACAGCTGCACGTTGCCAAACCGGTCGACCGACATCACCTCGCCCTCGGCCTGGCCGTCGTACACCCGGCTGGTCGGCGCGGGCAGCGTGACGAGCTCGGCCACGGCGATCTCCTTGCCCGCCGCGGCGAGGTCGGTGCCGGCCGCCAGGTGCGCGCCCACCGGCATGAAGATGTCCCGTCCGTGAAACGTCGTGGACACCGGATGCAGCCACAGCTCGCCGTTGGTGAGCTGGACGGCGCGCTCGGCCCCGCCAAGCGCGGCGACCGCCCACGAGAGCACCCCGTTGTCGGGGCCGACCAGCAGGCTCTCGCCCGCCTGCACCGCGATGGACCGGCGCGCGGTGCCCACGCCGGGGTCCACGACGGCGACGTGCACGGCAGGCGGCAGGTACGGGACGGTCTGCGCGAGCACGGCAGCGCCGCGGCGGACATCGCCGGGCTGCACCAG
The DNA here is from genome assembly GCA_035499215.1 of Streptosporangiaceae bacterium. Taxonomy (GTDB): domain Bacteria; phylum Actinomycetota; class Actinomycetes; order Streptosporangiales; family Streptosporangiaceae; genus DATJZH01. The sequence continues at coordinate 1,669 of DATJZH010000198.1, read as the reverse complement.
GTGGGTGATGTCGATGATCCGGGCGGCGGGGACAATCCGCGCCGCGACGCCGTGGCAGGCCGCCACAAATCCGTCTTCCAGCCCGTAGTCCGTCAGGAACGTCAGACAGTCAAAGGAAGTCACGAATCGTGAGCGTACGTGCCAGGAGACGTCTCGCAAAGTGGCTGCCTACGATGGAGTGCCAAGGGAAGGCTGGGAGACACGTCAGATGGCAGCGCTAGCGGACCTGGAGGTGCGCATCCTGGCCTTCGAGCGAAGCTGGTGGCGGTTCCCCGGCGCGAAGGAGCGGGAGATCCTTGAGGTATTCGATATGTCGGTGACCAGGTACTACCAGCTGCTCAACGAGCTGATCGACCGGCCCGAAGCCGCGCAGTTCGATCCGGCGCTGGTGGCGCGGCTGCGTCGGCAGCGGGGCCGCAGGCGCCGGATCCGCTCGGCCCGGCCGGACTGAGGCCAATGTCACATTCGCAGCAGCCACAACAGCCGGCGCCGCCGCAGCCGCCGGTCAGCGTGCCCGAGCCGCGCACCGCGGACGGCCGGGCAGGCCTCGCCGCGCTGCTGGCCGCGCCGCGCGGCGCGCTGATCGGGCTGGACTTCGACGGCACGCTGTCGCCGATCGTGCCGGATCCCGCTGCCGCCCGCGCGCATCCGGGCGCCCCCGCAGCCCTGCGCGGGCTTGCTCCGCAGGTCGGCACCCTGGCCGTCATTACCGGCCGTCCGGCGCTCGACGCCGTCAGGTACGGCGGGCTTGAGCAGGTGCCTGGCATCATCGTGCTCGGTCACTACGGCAGGCAGCGATGGCAGGACGGCTCGCTCACCTCGCCCCCGGCGCCGCCCGGGCTGGCGGCGGCGCGCGAGCGGCTGCCGGATGTCCTCGCCGCGGCAGATGCGCCCGAGGGCACCTGGGTAGAGGAGAAGGGCGAGGCGGTTGCCGTGCACACCCGCCGCGCGGCGCAGCCACAGCAGGCGCTTGAGCGCCTGCGCGCCCCGCTCACGGAATTGGCTGAGCGTACCGGCCTGGTAGCCGAGCCGGGGCGCCTGGTCATCGAGCTCCGGCCGCCTGGCTCGGACAAGGGCCAGGCTCTCAAAGAACTGGTTTCGGCCCGGGGCGCGTCAGCCGTCCTCTTCTGCGGGGACGATCTCGGCGACCGGCCCGCCTTCCACGCCGTCCGCGAACTGCGCGCTGCCGGAATCGCGGGGGTCACGGTGTGCAGCGGCTCGGCCGAGGTGGCCGGGCTTGCTGATGAGGCTGATCTGGTTGTGGACGGGCCAGACGGTGTCGTCGGGCTGCTGGAATACCTCCGCGCCGTACTGGCCCGCCGGGCGCCAGGCTGAGCCGGCTGCGCCGGCCTCCGGCTGCGCCGAGCCCGCTGAGCGTTCCCGCGGGCGGCCCGGGTGCCGACTCCGGCCCGCGCCGACCTCCGGCCTGCACCGAGCCCGCTGAGCGTTCCCGCGGGCGGCCCGGGTGCCGCTGAACCGCATAGTCAGCGCGTTCGCTGCTGCTGGATTGCGGGGGGCTGCGCCTGGCGGGCCAGGGCGGCGAGACGGTCCGGCTCGAGCGCGCTGAGCTGGTCGGCGAACCATCTGGCCGGCGGCATGGCGGCGGCGACCTCGGCCAGCGCCCGGCTGCGGCGGGCGCGCTCGGCGGCGGTCATCTTCAGGGCCTCAT
>DATJZH010000197.1:0-35683 GCA_035499215.1 Streptosporangiaceae bacterium | reverse complement strand
CGCGCCGATTCGGTGTGCACCAGCTCGGTCAGCCGGGCGAGCGCGTCGGGATCGGTCTCGGGCAGCACCCCGTGGCCGAGGTTGAAGATGTGGGCCCCAGCGGTCCGGCCACGGTTCAGCACATCCGTGGCCCGCTGCTGCAGTACCTCCCACGGGGCGAGCAGCACGGCCGGGTCGAGGTTGCCTTGCAGGGCCTTGCCCGGCCCCACCCGGCGAACCGCCTCGTCGAGCGGCACCCGCCAGTCCACCCCGACCACCTCGGCGCCGGCCTGGCCCATCAGCCTCAGCAGTTCACCGGTACCGACGCCGAAATGAATCCGCGGCACGCCGGTCTCCGCCAGCGCCTCGAAGATCCGCCTGCTATGCGGCAGCACGGCCTGCCGGTAGTCAGCCGGATCCACCATCCCGGCCCACGAGTCGAACAGCTGGACAGCCGAAGCCCCGGCGGCCACCTGAACCCGGAGAAAAGAGATGGTGATGTCGGTCAGCCGGCCGAGCAGCGCGTGCCAGAGCCCGGGGTTGCCGTACATCATCGACCTGGTCTCGTCGAAGCTCTTGGACGGGCCGCCGTCGATGAGATAGCAGGCCAGCGTGAAGGGGCCGCCGGCGAACCCGATCAGCGGGGTCTCCCCCAGCTCGGCGACCAGGGCGGCGACCGCCTCGGTGAGGAAGGGCACGTCGTCAGGCTCGAGGGGGCGCAGCCGCTGCACGTCGGTGTGCCGCCGTATCGGCTGCTCCACCACCGGGCCGACGCCGGGCCGGATGTCCACGCCCACCCCGACCGCACGCAGCGGGACGACGATATCGCTAAACAAGATCGCGGCGTCTACTCCGTACCTGCGCACCGGCTGCAGCGTGATCTCGGTGATCAGGTCTGGAGTGGCGCACGCCTCGAGCATGCCGGTGCCCGCCCTGGCGGCCCGGTACTCCGGCAGTGATCGCCCAGCCTGGCGCATGAACCAGACAGGGGTGTGGGGAACTGGCCGGCGCCGGCATGCGCGCACGAAGGCCGAATCTGCGGTCTGGGTTCTCACATAACGGATCTTCTCACAGGACATTCAGCGTGCCGCGGAGGTGCGGGCGCTGGTCGCGCGGCCGCACTGACCGGCTGGCCCGCCGATCGCGCCGCGCAAACGGAGCCATGACACGCCGCGGCGGGTCCGCGGACACCGGACGCCAGCATGTCAGCATCAATGGTGAGCCTGAAGCAGTACGCGTGCCCAGGGCTGGGCCGCGCTGGTCTGATCGCACCGGACGGATCTCATGGCGCGGCAGCGGGCGAGGAGGTCGCAGATGATCGAGAAAATCCGGCACGAGAGGATCCTGCGGGAGACGATCCGGCACTGCCCCGGCTGCGGCTGGGATCGGCCTTTCGAGCGGTACCACCCGGAACCGGGCGGCTGCCCGGACTGCCCGGACGGGGAATGCCCGGAATGGTCATGTGCTGCATGCGGCGCCGGCCTGCTGATCGGCTGCTCCCTGATCGCATACCAGCCAGCGGAGATCTCGGACCTGCGCGGCCGGGTGGCGTGAAGCCAGCGTGCGCGAGCCGCATTCCCCGGCAATGAGGCCCGCGGCCGACCGCGCAGACAGAGGCGCGATGGATACTGAGGCCCTGTTCCGTGCTGCCGTTGCCGACATCGAAGCGGGAACGGCCGAGGTGTGCAGCGAGCGTCCCGAGGTGACTTTCGAACGGGAGCCGCCGCCCCGGCGGCTGGCACCGCACGCCGCGGCGATTGCCGCCACGGCTCATGACGGGGAAAATGAGATCGGGTGGGGAAAGTTTGTCCTGCTCTACGATCCCGCTGGGCAGGCTTCGTGGTCCGGCCCGTTCCGGATCATCGGGTATGTCCGCGCCGAGCTTGAGCCAGACATAGCGGCCGATCCGCTGATCGGCGAGGTGGGCTGGAGCTGGCTGACCGAGGCGCTGGACGCCAGGGCAGCAGGTTACGAGAACAGCAGCGGGACGGTAACCAGAGTGGTCACTGAGGGGTTCGGCACGAAGCGAGGCGAGCCGGTGTCAACAGGATTCGAGCTGCGAGCCTCGTGGTCACCGGCGGTCCAGGCTGACGCCAGCCCCGAACTGAGCGGCCATGTCGCCGCCTGGTGTGATGCGTTGTGCGCCGCGTCGGGGCTGCCGCCAGTGGCGGCGGGGGTCGCGGCGCTGCGGCCGCCGCACCGGCGGCGGCGCCAGTGACAGCGGCAGCAAGGGGCGCCGCTCAGGACGCGGAACAGCCGGCCGGGCAGGACGCGGAACAGCCGGCCGGGCAGGACGCGGAGACCCGGGTCGTGCCGTTGCTGGAGCCGCGCGACGGCCTTCCGTCCTTGGTGGCGACGGCTGCGGACCTGGCAGAGGCCACTTCCGCTCTCAGGTCAGGCGAAGGTCCCGTCGCCGTGGACGCCGAGCGCGCTTCTGGTTTCCGCTATGGTCACCGGGCCTTTCTCGTCCAGTTCCGCCGGCGCGATGCCGGTACCGTGCTGATCGACCCGGTTGCCTGCCCCGAGCTGTCGGGTCTTGACGCTGCCCTCTCCGACACCGAGGCAGTTCTGCACGCAGCGTCGCAGGACCTCCCGTGCCTGGCAGAACTCGGTTACCGGCCACGGCGGCTGTTCGATACCGAGCTCGCCGGACGCCTGCTGGGATATCCGCGAGTGGGCCTGGGCACCCTGGTCGAGACTGTGCTGGGCCTGAGCCTGGAGAAGAGTCACTCGGCGGCTGACTGGTCCACCCGGCCGCTGCCCGAGGAGTGGCTGCGCTATGCGGCCCTCGACGTCGAGGTGCTGGTGGAGTTGCGCGACGAGCTGGCCAGGCAGCTCGACGAGCACGGCAAGGCTGAATGGGCACGGCAGGAATTTGCCGCCGTGCTGGCGGCGAAGCCGCCCGAGCCACGCGCCCACCCGTGGCGCCGCACGTCCGGCATTCACCGGGTCCGCAACAGGCGCGGCCTCGCCGTCGTACGCGAGCTCTGGCAGGAGCGCGACAAGATCGCCAGGCGGCGTGACGTGTCGCCGACACGACTCCTGCCAGACGCCGCCATCGTGGCAGCCGCCAGATCGATGCCCGGCAGTCCCGAGGACCTGACCGGGACCGCGGGCTTTTCCGGGCGCAGCGCCCGGCGGCACGCAGCTGAGTGGCTGCGTGCCATCGATCGCGCCAGGGCGCTGCCAGACCGCGCGCTGCCGGAGACATCGGCACCCCACAGCGACGGGCCGCCGCCCGCGCACCGCTGGCAGGAACGCGACCCAGAGGCCGCGCGGCGGCTGACCGCGGTCCGGACCGTCGTCGCGGCGCTCGCCGATGCATCCTGCATGCCTGCGGAAAACTTGCTTCAGCCCGATACTGTGCGTCGGCTGTCCTGGCAGCCGCCGGACCCGGTCAGTGCTGAGACGGTGGCCGCGGACCTGGCCGGCTACGGCGCGAGGCCCTGGCAGGCTGAGATTACCGCCGTGCCGATCGCCAAGGCCCTGCTGCGCATCCTGGAGAAGGAGGAAGCGCGGTGACTCAGGCGCTCTTGCGCAGCGACCGCCGGTCGCATGGCAGCGCTGACCCGGCACGCAGCACGCCCGCGCATGGCACCTGATCAGTCTGCGCGCTGCCGGGAAAGACGTTGAAGATCACTTCGCAGTCACAGCAGATGCCGCCCCTGCTCTGCAGCCGGCGGACGAACCCGCGGGCCCGCGGAGCCCGCAGGTCGCGCCACCGGATCGTCCACCGGTGGGTTCCGTCGCAGCCGAACTCACTGATCATTCGGAGCAGGTAACAGCGCAGGCACTCACGCTCCCCCGGCTCGGTCAAGTGCTGCGCCAGTGCGGCAAGCTCGTTTTCGACGGCGTCGGCCCGGTCGCTGGACATGGTGTGTGCTCCTCACTGTCATGATGAGCGGACAGCCGATTTGTACACCAGGCTGCCGACACTGAGCCGTATCGGCGTCAGTAGAGGGGAATGCTTCGCGCCGATCCGCCGGGCGGCTGGGCGGGATCGGCCGGCGCAGCGCCCCGCCCGTCGCCCGAAGTCGGCGGCAGCCCGCCCCGCCAACCCTGGACTGGGAACCCGCACGCGCCAGCGCGTGACGGATGGCCGATCGGCTTACAACTCCGCCAGGTAGTGCTGCTCAGCCCCGGCCAGCTTCTCTTGCGCGGCGTGCAGCACCCAGAAGCCGCCCTTGGGCAACGGCGGCCCCGCGGGAACCGGCGATCCCAGCTGCGCGCACATTGCCCGGAGCAGGACCGGCACGTTCTCCCGATGCGCGCAGATCACCGTCGGCAGTCGTTCGGCGGCGACGGCAGACGCCCGCGCGGCGGCCTTCGCCGGGTCTGCCCGGTCAGCTGAGAACAGCGGCTCGATCTCGATCTTCGTGCCCATCCGCGCGGCATAGGGCAGCACTGTGGCCACGCAGCGCTCAGCCGGCGAGCTGATCACCCGGGCGGAACCGTAACAAGCCATGAGCGCGGCCAGCGCCGCAGCCTCGGCGGCGCCCCGCGCGTCGAGGGGCCGGGCCAGCTCGTCGCCTGTCCAGCCGCTCTTGCGGCCGGCCGAAGCGTGCCGTACCAGGATCCACGGCACCGTCTGCGCCGGACCCGACGCGAACGCGGCCAGAATCGTCCGGTCATGCTCATAGCTGAGCCGATCCATGGCCGCTGGCACCCGCAGCCATGCCAGCTCGTCGACCTCCCTGTTGGGCACGAAGGGGGAGGGCGGCGCACGGCTGGTCGCAGCCCAGTAGTCGACCCGTTTTGGCAGCCCGCTGCGCTGATACGCGGCGTAGCTGAGCGGCCGGCCGAGGACGACCTGCAGCCCTGTCTCCTCCTGCACTTCACGAACTGCGGCTTGCAGCACGTGCTCACCTGGCTCGCATTTCCCCTTGGGAAATGTCCAGTCGCCATAGCGCCGCCGGCTGATGAGCGCGACCTCGACGCCGCCTGGCGCGGGCACCCAGACAACAGCGCCCGCCGCGCGAACAGTACGGGCAGGCGGAGCATTACGCATTCGCGGCCCTGGCCTGCCGCGCCCGTACCAGCAGATCCTGGATGTCGTTCAGCGGAGCCCCCGACGAGTCGAGGTGATGCCGGGCCCATTTCCCGTCCGCGGCCAGCCACCACGATGCGGTCGAGGGATCCATCGCGAGATCGATGAGGCCGCGCAACTCGGCCCGGTGCGCGGCGTTGGTGACCCGGACCAGCAGCTCGACGCGCCGGTCCAGGTTCCGGTGCATGAGGTCGGCACTGCCGATCCAGACCTCTCCCGGCGGGTCTTCCTCGCCAGTGCCGAACGCGTAGATCCTCGAGTGCTCGAGGAACCTGCCCACCACGCTGCGAACCCGGATGGTCTCGGAGAGACCGGGAACACCGGGCCGGAGCGCGCAGATCCCGCGGACCCACAGGTCGATGGGCACCTCCGCCTGCGACGTGCGGTAGAGCGAGTCAATGATCGTTTCATCGATGATGGCGTTGCATTTCATCTGGATGCGCGCGGGCAGGCCCTCCCGGCTGCGCTCGGCCTGCTCTTCGATCTGCTTCAGCAGGCCGGCCCGCAGTCCGGTCGGCGCCACGAGCAGCCGGCGGTAGTCGCTCTTCCGGCTGTAGCCGGTGAGGTGGTTGAACAGGTCGGTGACGTCCTCGCCGACCGTCCGGTCCGCGGTGAGCAGACCGAAGTCCTCATACAGCCGTGCCGTCTTGGGGTGATAGTTGCCGGTGCCGATGTGGCAGAAGCGGCGCAGCGAGCCACCGTCCTCCTCGCGCACGACGAGGACCATCTTGCAGTGGGTCTTCAGGCCAACGAAGCCATAGACAACGTGACATCCGGCTTCCTCCAGCTTGCGGGCCCAGCCGATATTTGCGCGCTCATCCCCGCGGGCCTTGATCTCGACCACCACCACAACCTGCTTTCCCGCCTCGGCAGCATCGATCAGGGCATCGACGATCTCGGAATCACCGCTGGTCCGGTAGAGCGTGTGCTTGATCGCCAGGACCCGTGGATCTGCCGCGGCGGAGACCACCAGCCGCTGCACGCTCGCGGTGAAGGAGTCATACGGCAGGTGCACGAGCACGTCGTGATCTGCCAGCGCGGCGAAGACGGTGGTGTCCTGGGGCAGCGCCGTCTCCGACGGCACGAACGGCGGGTGCTTCAGGCGGGGCATGTCCAGGTCAGCGATGACCGAAACGCCGGACAGATCAAGCGGGCCCGCCACTCGGTAAACGGCGCGGTAGTCCACGCCGAGCTCGGTCACCAGCTTGTCGAGCACGTCGTCGGAAATCGATTCCTCCACCTCGAGCCGGACGGCAGGCTCGAAGCGGCGGCGCATCAGCTCGCGCTCGAGCGACTGCAGCAGGTCCTCAGTGACGTCCTCATCGATCTCCAGGTCGCGGATTCGGGTTACCCGGAAGGCATAGCACTCGATCACGTCCAGGCCGACGAAGAGCTCGTCGAGATGCGCGGCGATCACGTCCTCCAGCGGGACGAACCGGTTGCGGGCGACGGTCAGGAACCTGGGCAGCAGTGGCGGGACCTTGACCCGCGCGAAGATCGTCGCGCCCGTCCTCGGGTCGGCGATCGTCACGGCCAGGCTGAGCGACAAGCCCGAGATGAACGGGAAGGGATGGGCAGGATCGACTGCCAGCGGGGTGAGCACCGGGTAGATCCGCTCGCGGAACAGGCTTTGCATGCTCGCCCGCTCCTGCGCTGACAGTTCCTTCCAGCGCAGGATCTCGATGCCCTCACTGGCCAGGGCCGGTACGAGCGAGTCAGTGAAGCATGTGGCGTGCCGGGCCGACAGCCTGCGGGCAAGTTCCAGGGTGTTTTCGAGCACCTCCCGCGGCGGCCGCCCGGTGGCACTCTCCACCGGCAGTCCGGTGGCCATCCGCCGGATCCGGCCCGCCACCCGCACCATGAAGAACTCATCCAACGCACTGGCGAAGATGGACGCGAACCTGACCCGCTCCAGCAGCGGAACACGCTCATCCTCGGCGAGTTCCAGCACGCGCTCGGCGAACCGCAGCCAGCTGTCTTCGCGGTCGAGGTAGCGGTCCGGCGGAAGCTCAGGCACGGGATCCCCATCGGCAGGGCGGCTGCGGTCGACTTGGCTTGCCGGGGCCAGCCGACGGGCGGCCGTCTGGCGGTCGCGTTCCGTGGCCTGGCGGCCTCGCTTCGCCGCCTGGCCCGCCGGCTGGGGATTGCGTTCCCGATCCCCGGCGATGATGTCGCCTTGGCCAGCCTGACCGGTACGCTCGGTGGCCTGGCGCGCTGCTTCGGCGGAACGCTCGCGATCGGTGCCCCCGACCAGGGTGCGCTCGGCGTCCCCGGCTGCCATCCGAGCGGCCAGCGGTCCCGCAGCCGGCCGCGGCAGATCACCGCCATAGCCAGCTGCGGTACCTGACACGGGCTGCAACTGCCCCACCGGGCGCTGCTCCTGTTCCCGGTTGAGCATTGTGCCTCGCGTCCTTCCGTCCGTTGACCCATGCTGAGATGGCCCGACTGGAGGCCATGTCGCCAATTGTCCCCAGTGTCGCGGCGATCACGCCTCCGGGCGACCCGGTACCGGGATTGGCGGGCAGGTATCCGGCGACGCGACAGTGTGCCCCGGTTGTTCAGCGCGGAAGTCCGGGTCAGCGCATGCGGTGCGGCGGCGCGAGGTCGGCGAGCAGCATGGCCAGCAGCCGCTCTTCCATCACCGCCCGGCCGCTGGCGTGCATCAGCTCGGCCAGTCTGCTGTCCCACGGGCTTGCTGCCTCTGGACCCGTCAGCGGCTCGGCGCTTCCCGCGGCGAGGGCCACCTTGTAGTCGTCCGCTCCCATCAGCCACGGGGCTGCGCCGAGGCGCCGGATCGCCGTCGCGGTCATCCGCAGCCCCGGCCAGTCGAAGTCGCTGTGCCAGCGAATCCGTGTCCCGGTCGCCCTGGCGGCCTGCAGGAGCCGGTAGCACGCGACCGACGGCTCGCCCTCGGTGCAGATAAGCGGCGCGCTGTCCGCGCCGAGCTGGCCCGCGGCCGCGCGGAGCACCGCCGGGTTCTCGCAGACATGCAGCTCGATGGCCAGCGGCAGGACCGGCACCCCGGTCAGCTGGTGCAAGGTGACCCGGAACGGTTCGCCGGCGTCGGCCGCCTCGGTCAGCCAGCGGCCGAGCGGCTTGCCGCCCGCACGGACGTTGAGCACGAGTACCTGGCTGGTCAGGTCGTCAGTGACCACGCCTGCCGACGTCCACAGCATCCGCTCGGCCTCCCGGCCAGAGGGCACCGGAACCTGCTCCCGGACCGCGATGGCCCGCAGCGCCAGGCCGGCCAGGGCGGTCCCGGCGAGTGCCCTGGAATCCCCGGTCACTGTCTCGGCCAGAGCGGGCAGCAGCACCGCGGGGTCATCGGCGCTGGCTGGCAGCCGCTCCAGAAGGGCCGTCACCTGCGCGAGCAGGTGTCCTTGTCCGCGCCGGATCAGCCGGGTCAGGGTACCGTCCTTGCTGATCTCCACCAGCCATGCCTTGTACCATGCGTCGCTGGCCAGGGGACTGCGTCCCGCTGCCGCCAGCGCGTTCCGGAAGCCCTGGACCTCCGAAGCACGCTCAGCAGACCTGTTCCTGACCGGACCTGCCAGTGCCTCGACGGCGGCAATCAGCCCCGGCGCGATCCCGGCCCGGCGGAGCCTGGCTTCCAGTTCCGGCAGCGGGACGCTGATCGACGTGCCGCGCCCGATCCCGCGGCCGAGCAGCCGGGCCGCGGCCTTGCGCTGCTCGGGAGTGGCGCCGACCAGCGTCACGGTGCCGTCGATGGGCTCGCCGCGGTCCAGCCGGACCCGGATCCGGTCGACCAGCCAGCCGAGTTCCGGGCCGCCAAGCAGCCGCCGCAATTGCTGCGGATCGCTGACGCTGGCCACGATTGCGTCCTACCCGCGCAGGGCGGGAATGGCACGCCTCCGGCTTGCCGCCGATGTTCCGGTCATCACTGGCCCCGCCGCCACGCTACCTGCCCGGTCCGCGGCCGCAGTGCCTGCGCAGCTCGTCGCGGCTGGGCAGCTTGACTCTGGCGCCGCGGCCGAGCGAGGCGCCGAGCGCGGCCTCCGCCGCCTCGATCCGCAGCCAGTCCGCGTAGCTGACCGGGCGGATGCCGCGGACAGCCAGCAGCTCGCGGAAGCGCGAGGCGGCCGCCGGGTCCGGCACCGCCTGAGCCGGCCCTTCCGCCGGTTCCGGCGCCGCCTGAGCCGCCGGCCCGGCCGCCGGGTCCGGCACGGAGTCAGGGAACCGGAGCAGGCCAGCTCGGGGCAGCTGCACGTCGCCGGGACCCGGTCCGCCAGCGAGGTCGGCCAGCAGCGCGCGGACCGTCTGCGCGGCGTCGGACTTGTTAGTGCCGATCACGCCGGTCGGGCCGCGCTTGAGCCAGCCGGCCACGTACTCCCCCGGCAGCGGCTGGTCATCGGGACCCAGCACGCGGCCCTCTGCGTTGGGCACCGTGCAGCTGCGGTCGTCGAACGGCAGCCCGGCCAGCGGCACGCTCTGATAGCCGACCGAGCGCAGTACCAGCTGGGCTGCCAGCGTCTCGTGCTGACCAGTCCCGGTGAACCTGCCCTGATCGTCCAGCCTGGTGCGCTCCAGAGTCAGGCCGGCCACCTGTTTCGTACCCAGCACTTCGGCCGGCCGCAGCCAGAACCGGACGGTCAGCCTGCGCGCCCGGCCGAGCGCGCCGCGCGAGGCCCAGCCGGAGATCACCGCGACGTTGCCGCGCACATGCCGGTCGGTCCGGGCCAGCCGGGCACTCTCACCGGTCGGATCGAAGGCATCCAGGTCGTGCTCGCCGTCGCCGACCACCACGTCGACGCCGTCCAGCTCGCCGAGCTCGCGCAGCTCTTTGGTCGTGAACTTCGCCTGCGCCGGTCCGCGGCGGCCGATGACGTGCACCTCGCGGACCTTGCTTGCCTCGAGCGCCTCGAGCACCGGCTGGGAGATATCGGTCTCGCGCAGCTGCGCGGGGTCCTTGACGAGGATGCGGGCGACGTCCACCGCGACGTTGCCGACGCCGATCACCGCCACTGAGTCGGCCTCCAGGCTGAAAGCCGCCGGGTCGATATCGGGATGGCCGCAGTACCAGTTGACGAAGTCGGTCGCCGCGTAGCTGCCAGGCAGGTCCTCGCCCGGAATGCCCAGCCGCCGGTCCCGCATCGCGCCGGTCGCGTAGACCACCGCGTCGTAGCTGGCCAGCAGGTCGTCACGGGTCACGTCGTCGCCGAGGTGAATGCCGCCCAGGAAGCGGACGCCCTCGTGCTCCAGCACGCCCCGCAGGTAATCGGCGATCGATTTGATCGACTTGTGGTCGGGTGCCACCCCGTAACGGACCAGGCCATAAGGGGTCATCAGCCGGTCGAGCACGTCCACCCGGATGACTGCCGGGTGCTCGAGCGCGGCCGCCTGCTTGATCAGCGCCTCGGCGGTGTACAGGCCAGCCGGGCCTGAGCCGACGACGGCAATCTCGAGCGTCTTCATATCTGCCGATTATGTCCCGGGTGCTGCGCCGCGTCAGGCCTGCTGCTCGTGCGCTAGCTCGGGCGTGCGGCGGGCCACCGCCTCGGTGATCGCCCTGGCAAGATGCTGCGGGCTCAGGCCCTGATCCGCTAGCAGCTCGGCGCGCTCGCCGTGCTCGAGGAACTGCTGCGCCAGCCCGAAGGTCCTGACTGGTGTCTCCACGTCATGATCGCGCAGCAGTCGGCAGACCGCGTCGCCGAAGCCGCCCGCCACGCCGTTGTCCTCCACGGTGACGACGAGCCGGTGCCGGGCTGCCGCGGCCGCGAACGCCGGGTCGACCGGCTTGACCCAGCGGGGGTCGATGATGGTCACCCCGATGCCATGGTCGGCGAGCCGCCCCGCGGCCTGGGCGCAGAGGTCCGCCATGGCGCCGGCGCCGATCAGCAGCACGTCCTCGCCCGCGCCGTCCGCGGGCCTGGCCAGCACGTCTGCCGCGCCGAGCTTGCCGATGGCCTCGACCTCGGAGCCGACCTTGCCCTTGGGGAAGCGCAGCACCGTGGGGCCGTCGCTGTCGGCCACGGCCTCGTTCAGCAGCTCGCCGATCCTGGTCGCGTCCCGCGGCGCCGCGATCTTCAGCCCCGGCACGACCTGCAGGATCGAGCCGTCCCACATACCGTGATGACTGGGGCCGTCCGGCCCGGTGACGCCCGCCCGGTCGAGCACGATCGTGACCGGCAGCCGGTGCAGCGCCACGTCGAACAGCAGCTGGTCAAACGCCCGGTTCAGGAACGTCGCGTACACCGCGACGACCGGGTGCAGGCCGCCCATGGCCAGGCCGGCCGCGCTGGTCATCGCGTGCTGCTCGGCGATGCCGACGTCGAATACCCGGTCGGGATAGGCGTAGGAGAATGCCGCCAGGCCGGTCGGATGCAGCATCGCCGCGGTAATCGCGACGACATCCGGGCGGCGAGTGCCGATCGCGAGCAGCTCCTCGCCGAACACCGCCGACCAGGTGAGCGGCGCGGCGGCAGTGCCAAACACCGCGCTGACCGCCGGGGGGACCTGGTGCAGGCAGTCCTCGTCGTTCTCCTCGGCCAGCGAGTACCCGAATCCCTTCCGGGTGATCACGTGCACCAGGACGGGGCCGCCGAAATCGCGCGCCCGCCGCAGCGCGTGCTCGACGGCCTGCTCTTCGTGCCCGTCGACCGGGCCCAGGTACTTCAGCCCCAGGTCCTCGAAGAGCACCTGCGGCTGGATGACGTCCTTGAGCCCCTTCTTCAGGCCGTGCAGCGTCTCATAGATCGGCGGGCCGACCAGCGGTGCGCGCGACAGCGAGGTCTTGATGTAGTCGAGCACCTGCTCGTAGCGCTGCGAAACCCGCACCACGGCCAGATGCTCGGCCAGCCCGCCAATCGTCGGCTGGTATGACCTGCCGTTGTCGTTGACGACGATGACCACCCGGCGGTCCTTCGACCCGGCGATGTTGTTGAGCGCCTCCCAGGCCATCCCGCCGGTCAGCGCGCCGTCGCCGATAACCGCCACCACGCAGCGGTCAGTCTCGCCGCGCAGCTGATAGGCCTTCGCGAGGCCGTCGGCGTAGGACAGGCTGGTCGAGGCGTGCGAGTTCTCGATGACGTCGTGCTCGGACTCGGCCCGGCTCGGGTAGCCGGAGATGCCGCCCCGCTGGCGCAGCCGGCCGAAGTCGGCATGCCGTCCGGTCAGCAGCTTGTGCACGTACGACTGATGCCCGGTGTCGTACAGGATCCGGTCCACCGGGGAGTCGAAGACCCGATGCAGGGCGATGGTGAGCTCTACCACGCCCAGGTTGGGACCGAGGTGGCCGCCGTTCCTGGACACCGCCTGGATGAGGAAGTCGCGGATTTCCGCCGCGAGCTGAGACAGCTGATCCGCACTGAGGTCCTTGACGTCCCGCGGACCGGAGATGGTCTCCAGCAGGGTCACTGTTGTGTTCCTCCGTTGTCCTCGACGGCCGTCGCGCGGCCGCGTGCTCACTGAATAGTCTGCGCCTTGAGCCTGTGCCCACGTGGCTGCCGGCGGTGATCGTGTTGCGCGGCATGACGGCGAGAGTCAGTCGAGTCTATTTCGGCTGCCGTGCCGGGTTACACCGGGCCGCACCGCGACGGCCCGGGCCGCACTGCCGCGGGCCTTATCCCACTGCGCGGGGCGCCGGGCGGGCCGGAGCTGCGCCGAGTGCCGGGACCGTCTGGGCCCGGCCGGCCAGCCAGCCGGTGATCAGCTGCAGGATCGCGACCACCAGCAGCGCCGCGATGGGCATCGTCCAGCCGCCGGTGACGGCGTGCAGGAAGCCGACCAGCAGCGGCCCGGTGCTGGCGATCAGGTAGCCGATCCCCTGCGCGAAAGCCGACAGCGAGGCGGCCGTCACCGGGTCGGGAGCCCGCGCCATCGTGCAGAAGATCCCGAGGCCGAGAGTCGCGCCCTGGCCCAGGCCCAGCAGGAAGATAAACGGGGCGGCCGTCGCCAGCGGGCCGAAAGCGGCGCCGACGAGACCGCCGCCGGTCGCCATCGCCGAGATGGCGGCGAGGATCCGCTGGTCGCGGGCCCGGTGCGCCAGCACGGGCAGCAGCATCGCGGTCACCGCGTTGCCGAGGTTCATCAGCGCGAGCAGGTCGCCCGCGTGCGCCGCGCTGACCCCGCGGTCCCGCAGCAGCGTCGGGAGCCAGGACAGCGCGGCGTAGTACGACAGGCTCTGCAGGCCCATGAACCCGGTGACCTGCCAGGCCAGCGGGTAGCGCCCGACCGACAGGGCCCCGTGTCGCCGGCCTGGCGGCCTGGCGGCCGGGCTGGCCGCCGCCTCAGGCGGCGTCCGGTAGCGCAGCTGCGGCAGCCAGACGATCGCAGCGAGCAGCGCGGGCAGCGCCCACATGCCGAGCGTCACCCGCACCGCGAGCCCGGCACCGCCGGCGGCCTCGAACACCGGGACGGCGATCAGCGAGCCAAGGATCGCCCCGGCCGACAGGGCGAGCAGGTACAGGCCTATCAGCAGGCCGGCCTGGTCGGGGCGGCGGCGCTTGAGCAGGCTCGGCAGCAGCACGTTCATCAGCGCGATCGCCCCGCTGGCCAGGATCGTGCCGGGGAACAGCAGCAGCCGCGGCGCCGCGCCGCGCGCCAGCAGCCCCGCAGCGAGCAGGACCAGGGCCGCGCCGAGCACCCGTTCCTCGCCGAAGGCACGGCTGCCCGGCGCGGCAATGCCCGAGAACAAGCCGAAGCACAGCACCGGGACCGCCGCCAGCGCGGCCTCGGTCGCCGTGGAGATATGCAGCGTGCCGCTAAGCTCGGGAAACACCGGCGGCAGGCTGGTGATCGCCGCCCGCAGGTTGACCGCGAGCGCGATGATCCCGGCGATCAGCAGCGCGCCGGGCCGGCCGCGCAGGCCGCGCAGCGCGCCGAGCCGGCCGGGTATCTGCCGCACCGGGCCGACGTTACCTCGCGGCCCGGCCGGGCCGGCACTCGCCTGCGCCGGGCGAGGTAGCAGAAAACCATGGTGGAATCGGATCGTGACAGAGAATCGGAACAGGCCCGGCCGCCGGAACGGGCCCGAGCGCCTGAACGGGCCCGGGCCCCGGAACAGGCCCGAGCCCCGGAACAGGCCCGAGCACCAGCCGGACATCACCGGCCTGCGGCAGAGCCTGGACGAGGTCGACAGCGGTATCGTGCGCCTCATCGCGCAGCGCAGCGGCCTTATCGCTGACATCGCCAGGCTGAAAGAACATGGCACGTCTGCCATCCAGGACGCCGAACGCGAGCGCAGGGTGCTGGACGGCGTCGAGGCAGCGGCCGCCGACCTCGGAGTCTCGGCCAGCCTGGTCCGCCGGATCTTCCGCGAGCTGATCAGCGACTCGGTGGCGCAGCAGGCCCGGCACCTGAACGGGGACTTCGGCGGGCGCGTCCGGGTGGCGTTCCAGGGCGCCGCGCACGCCTACAGCGACGCGGCCGCGCAGAAGTACCTGGCCGGCCGCGGGCTGGACGGCGAGCTGACCGGCTACCGCACGTTCCGCGAGGCCGCCGCCGCGCTGCTGGCGGGTGACGCTGACCTGGCTGTGCTGCCGATCGAGAACACCACAGCCGGGAGCATCAACGAGGTCTACGCCCTGCTGCGCGAGCATGAGCTGTACATCGTGGGTGAGGAGACCTGGAAGGTCGACCACTGCCTGGCGGCCGCGGCCGACGTTCCGCTGTCGGCGCTGCGCCGGGTCCTGTCCCATCCGCAGGGCCTTGAGCAGTGCGCGCAGTTCCTGCAGTCGCTGCCCCATGCGGTCCCGGCTACCTACTTCGACACCGCCGGCGCGATGCGGGCGGTGGCCGCCGCCGGCGATCCCAGCCTGGGGGCGATCGGCTCGGCCGAGGCCGCGTCCGCGCACGGGCTGGTTATCCTGCGGCACAACATCGCCGACAGCCCGGACAATTACACCCGGTTCGTCGTGCTGTCGCCTGCCGCAGCCGCCGTCGACGTGCGGATTCCCTGCAAGACGAGCCTGATCCTGGTCACCAGGCACGAGGAAGGCGCGCTGCTGCGCTGCCTGGAGGTGCTGTCGGGCAGTGGCCACTCGATGACGAAGCTGGAATCCCGGCCGCGGCCCGGCAGGCCCTGGGAGTACCTGTTCTTCCTGGACTTCGAGGGAAATGCCGCCGATCCGCGGACCGCGGCCGCCCTCGACGAACTGCGCTCGGCTGCCCTCTACATCAAGGTCCTCGGCAGCTACCCGGCGAAGGCGCTGCGGCACCGGCCGCGCCCCGGCGACCTGCCAGGCCCGCAGGGCGGCGAGTCCCCGGCGGACACGCTGGAGGCCGTCGCCGCGCAGGCACCGCCGGCCCGGGGGTCCCGGCAGTACCGGCTGGTCGACCGGGCCGTCCGGCAGGCCGACACGGTGGTCCGCGTCGGCGACCTGCTCGTCGGCGGCGACGGCTTCGCGGTGATGGCGGGCCCGTGCTCAGTCGAAAGCAGCGCGCAGATCGGCAAGACCGCGAGGTTCGTCCGCGATCATGGCGCGCACGTGCTGCGCGGCGGCGTGTTCAAGCCCCGGACGTCCCCGTACTCGTTCCAGGGCCTCGGCTGGGACGGCCTGGATCTGCTGGTCGCGGCCGGGCGCGAAACGGGCCTGCCGGTGATCACCGAGGTGATGGCGGTGGATCAGGTCCAGCGGATGGCCAAGGCAGCCGACATCCTGCAGGTCGGCGCGCGCAACATGCAGAACTTCGACCTGCTGCGCGAGGTCGGCAAGGTGGACCGGCCGGTGCTGCTCAAGCGCGGGCTGTCCAGCACGATCGAGGAGTGGCTGGCGGCGGCCGAGTACGTGGTCGCGCAGGGCAACCAGCAGGTGATCTTGTGCGAGCGGGGCATCAGGACCTTCGAGAGCGCCACCCGCAACACCCTCGACCTGTCAGCGGTCGTCGTGGTCCGGGAGCGGTCGCACCTGCCGGTGATCGTTGATCCCAGCCACGGCACGGGACAGCGCGCCTACGTCGCGCCGATGGCCTGGGCGGCCCGCGCGGCCGGCGCGCACGGCCTGCTGATCGAGGTGCACCCGGCGCCGCAGGAGGCGCTGTCGGACGCCGACCAGAGCCTGTCGTTCGACGAGTTCGCGGCGATGATGCGGGGGCTGGCCGCGGTGCCCGGACCTGTCCGGAGCTGAGGAGCTCGCGGACCTGGCGCCGGTGCTGCCCGCTGACCGGCCGGCCAGACCGGCTTGGCGGGTCGCGCGGCCAGGCCAGGATCGAGTCCGGGTCAGTCCGCAGCCGCCAGGGACCGCAGCACGTACTGCATGATCCCGCCGTGCCGGTAATACTGCGCCTCGCCTGGCGTGTCGATCCGAACGACCGCGCGGAACTGGCGGCCGTCCGCGGTCACCGTGACGTCGCGCGGTGCCTGGCCGCCGTTCATCGCCTCGATCCCCGCGATGTCGAAGACCTCGTGGCCGGTCAGGCCGAGGGAGGCAGCGTTCTGGCCTGGCTGGTACTGCAGCGGCAGCACGCCCATGCCGATGAGGTTGGAGCGGTGGATCCGCTCGAACGACTCGACCAGGACGGCGCGGACGCCGAGCAGCGCCGTGCCCTTCGCCGCCCAGTCCCGCGATGAGCCTGACCCGTACTCCTTGCCGCCGAGCACCAGCAGCGGCGTGCCCTCGGCCAGGTAGGCGCGGGACGCCTGGTAGATCGAGGTCTGAGTGCCCTCGGGCAGCTTGATGGTGACGCTGCCCTCGGTGCCGGGCGCGAGCTGGTTGCGCAGCCGGATGTTCGCGAACGTGCCGCGGATCATCACCTCGTGGTTGCCGCGCCGCGACCCGTAGGAGTTGAAGTCGCGCCGCGACACCCCGTGGCTGGTCAGGTATTCCCCGGCCGGGCTGTCGGCCTTGATCGCGCCGGCCGGCGAGATGTGGTCGGTGGTGACCGAGTCGCCGAGCAGGGCGAGCACCCGGGCGCCGTGGATGTCGGTGACCGGGGCCGGCTCGGCGGGCATGCCGTCGAAGTACGGTGGCCGCCGTACATAGGTGGAGGACTCGTCCCAGGCGAAAACCTCGCCAGGCGGCACATCAAGATCCTGCCAGCGCTCGTCGCCGGCGAACACGTCGGCGTAGTCACGGGTGAACATCTCCGCGGCGACCGCGCTGCGCACGATCCCGTCGATCTCGGCCGCGGATGGCCACAGGTCGCGCAGGTACACCGGGCTGCCATCGGGCCTGTTGCCAAGCGGCTCGGCCGTCAGGTCGGTGTCCATCGTCCCGGCCAGCGCGTAGGCGACGACCAGCGGCGGCGAGGCCAGGTAGTTCATCTTGACATCCTGGTTGATCCGGCCCTCGAAGTTCCGGTTGCCCGACAGCACAGAGACCACGGCAAGGTCGTTGTCCGCCACCGCGGCGCTGATCGCCTCCGGCAGCGGGCCGGAGTTGCCGATGCACGTCGTGCAGCCGTAGCCGACCAGGTTGAAGCCGAGCTTCTCCAGGTAGGGCGTCAGGCCCGCGCGCTCGTAGTAGTCCATGACAACTTTGGAGCCCGGCGCCAGCGTCGTCTTCACCCACGGCTTGCGCTCCAGGCCGGCTTCCACCGCCTTCTTGGCCACCAGCGCGGCGCCGATCATCACCGACGGGTTGGAGGTATTGGTGCACGAGGTGATCGCGGCGATCACGACCGAGCCGTGGCCGACCGAGGTCTGCGTGCCGTCCTCCAGCGTCACCGGGACCGGCGCGGCAGGCACGCTGCCGGCGCCGCTGGCCGCCGGGGGCGGGCCGGCCGGGTCACTCGCTACTCGCTCGTCGGCCACCGGGTCGGACGCCGGGAAGGTGCCGGCGATGTCGTCGTCCAGGGTGTCGAGCTGCACATAGGAGCCGAGCGCCGAGCGGAAGGAGGTCCTGGCGTCGGACAGCGCGACCCGGTCCTGCGGCCGTTTGGGCCCGGCCAGCGACGGCACGATCGTGGACAGGTCGAGCTCAAGCTGCTCGGAGTAGCGGGCCGTCGCGGCGGGCTCATGCCACAGCCCCTGCTCCTTGGCGTACGCCTCGACCAGCGCGACCTGCTCGGGCGGCCGGCCGGTGAGCCGCAGATAGGTCAGTGTCTGCGCGTCGATCGGGAAGATCGCGCAGGTCGAGCCGAACTCCGGGCTCATGTTCCCGATCGTGGCCCGGTTGGCGACCGGCACCGCGGCCACCCCCGCACCGCAGAACTCCACGAACTTGCCGACCACGCCGTGCCGCCGCAGCAGCTCGGTGATCGTCAGCACCAGGTCGGTCGCGGTGGTCCCGGCGGGCAGCTCGCCGGCCAGCCGGAACCCGACCACCTTCGGGATCAGCATCGACACCGGCTGGCCGAGCATGGCCGCCTCGGCCTCGATGCCGCCGACGCCCCAGCCCAGCACGCCCAGGCCGTTCTGCATCGTGGTGTGCGAGTCGGTGCCCACGCAGGTGTCCGGGTAG
The DNA here is from genome assembly GCA_035499215.1 of Streptosporangiaceae bacterium. GTDB lineage: Bacteria > Actinomycetota > Actinomycetes > Streptosporangiales > Streptosporangiaceae > DATJZH01. Next base: position 17,299 of record DATJZH010000197.1, on the reverse strand, counting down.
GCAGCCACGCTGCCGCCGTCGGCGGACGGCTCCGCCATGATCACCCGGGCCAGGTGCTCGATGTTGACCTGGTGCACGATCCCGGTACCCGGCGGCACGACCTTGAACTGGCTGAACGCCTCCTGGCCCCAGCGCAGGAAGGCGAAGCGCTCGCGGTTGCGGTGGAACTCGAGGTCCACGTTGCGCTCGAACGCGTCCGACCTGCCGAACACGTCGGCCACCACCGAGTGGTCGATGACCAGCTCGGCCGGGACCAGCGGGTTGATCTTGCCGGCCGCGCCGCCGAGGTCGCGCATGGCCTCGCGCATGCTCGCCAGGTCCACCACGGCCGGCACGCCGGTCAGGTCCTGCATGATGACCCGCGCCGGGCTGAACTGGATCTCGGTGGCCGGCTGCGCCGCCGGGTCCCACTGCGCGAGCGCGCTGATGTGGTCGGCGGTGACGTTGACGCCGTCCTCGGTGCGCAGCAGGTTCTCCAGCAAGATCTTCAGGCTGAACGGGAGATCCTCGCTGCCTGCCACGCCGTCCAGCCGGTGTATCTGGAAGCTGGCCTGCCCTACCTGCAGCGCCGCGCGACCCCCGAAGAAGCTGTTTGGTGCCATCGTGTCCTGGCCTCCTCGCCCTATGCTGCCCCAGGCCGGCTGCGGCCCCATGCCCGGGCAGCTTCATCCTGGTAGCTGCATCCTGCCCCAGCCCGGCGCCCGCACCCAGCCCAGGGCCCTGGCCGCGGCGCTTCGCCCCGCGCGGTCCGCCGGCCAGCAGTCCGCGTCACCGCGCCCGTCCGGCCCTTGCGCGCCGGCCCGGCCCGGCGAGCCGGGCCCGCGGCAGTCCCGGCGCCCGGAGCCGGGCCGCGTTCCGCGCGAACTATCTCGACGTCAAGCTATCTTGCCAGTTTACTGAGATGATTTTCTTGACGTCAAGGTAACCGTTGCCGCCCGGCCCCGGACCTCCCGGGCCCCCGGGCCGGGGCGGATGCGGCCGCCAGGGTCTCGTAGGATCGGGGAGCCCGCAGGACGCCGATCCTAGAAGATCATGGAGGTGGCGACGCCGGCATGGCCGCGACACAGGCCGCCCAGTGGCTGGATATAGCGCCCGGCGATCCGCTCGGGCTGCAGACGCTCCCGTACGGGGCGTACTCGGCCCCGCACCACGCGGCGCAGCAGCGGGTCGGGGTCGCGATCGGCGACCGGGTCCTGGATCTGACCTCAGCGAGCGAGCGGCTGCTGCCGGGCAGGGCGCACTTGTTCAGCGCGGGCTGCCTCGACCCCTTCCTGGCCGCCGGGGACCTCGCCTGGGCGCAGGTCCGGGCCGACATCACGGCCTGGCTCAGCCGGGACGCCTACCGCGAGGCCATTGAGGACCTGCTGGTACCTGCCGCCAGGGTCGAGATGCACATGCCCTTCACCGTCGCCGACTACGCCGGCTTCTATTCCTCCGAGCACCATGCGAGGAACGTCGGCAGGATGTTCCGGCCGAAGGCCCAGCCGCTGGCGCCGAACTGGCGGCACCTGCCGGCCGGCTATCACGGCAGGTCAGGCTCGGTGGTGGCATCCGGGACCCCGATCCGCCGCCCCTGCGGCCAGTTCATCGCGGCGGGCGCCGGCTCCCCGTCCTTCGGGCCCTGCGCGCGGCTGGACTTTGAGGCTGAGCTCGGATTCGTCGTCGGTTTCGAGAGCGTGCTGGGCGAGCCGGTCACCGTCAGCAGGTTCACCGAGCACGTCTTCGGCGTGTGCCTGGTCAACGACTGGTCCGCCCGCGACCTCCAGGCCTGGGAGTCAGCGCCGCTCGGGCCCTTTCTCGGCAAGTCCTTCGGCACCTCGATCTCGCCCTGGGTCGTGCCGCTGGCGGCGCTCGAGCATGCCAGGATAGCCCCGCCGTCGCGGCAGACCCGGCTGCTGCCGTACCTGACCGAGTCCGCCGACTGGGGCCTGGACATCGATTTCGAAGTGCGGATCAACGGGCAGGTAGTGTCCCGTCCGCCGTACGCGACGATGCACTGGAGCCCCGCGCAGATGCTCGCGCACCTCACCGTCAATGGCGCGGCGGTGCGCACCGGCGATCTGTACGCCTCCGGCACCGTGAGCGGGCCGCAGCGCGATCAGCGCGGCTCGCTCCTGGAACTGTCCTGGGGCGGCACCGACCCGCTGACGCTGCCCGACGGGAGCTCCCGCAGCTGGCTCGAGGACAGCGATGAGGTCACCATCGCGGCCAGCGCGGCAGGCCCGGCCGGCGCCCGGGTGAGCCTGGGCGATGTGCGCGGCCAGATCATGCCGGCTCAGCCCAGTGCGCAGAACTGACCGCACGGCGTCCAGGCGGCCAGGGCGGCAGCGCCGGCCGCAGGTCACACGTCAGCTGCCGCGCGCCAGCAGCTCGGCGAGGTGCAGACCGCGCCGGCCGGCGAGCTCGCTGAGCTGCGTCCGGCAGGAGAACCCGTCCGCCAGGATAACCGAGCCTGCCCCGGCGGCCTGGACAGCCGGCAGCAGCGCGCTGCCGGCGATGGCGACCGACAGGTCATAGTGACCGCGCTCGGCGCCGAAGTTGCCCGCCAGCCCGCAGCAGCCGCCCACGGCCTGAACCGCCGCGCCTGCTCCGGTCAGCAGCTCGCGGTCGGCCTGCCAGCCCATGACCGCGTGCTGGTGGCAGTGCGGCTGGGCTACCACGGTCAGGCCGTCAAGCCGGGGCGGCTGCCAGCCCGGCCGCCGGCCCAGAAGCTCCGCCAGCGTGTGGGTCGCCCGCGCCACGGCGCTGACCGCGGGGGCAGCGCCGAGCAGCGCGGCGGCGTCGCCGCGCAACACCGCCGTGCAGGACGGCTCGAGCCCGACGATCGGAACGCCAGCCCGAGCGGGTCCGGCCAGCGCGAGGACGCTGCGCCGCAGGATCCGCCGGGCGGAGTCCAGCTGGCCGGTGGAGATCCAGGTCAGCCCGCAGCACAGCGGCTGACCGGCGATGCGGACGCAGAACCCGGCCCCTTCGAGCACCCGCACGGCCGCGATCCCGGCCGCCGGGGCGAAGTGGTTGGTGAAGGTGTCCACCCACAGCAGCACGGGATCGCCGGACGCCGCGCGGTGGCCGGCGAACCACTGGCGGAACGTGGCGCGGGCGAATGACGGCAGCTCGCGGCGCGGGTCGACGCCCGCCAGCCGCTTGCCCGCCGAGCTGAGCCGCGGCGCCGCCATCAGCGCGTTCACCGGGCCGGGCGCCAGGGCGGCCAGGCGCGCCCAGCGCGGCAGCCAGCCGAGCGCGTAATGCGACGGCGGCCGCAGCCGCCGCCGGTACGACTGGTGCAGGACCTCGGCCTTGTAGGACGCCATGTCCACGCCGGTCGGGCAGTCGGACGCGCAGCCCTTGCAGGCCAGGCACAGATCGAGCGATTCCCGCACCTCGGGCGCCCGCCAGCCGCGCACAAGCGAGCCGTTCGCGAGTTCCTGGAGCACCCGCGCACGGCCGCGGGTGGAGTCCTTCTCGTCGCGGGTCGCCTGGTAGGAAGGGCACATGACGCTGTCGGCCGGCGCGCCGGCTGCCACGCACCTGCCCACCCCGGTGCACCGGTGCACCGCGTTGGTCAGGTCGCCGCCGTCCTCGGAGTAGGCGAACGCCAGGCCGCGGCGAAGCGACCGAGCCTGCGGCAGCCGCAGGTCTGCCTGCAGCGGAGCCGGTGCCGCGATCAGGCCGGGATTCAGCAGGCCGTCAGGGTCGCAGGCCTGCTGAACGGCGGCGAACGCGCGGAGTGCGGCCGGCGAGTACATCAGCGGCAGCAGCTCGCTGCGGGCCCGGCCGTCGCCGTGCTCTCCGGACAGCGATCCGCCGTAGCCGGCTACCAGCCGGGCGGCATCGACGATGAATGCCCGGAAAGCGGCGGGCCCGCCGGCCGCCCGCAGCGGGAAGTCGATCCTGACATGCACGCAGCCGTCGCCGAAATGCCCGTACGGCGTACCGCTCAGCCCGCGGTCGGCCAGCAGCGCGTCGAAGTCCCGCAGATAGCACCCGAGGTGCTCAGGCGGCACCGCGGCGTCCTCCCACCCGGCATGCGCCGGGTGGCCGGCCTCGGCCTGCGCGACGAGCCCGGCCCCGTCCTCGCGGATCCGCCACAGCGCCGCGGCCTCGCGCGCGCCGGTAACCGTCCGCGCCTCCAGCGCGCCCGAGGCGGCGATGACGCCCCTGGCCGCGGCGGCCAGTTCCCCGGCCGAGTCGCCCGACAGCTCGGCGAACAGCCACCCGCCGCCGCGCGGCAGCGGCGGGACCGCGGCCGGGCCGCGCCGCCTGGCCACGACGGCGGTGATCCTCGCGTCCAGGCCCTCGAGGGCCGACAGCCGGCACCGCAGCAGCGCGGGCACGGCGTCGGCCGCGCTGGCCATGTCGCGATAGCCGAGCACGACCAGCACGGTGGCCACGGGGACGGGGACGAGGCGGAGCCTGGCGCCGAGCACGAGGCCGCAGGTGCCCTCGGTGCCGGTCAGCGCGGCTGGCACGTCGAAGCCGCGCTCGGGCAGCAAGTGCTCGAGCGAGTAGCCCGACACCTGCCGGGAGAACCGGCCGAACTCGGTGCGCAGCACCTCCAGGTTGCCGGCGGCGATCTGGTGCAGCCTGGCGAGCAGCGCGGACGAGGCCGGGTCCGCTGCCCGCCGCGCGGTCAGCCGCTCCCCTGTCCCGGCCAGCAGATCGAGATCGACCAGGTTATCGGCCGTGCGCCCGTACGCCAGGGCACGGGAACCGCACGCGTTGTTGCCGATCATGCCGCCCACCGTGCAGCGGCTGTGCGACGACGGATCTGGCCCGAAGCGCAGGCCATGCGGTGCCGCGGCGCGCTGCAGGTCGTCCAGCGCAGTGCCCGGATCGACGGTGGCGGTGGCCGTTTCCGGGTCAATGCCGCGGACCCGGCGCAGGTGCCTGGAGAAATCGAGCACCACGCCGGGGCCGACGGCGTTTCCGGCGATCGACGTGCCGGCGCCGCGCGCGGTCAGCGGCACGCCGAGCGTCCGGCAGGCCGCCAGCGCTGCCTGCGCCTCATCGGCTGAGCGCGGGAACGCCACCGCTGCGGGCACGACGCGGTACAGCGACGCGTCGGCCGAGTATTCCGCCCGGCGGCGCGCCCTCACATCCACCGAACGGACGCCCGCCGCCCGCAGCACGGCGGCGACCTCGCCGGGGTCAGGGCCTGCCATGAGCTCCCGGCGGCACCAGGCCCTGCTCTCGCGCCATCACCGGGTCACCACAGGCTGACCGAGCGGGTGAGGCTGCCGGCCACATCATCCCGCGTCACCGGACGCGGCGCGGTGGCCAGCAGCCGCTGCTGCCTCATCGCGCCGTCAACGAGATCCGGCACGTCCGGTTCGGTATAGCCATGGGTGAAGACGCTCTCCGGGCTCGCCGGAATGGCAGCTGACACCATCTGCTCCTCAGGCGTAACGCAAGTCGGTCGCCTCAGTGTGGCGCGTGACATGTCACGCTGACAAGACGGCGCCCGGCGCAGCGAGAACTCCGGCGAGTCGTCGCCCGCGGCCATGTTCCTGAGCCTGGCGAGCGCAGCGGGCACGGACCCGACGCGAGGATCAGCAGCTGGCCGCCTCAGCGGGACCGCCGGGTGCCGGAGGCCGGGGCGTCCGCCCTGCACTGTCGCCACTCCGCTAACGTTGCGTCATCATTAACCTGGGAGGCGCCATGGATCACCAGGTCAAGTACGTTCTGCAGGAGTCGGACCTGCCCCGCCAGTGGTACAACGTCATCGCTGACCTGCCGTCCCCGCCACCTCCGCCGCTGCATCCCGGCACTCGCCAGCCCGTGGGCCCGGACGACCTGGCGCCTCTGTTCCCGGCCGCGCTGATCGCGCAGGAGGTGTCGCCGGACCGGTACATCGCGATCCCCGCGGATGTCCTCGATGTCTACCGGCTCTGGCGTCCCACTCCCCTGTTCCGCGCCCGCCGGCTCGAAAGGGAACTGGGCACGCCGGCCCGGATCTACTACAAATACGAGGGCGGCAGCCCGGCGGGCTCGCACAAGCCCAACACCGCTGTGCCACAGGCCTATTACAACGCCGCCGAGGGCGTCGCCAAGCTGACCACCGAGACCGGGGCAGGCCAGTGGGGCAGCGCGCTGGCTTTCGCCTCGGCGCTGTTCGGAATAGACCTCGAGGTGTGGATGGTCCGGGCGTCCTACGACCAGAAGCCCTACCGCAAGATGCTGATGGAGACGTACGGGGCGACGGTCCACCCGAGCCCGTCGGACATCACCTCGGCCGGGCGGAGCGTGCTGGCGGAGCACCCCGGCTCGACCGGCAGCCTCGGCATCGCCATCAGCGAGGCCGTCGAGGTGGCCGGCGGCGACCCGGCTGCCCGCTATGCGCTCGGCAGCGTGCTCAACCACGTCCTGCTGCACCAGACGGTCATCGGCGAGGAAGCCATCAAGCAGCTGGCCCTGGCCGGGGACACTCCCGACGTGATCATCGGCTGCACCGGCGGCGGATCGAACTTCGGCGGCCTGGCCTTCCCGTTCCTGCGGGAGAAGCTATCCGGCCGGATGAACCCGGTTATCCGGGCGGTGGAACCGGCCGCCTGTCCCTCGTTCACCAGGGGCGTCTATGCCTACGACTTCGGTGACACCGCCGGGTTCACGCCGCTGCTGAAGATGAACACGCTCGGGCACGACTTCATCCCGGACCCGATCCACGCGGGCGGTCTGCGCTACCACGGGATGTCACCGCTGCTCTCGCATATCTACGAGCTCGGCCTGATCGAGGCGGTCGCCAAGCCGCAGCTGGACTGCTTCGCGGCCGGCCTGCGCTTCGCCAGGACCGAGGGGATCGTGCCCGCGCCCGAGCCGACGCATGCGGTGGCCGAGTCCATCGACGAGGCGCTGCGCTGCAGGGAAACCGGCGAGGAGAAGGTCATCCTGACGGCGCTGTGCGGACACGGGCTGCTTGACCTGGGCGCCTACGGAGACTACATCTCCGGGCAGATCACGGACCTGGAGGTGCCCGAGAGCAGCATCCAGCAGGCACTGGCCGGCCTGCCGGCGGGCGTGTAGCCGGCCGCATTTTGCCGCCGTCCCCTTGATCGCGGCGAGGGTCCTCCCCGTCGCGGTTCCCGTCGCCCACGTTCCGTATCGCCCGGTCACGTTCGTAACGATGGGGATCAGCCTATTGCTCCCGGTATTCCCGCATTGCTACGCTTCCCTGACGGGCGACCCGGACTCTCCACCCACGGGGGCCGCCAAGGGGATGCCAGTCTCCGGCCGGGGCTCCTGCCGCGGCTGGCCTGTCGCGGCCGGCACTGCGGATGCCGCGGCCGGCACTGCGGATGCCGCGGCCGGCACGCGGACAGGAGCGCCGGGCTTCGAATCTCAGCCAGGGGGAAGCACATGACTCGTACCCGGATCCTGCCGGTCCTCGCCCTTCTGCCGCTCGCGGCGCTCGCCGCCTGCGGCAGCTCCGGCTCATCCTCGTCCTCGCCGTCCAAGTCTGCCAGCCCGGCTGCTACCAGCATGAGCGGCACGGAGACGTTCAAGGGCAGCCAGACCGGCAAGGCCGCCGTCGCCACCACTACGGCGATCCCGCTAACCTACTCCGGTCCCGTGACCACGACCGGCACCTTCAACGGCGGCGGGCCCAGTCCGGCCGAGGGCCAGCATCACACGTTCCAGACCGCCGACGGGAAGCTCGTCCTGGTCGTCAGCGGCAAGCCGACCACGGTTCAGCACGCATCCGCGTCCACCTGCTACTTCAGCCAGGTCATCACCGTCCCCTACACGGTGGACGGCGCCGCCAGCACCGGGAAGTTCGCTGGCGCCACCGGCAGCGGCAAGGTGGTGGTGACGTTCGGGGCGTACGGCCCGAAGCTGAGCAACGGCAAGTGCAACACCTCGAACAACGCGCAGCCGCTCGCCAAGGGCGCATACGACACCTTCCTCGGATCCGGCCCGCTCACAGTAAAGGGATGAGCCGGCTGCACTGACTGGCCCGGAGGGGCCAGGAGCGGGACCGCCGCGCCGCCCGCGCTCGCGGCCGGTGCCTCGCGCGCCAAAGGTGCCAGGTGAGAACTGGCGGACGAATGCCCGTTGTGGCTTAATGGCGTTTCCGGTGCCGTGCAGAACTGGGCTTATTCCGCGGATAGAACCGGTCGCGGCATGCTTGCCGAGGCCACGTCCAGCTGTTACCGTAACGGCTTTCGTAAATGGAAATCCGGAACTCTACACGGGGGCTGGTGCATGCGGGCAGCTGTGTTGCGGTGGCTGGCGGTAATGGCAGGCGTCGCCGGTCTCAGCGCGGCCGGTCTCAGCGCGGCTGGCCTGGCGGCGACCCAGGGAGCAGCAGCGAGTGCGCTGAGAGCCGCACCGCTCAGGCATCCGTGCCTGGTGGGCGCCTGGCGCGACGACGGGGGCCGCACGTTCACCGAGTGGGACGGCCATCGCGTGGCCATGCACGGCGGCGCGGATAATATCGACCATATATTCGGAACCGGCATCGATCACGATTGGTGGGGACGTAATGTCAAGCCGTTATACGGCACCTATCGAGGTCATCGGCTGGAGGAAATCATACATGGCCGCAACACGCTCTATATACGCGGAAAAGAACACAGCGACAGGCTGCGGCTGACCGAGCAAGGCTGGAGTGCCGGAAGTACCAATATCTATATCTACAAAGGCCATGCCCGCGCCGGTTACCTAAACCAGACCGGAAAGTACACAATGTATTTCCGGTGCACCGCGCGCACATTAAGGTGGACTTATAAGAAGCGCGAGGACAAAGAGACCCGCATCAGCCGCAAGCCGTGAGACGCCAGGACGTCAGGACGCCCTGGCATGCCGGAGCCCCGGCCGGGCGCCCCGGCCGGCCGGACATCCTTCCCGGCAGGACGCCCGGCGCTCGGCGGGCGGGGCTGTCCTCCGCAGCGCATCCCCGAAACGCCGGGCCCTCGCTGCGGGCCGCTGCCGGAGTTCAAGGCTGCGCCTAGCCTGGCCAGCCGCCCAAGGCCGGGCACAGCGACCAGTCAGGCCTTAAAGTGGCGGAAGCGCACACAGGAGGTTCCGGATGCCAGAGCAGCAGGAAGCCGAGCCGACGGAAGACCGCCAGCAGACCGTGGATCCCGCCGTCATCGATCGGGAGGGCCTGGCTGCCCTGATTGGCCGTGAGCGCGGCACCTACGCTGCGACACATCCGCGCTCTCGCGAGGCGTTCCTGGCATCCGGCCGCAACCTGCTCGGCGGCGTTCCCATGACCTGGATGCGGATGTGGCCCGGTGGTTTCCCGCTCTACCTGGCCACCGCGCACGGAGCGCGGCTGACCGACATCGACGGGAACAGCTTCACCGACTTCTGCCTGGGTGACGCCGGGGCCATGGCCGGTCACTCGCCCGCCGCCGTCCGGGCGGCGGTGACCCGCCGGTTCGCCGACCTGGGCGGCGCCACGACGATGCTGCCCACGCAGGACGCCGCCTGGGTTGCGGCCGACCTGGCCCGCCGGTTCGGCCCGAGCCGCTGGAGCTTCACGCTCACAGCTACCGACGCCAACCGCTGGGCCATCCGGATAGCCCGCCAGCTCACCCGGCGGCCGAAGATCCTGGTTTTCAGCTACTGCTACCACGGCAGCGTGGACGAGACGTTCGTCGTAGCCACGCCGGCCGGAGCGCGGTCGCGCGAGGGCAACGTCGGCGCGCCGGTGGACCCGCGCGAGACCACCAGGGTCGCCGAGTTCAACGACATTGCCGCGCTCGAGCGTGGGCTGGCGCACGGCGATGTCGCGGCAGTCCTGATGGAGCCTGCCCTGACCAATATCGGCATCGTGCTGCCGCTGCCCGGCTACCTCCAGCTGGTCCGGGAGCTGACCAGCCTGCACGGCGCCCTGCTCATCAACGACGAGACTCATACTTTCAGCGCCGGCCCCGGCGGCTGCACCAGAGCCTGGGACCTGGAGCCTGACATCGTGACGATCGGCAAGTCGATCGCGGGCGGGATCCCGGCTGGCGCCTACGGCCTCTCGGCCCCGCTGGCCGAGCGGATCCTGGCCGACAGCCAGGCCGACATCGTCGACACCGGGGGCGTTGGCGGCACACTGGCCGGGAACGCGCTGTCGATGGCGGCGGCGCGCGCGACTTTGGAGAATGTGCTCACCGATAGCGCGTTCGGCCGCATGATCGGGCTGGCTGACCGCTATACCGCCGGGGTCCGGGACGTGCTGACCTCGCGCCGGCTGCCGTGGACGATCACCCAGCTTGGTGCGCGCGCGGAGTACCGGTTCTGCCCCGACCCGCCCCGCACGGGCGGCGAGTCGGCAGCGGCCGGTGACGCCGAGCTTGATGAGTACCTGCATCTGTACCTGGTGAACCGCGGAGTGCTGCTGACCCCGTTCCACAACATGGCACTGATGTGCCCCGATACCAGCGAGGCGGAGGTGGACGCGCACACCGCCGTCTTCGCGGACGCGGCCGACGATCTGCTGGCCTGAGACCGGTGCGGATCGAGCATCCCCGGCAGCGGCTGGACGCGACACCTTAGGCGGTCCGCGACGCGCACGGACAGCCCTGGAGGTGGTCTGCAGGACCGCGCCGCGACAGCGCGGCAGGACGTCCCGGTTATCGTTGGCGGCATGCCGGATCGCAAGGAGATCCTCCAGGTCGCCGGCCGTGCCGTGCCGGTGAGCAACCCGGACAAGGTCTACTTCCCGCAGACGGGCCATACCAAGCTGGATCTGGTCCGCTACTACCTCAGCCTTGCCGACGGCGCGCTGCGCGGTGTCACCGGGCGCCCGATGGTGCTGAAGCGCTTCGTGCACGGTGCCGATGGCGAGGCGTTCTTCCAGAAGCGCGCGCCCTCCTCCCGGCCAGCCTGGGTCGAGACGGTCACCCTGAGCTTCCCGTCCGGGCGAGTCGCCGAGGAAATCGTCGTCACCGACGCGGCACAGCTGGCCTGGGTGGTCAACCTCGGCTGCATCGACCTGAACCCGCATCCGGTGCGCGCTGCCGACCTTGATCGTCCGGACGAGCTCAGGGTTGACCTCGACCCGGTGCCTGGCGTGGACTGGGCGCAGATCGTCGCGGTGGCCCTGGTCGCCCGTGACGTGCTGACCGACTTCGGGCTGGCGGGCTGGCCCAAGACGTCGGGCTCCCGCGGCATACACGTCTACTGCCGGATCGAGCCGCGCTGGACTTTCCCCGAGGTGCGCAGCGCTGCCGTCGCATTGGCCAGGGAAATCGAGCGGCGGGCCCCCGACGTCGCGACATCCCGGTGGTGGAAGGAAGAGCGGCACGGCGTCTTCGTCGACTTCAACCAGAACGCCAAGGACCGGACCGTCGCGTCCGCCTATTCGGTGCGGCCGACGCCCGATGCCAGGGTCTCGGCACCGCTGAGCTGGGACGAGATCCCCGGGTCCCGGCCTGACGCCTTCACGATCGACACGATGCCGGCGCGATTCGCTGACCTGGGCGATCTGTGGCAGGGCATCGACGGGGCTGCAGGATCGCTCGCTCCGCTCCTGCAGCTTGCCGCCGGCGACAGGGCAGCCGGGGTGCCGGACGCGCCGTGGCCACCGCACTTCAGCAAGCAGCCGGGCGAGGAGCGCAGGGTGCAGCCATCGAAGCGGAGAGCGGACGGGGCGGGCAACGGCACGCCAGCCCGGCGGGACGGCACGACGCAGCAAGTGCCTCCCGCCGCGCCCGGAAAGCGGAGCGGGCCGACCGGGCGGCGGCGGAGTTCGATGCCGCTGATCGAAGTTGCCAGGGCTGCCAGCAAGGCCGACGCGATGGCGGGCCTGGAGCGCTGGAAGGACCGCCATCCCGGCGTCTGGGCATTGCTGGAGCCGCCCGACGTCCTGATCGACGCGATGCGCGGCAGGTACTCGACCTGGACCAGGATCCGGCTGAACCTCCGCAATGTGCCAGCGGCGGAGCGGCCGCCGCAGGAGGCACTCGAGGTCGACTATGACCCGTGGGCCGGACCTGGCTGAGCGCTAGCTGACCTGCGGCGGCAGCTCGGCCAGCAGTTCCGCGAGCCGCCGCGGAGCCGCCTGGCTGCCCGTCTCCGGCGGCGGCACGAGTCAGACAGTCCCCGGCAAGGCCCGTGCGCATGCGTCCGCCCGGCCGGCAGCGGCGGGCGGATACTGGTTATGCGTCCATGCGGAGCGTGATCGCGTATCTGCTCTGCTCCATCGGAACTGTGGGAGGCGCCATGCGGGAAGAGCATGTGCGAGTCTCCGGCCACATCGCCGGCATCTGGGACATCGACCCGGTGCACTCCCATGTCGGCTTTTCGGCCCGGCACCTGATGGTGAGCAAGGTCCACGGCAGGTTCACCAGGTTCGAGGGCCAGATCGTCACCGGGGCCAATCCGGCGGAGTCGTCGGCGACGGCGACGATCGACACGACGTCGCTGGACACCGGCAACGCGCAGCGCGACGAGGACATCAAGGGGGAGAACTTCCTCAGCGTCGCGGATTACCCCGCGATGACCTACCGGTCCACTGGCATCCACCCGCGGGGCGATGGCTACCGGCTGGATGGCGAGCTGACCATCAAGGGCGTGACCCGCCCGGTCGTGCTCGAGCTTCAGGTCAACGGGTTCGGCCCGGATCCCTATGGCGCTACCCGCGCCGGGTTCTCCGCCAGCGGGGAGATCAACAGGGAGGACTTCGGGCTCGCCGCCAACATGACGCTGCCGGGCGGCGGGCTGGTGGTCAGCAGGGAGATCCAGCTCATGATCGAGGTCGAGGCCGCGCTCAGGCGAGTCGGGCAGGAGTAACGGGTGCGGCGGAGCCTGGCACCAGCGTGGCGAGGCATTCCACATGGTGCGTCATCGGGAACGCATCGAAGGCGCGCAGCGCCGCCAGCTGCCATCCGGAGCCGCGGAAGACGGCGATGTCGCGGGCCAGCGTGGCCGGATCACACGACACGTAGGCGATCCGGCGCAGCCCGGCGCCGGCGCCCGCGCCGTCCGGCTTCCCTCCGGTCGGGCCGCACAGCTGGTCAATGACGGGCCTGGCGGCTCCCGTTCTGGGCGGATCAAGAACAGCAAGGGAGGCGCCGGACAGGCCGTCCCGGCGCAGCAGTACCGCGACATCGCCCCTGTGCACCCGCGCCCATGGCGTGCCGCGCAGGTTGTGCCGGGCATCGCGTACCGCCGCGGCACTGTCCTCGATCGCGATCACGCCGCCGCGTGGCCCGACCGATTCGGCCAGCACCCCGGCAAACAGGCCAGCTCCGCAGTAAAGGTCCAGCGCCAGTTCTCCCGGCCGGGGGCGCAGCGCGCCGAGCACCGCTGCCGCGAGCGTCTGTGCGGCGGCCGGGTGCACTTGCCAGAAGGTAGTCGCACCGACTCGCCAGTCCCGCCCGGCAGCACGCTCGGTCAGGTAGCCGCGGCCGCGCAACGGCGAGATGCGGCCGCCGCGGCCGACCGCGAGCAGCGAATCCGCACCGGCAGGCACGCCCGGATCCCAGCGGCCCGGCGGCCCGGCGACGATCACGGCGCGCTGGCCCGTTCCCGGCGCTACCGCGACTTGCACAGACCTCGCCCCCGGCCAGCGGCGCTGTGTCACCTTGGCCTCGTTGACCGCGGGATGCGCGATCGGGCAGGCGCCCACGTCGACGACCTCGGTGGAGCGGTGCCTGCGCAGGCCGGCCAGGCCATCGGGCCGGACGGCGAACCTGACTCTGGTCCGCCAGCCAAGACCGTCATGGTCGCCGTCGGCCGCCAGCGGCTCGACCGTAACGTCACGATCGAGGCCGGCGATCCGCCGCAGCTGCTGGCGGATCACCTCGGACTTCAGCGCCCGCTGGGCCGGCAGGCTGGCATGCTGCCAGTCGCAGCCGCCGCAGCCGCCGGGCCGTGCCTGCGGGCAGGGCGGCCGCACCCGGTCAGCCGCAGCGGCGGCAATCTCGACCGCATCCGCCCTGGCGAGCCTGGAGGTCGTCTGAGTGACCACGGCCCGCACCCGCTCGCCGGGCAGGGCGTGCCGGACGAAGATCACCGGCCCGGCGGCGTCCCGGCGGGCCACGCACCAGCCGCCCGCCGCGACCTCGCCAACCGTGAGCTCAAGCACATCGCCGACTTCGGGCAGCGGCACAGCGGGCATCTTCACCCGAACCATGCTGCCGTGCCAGGCCGCCAGGCGCATGTCCGGGTGCTCAGCGGGCTAGCACGGCTGAGAATGGGGGCATACCGTGATCGGGCATCATCATCGCTGGAAGGACGGCCGTGCACATCGTCATCATGGGGTGCGGGCGCGTGGGGTCCACACTCGCACTCGTTCTCGAGGACCTCGGCCACTCACTGGCGGTCATCGACCAGGATCCCGAGGCGTTCCGCAAGCTGCACTCCGGGTTCAAGGGCGCCAAGATCACCGGCATCGGCTTCGACCGCAAGGTCCTGGCCGAGGCGCACATCGAGCGGGCGGACGCTTTCGCGGCCTGCAGCAGCGGCGACAACTCCAACGTCATCTCGGCCCGGGTGGCCCGCGAGTCCTTCGGCGTGCAGCGCGTGGTGGCGCGGATCTATGATCCGCGCCGGGCCGAGGTCTACCAGCGGCTTGGCATCCCGACCGTTGCCACCGTCCGCTGGACCGCCGACCAGATGCTGCGCAGGATGCTGCCGGACGGGGCGCAGCCGCTGTGGCGCGATCCGACCGGCAAGATCGTCCTGGCCGAGGTCGCCACCTGTGACGACTGGCTGGGCGAGAAAGTCGCCACGCTCGAGGAGACCACCGGGGTCAGGGTCGCCTTCATCTCGCGGTTCGGCGAGGCGGTCCTGGCCGGAGCCGGCACGGTCCTGCAGGAAGGGGACGTGCTGCACGTCATGACCGAGGCATCCGACCTGAACAGGGTCGCCTCGATCTGCTCCCAGCCGCTCGTACCCGGACGGGGGCCGCACTGATGCGCGTCGCCATCGCCGGGGCGGGCGCAGTGGGCCGGTCCATCGCCAAGGAACTGCTCGCAAACGGCCACGAGGTCCTGCTCATCGACAAGAACCCCAGGTCCATCAAGGTGTACAGCGTGCCGCGGGCCGAATGGCTGCTGGCGGACGCATGCGAGATCAGCGCTCTGGATGATGCATCCCTCGAGCGCTGCAACGTGGTGATTGCCGCGACCGGCGACGACAAGGTCAACCTGGTGCTGTCGCTGCTGGCCAAGACCGAGTACGGCGTTCCGCGGGTCGTCGCCAGAGTCAACCATCCGAACAACGAATGGCTGTTCAACGAGACCTGGGGCGTGGACGTCGCGGTCTCCACGCCGCGCCTGCTGTCGGCTCTCGTCGAGGAGGCTGTCAGCGTCGGCGACCTGGTCCGGCTGATGACGTTCCGGCAGAGCCAGGCGAGCCTGGTCGAGCTGACGATGGCAGCGGACGCGCCGCTGGCCGGGCAGCGGATGGGTGAGATCGAGTGGCCCGCCGACACTGTGCTGGTCGCCATTCTGCGGGACGGCCGGGTAATCATGCCGAACGACGACGACCCGCTTGAGCCAGGCGACGAACTGCTGTTCGTGACCAGCGAGGATGTCGAGGAGGAACTGGGGCAGCTGCTGGCGGGCGGCCGGTAACGGCCGCGAGTCGGCCGGCCGCCCGCCGGGCCGGCCAGCGCCGGGCTGCCTACCTGGTCTCGGTAATCTCAGGGCCCCGCTCGAACGGGCTGGGGACGTCGCCCTCGCCGGGTGCCAGCTGCGCCTCGAGCGCCGCCCGGGCCTGCTCGGGCAGCTGGATCTCGAGCAGGTCCCGGGGCGGCGCGGGATGATCGCCGCGGACCACTACCACATCGGCGAAGATCTCCTCCAGCGGGCCTGCCAGGGCGGCGCTGCGCGCGGCGGGGCCGCTGATCACCCCGCGCAGGAACCAGCGCGGGCCGTCGACCCCGAGAAAGCGCGCCGGCTCGAGCTGCTCGGGCCGCTGGCCCTCCGCAGCCGGATTCACCCGCGCACGCAGTTCGAGTCCGAAGGGCCCTTCCGCCTCCTCGACCTCGCCGCCGGACTTGGCGACCTCGTCGGCTATCTCCTGCCGGTCCTCGTCCCACAGCCCGCTGGTCTTCGGCGCGGCGAATGCCTGCAGCTGCAGACCGCTTTCACCGCGGACCACGGCAATCCAGATTCCCTGTTCCTCGGCCATGTTGACCTGAATGTCGAAGCCCTCCCGTGCCGGGACCAGCAGGCTGCCGAAATCCATCCGCTCGCTCTGCGGGTAGGTCCCGGCTCCGTCCCAGGGCCCTGACCGCTCCCCGCGGGCGGGATCTGCGGCGGGCGGCCCTGCTGCCGCCCGCTGCGCCCTGGACCACGTCTCGGGGTCGCCTAGGTCCACCCGGCTCCGGCCGGATGAGCCGTTGTTCGTATCCGGGTCGTCCCGGCCGGGTTCGTCGCCCGCCAGATAGCCGTCGTCATCGAGCTCGCCGGTGACTGTGCTCTCGGCTGTTCCCGGCTCGCCTGTTCCCGGCCCGTCAGCGCCTTTGCGGCGGCCCCGTCGGAACACCCCGCACGCTCCTCACTTGCTGCTGGAATCTGCTTCGCCGACGTCCGGCCCGGCGGCGGAATACCCTCCGGTCGACCCGAACCCCGCGTCTCCCCGCGCCGATCCCGGCAGCGTTTCCACCTCGTGGAACCGTGCGCGCTGCACGCGCTGCACCACAAGCTGGGCAATCCGGTCGCCTCGCCGAAATTGGACTTCGCTGTCGGCGTCGGTATTGAGGAGAGTCACCCTGATCTCGCCACGGTACCCCGCATCTACAGTGCCCGGCGCATTCACGATGGTGACGCCGTAGCGGGCAGCGAGCCCGGACCGGGGATGGACGAACGCCGCGTACCCGGCCGGCAGTGCGATCGCAATCCCGGTCGGCATCACGGCTCGCGCGCCGGGGGCCAGATGCACATCCCGGGCGGCGAACAGGTCAGCTCCGGCATCGCCGGGGTGGGCGATGGCAGGCAGCGGCAGGCCGGGATCCAGTCGCTTGACCAGCACCTCGACTACATCCGTCGTGCTGAGCACGCCTGGCTCCGGATAGCTGCTCCCGCGCGGCCCGGTCGCCGCGGCCTCGCGCGAATCCGTCGCGCTGCAGACGCGCGGATCGCTCTCACCACGCGGCACGGGACACCATCCTCCGCAACTGCCGGTTCACGCAGGTGACCTTACCGCCTCGGCGGCGGGTCGCGGGGCATCCGCCGAAGCGAGACCGCCCGGAACGACCGGGGCACCCGTCATTTGCGGCCCTCCTGCCGGTTCCGTGGGCAGATTATTGATCATCTTCCGGGGAGGGCGGGGCGGAGGCCGCCGAGTGCGAGCATTGCCAGCCCGGTGAGGGCGGCGGGGTTGTGGAACCCGAAGGCCATCCGTGTGATGACCC
>DATJZH010000196.1:0-14765 GCA_035499215.1 Streptosporangiaceae bacterium | reverse complement strand
TGGACTGCGAAGGGAGCGGACCGCGATGGTCTTCGACGTTGGCCGGGTCCGGGCTGCCTATCCCGCTCTCGCCGACGGGTACGCCTATCTCGACGGCGCGGCCGGGACGCAGGTGCCCGCCGCCGTCATAGCGGCCGTCACTGCTGCGTACCGGTCGGGGCTCGGTAATGCCGGCGGGGTATTCCCGGCGAGCCGCCGGTCGGATGCGATTACCGCCGGCTGCCGCCAGGCGGTAGCCGATCTGACCGGCGGTGAGCCGGGCGGCGTGATCCTCGGCCCCAATATGACCACGCTCACCTATCGGCTGGCTGCAACGCTGGCCGCGAGCTGGCAGCCGGGTGATGAGGTGATCGTGACCCGGCTCGATCATGACGCCAACGTCCGGCCCTGGGTCCAGGCGGCGGTCCGGGCAGGCGCGGCTATCCGCTGGGCCGAGGTGGATGCGGCCGGGGAGCTCCCGGCTGCGCAGTTCAGCGACCTGCTGTCAGCCCGGACAAGGCTGGTGGCGGTCAGCGCGGCCAGCAACGTGATCGGAACCCGGCCTGATGTTGCCGCCATCACCGGGCTGGCCAGGGCAGCGGGCGCGCTGAGTTACGTCGACGGCGTGCACGCAACCCCGCACGGCCCGGTCGACGTTCGCCGGCTGGGTGCGGACTTCTACGCGACGAGTGCCTACAAATGGTCCGGGCCGCATGTCGGGGCTGTCACCGCGGCGCCGGCGCTGCTGGAGACCCTCGCTCCGGACAAGCTGGCGCCGGCGCCCGACTCCGTGCCCGAGCGGTTCGAGCGAGGCACGCTGCCGTTCGCTGACCTGGCCGGGGCAGCGGCGGCGGTGGAGCACCTGGCGGCACTGGACAGCGCCGCCGCGGGGACGCGGCGGCAGCGGCTGCTAGCCTCAATGGCCGCTGTGCAGGCATACGAGGAAGGCCTGCTGCGCGAGCTGCTCGGCGGCCTCGCCGGCATGGGGCACGTGACCATGTACGGCAAGGCGGCACGCCGGACGGCGACCGTGTACTTCACCGTCGCCGGGAAAACCCCCCGGCAGGTCGCCGAGCACCTGGCGAGACGCCAGGTCAACGTCTGGAATGGCCACAACTACGCCTGGGAGCTGACGAAAGTGCTGGGGATCAGGGATTCCGGCAGCGCAGTCCGGGCGGGCCTGGTGCATTACAACGACCGCTCGGATGTCGCCCGGCTGCTGGAAGCAGTGGCCGAGCTCTGCGGGTAACCGCCGGCGGCAGCTCCTGGCTGCGGGGCTGGGCTGCGGGGCCGGCCGGCCGGCGGCTGCGCCAGCCGTAATCCCTGGCGCATCGCCCGGCGTCAACCGGTTAACGCAACCTGTACCGGTACATCCGCGTATCGCGCATTTCGAACCCCATCCGCTGGTAGAGGCGGCCGGCCGCGACTCGCGACGGCCGCGAGCTCAGATCGACCGTTCTGACTCCGGCGTCCTGCGCCAGCCGGATCGCGGCGAGCGTCAGCGCCTCGCCTACGCCCTGCCCCCGCGCTGATTCGTCGACGACCACATCCTCGATCCACGCCCGCAGCCCCGTCGGGATCTGGAACGTCACCAGCGTCAGCGTGCCGGTGATCCGCCCGTCCGAGCGGGCGACCAGCAGGGTACTCGCTGACGTGGCGACGATCGCCTCGAGGGCCGCCTGGTCGAGCGGCGGCGCCGAGGCGGACAGCTGCGGCAGCAGCCTGCCGAAGGCGCCGACGATCTCGGGTGTCACCTTCCGCAGCACTTCTACCTGAACGGTCACAGGCGCACACTACCCGGCCCCGGGCCGGCGCGCCCGCCGCCACCCCGCCGCAGCGCGATGCGCAATGGCAGCGAAGATCGGCGCTGTCACCGCCGCGGATTTCGCCCGATAAACCGGCAGCCGGCCGGAATCGGAGGCGCCGAGGTCACGCCCCCTGCCAGGCCGCTGACCCGTGCTGCCGCGAAATCCCGTCTCCCAGGGCAATTGCCCAGGTCTGCCACCGGGGAGGAATAACGGTGGCAGGCCCGGTTATGCTGGCTAGGACGTGCGACTGCGGGAGGGCCGATGGCGGCGGGGCCGGGGGGAATGGTGCCATCAGGCTACGGGCACATGCGGTCCTCGCAGGCCGACCGGGAGCGTGCGGTCGATGTGCTCAAGGCGGCGTTCGCAGAGGGCCGCCTTGACAGCGAGGAGTACTCCGAGCGGGTAGGCCAGGTCTACGCGTCGCGCACCTACGCCGACCTTGCCGCGCTCACCGCGGACCTGCCGACCGGGCCCTTTGGCACGTTGGCACCGCAGGCACCCTCCCTCCCTGAGCGCCTCCCGCAGCCCCAGCTGCCAGTCTCCCCGCGTCGCCGGAGGAATCCGCCGGTAATTCCCTTGCTCGTTGTCGCCTTGCTGGTGGCCACCGCCATGCCGTCGGCTTACGGCGCCCTCGGAATCGTGCCGCTGGTTCTCATCGCCATATTCACCTTCAGCCTTCTGCGCTCCCGTTAGTGCTGCGCAGGACGCTCCGCGGTCAGGGAGGCGCGGGTCGCTCCCCGGACGTCCCAGCCGGCTGATGATCCTGGCTTGCGAAGACTGAGGTGAATCGCGGGCGGGTGAATTTCCCCGTCCCGCCAGCGGCTAGCCAATCCGGCGCCTCGCGAAGCAAGCCGGGCCCGGCGGGGGATGAGCCCGGCTTGCCGGCCGGATTCGCCGCGGCGCGCGGCTGGCTGCTGAATCAGCTGGCGTAGTCGAGCAGCGGCTGGGCGCGGCTGGGGTGCCGCAGCTTCGACAGCGACTGCTTCTCCAGCTGCCTGATCCGCTCTCTCGTCAGGCCCAGTGCCTTGCCGATCTCGTCGAGCGTGTGCGGGTTGCCGTCGTAAAGGCCGAACCGCATCGCCATGATCGTGGCCTCCCGCTGCGTCAGCGCGTCAAGGGCGTGCCGCAGCTGGTCGGCCATCAGCTGACGGTCCACCAGCTCAGAAGCCTCCGGGGCGTCGATGTCCTCGATCAGGTCACCGATGCTGGTCTCGCCGTCCTCGCCGATGGTGGAATCCAGGCTGATCGGCTGCCTGCTCGTGCGCAGCAGCTCCTCGATCTGGTCGGGCGTCCGGTCCAGCTCGACGGCCAGTTCCTCCGGCGTGGGCTCGCGGCCCAGCCGCTGGTGCATGTCGCGCTCGACCCGGCTCAGCTTGCTGAGCATCTCCAGCACGTGCACCGGCAGCCTGATGGTCCGTGCCGAGTCCGCGAATCCGCGCTGGATGGCCTGGCGGATCCACCACATGGCGTACGTGGAAAACTTGTACCCCTTGGTGTAGTCGAACTTCTCGACGGCCCGGATCAGGCCGAGATTGCCCTCCTGCACCACGTCAAGCAGGGACAGGCCGCGGTCGCTGTACTTCTTCGCGACAGAGACCACCAGCCTCAGGTTGGCCTCGAGCATGTGCGCCTTGGCCCTGCGGCCATCATCGGCGACGGCCTCGAGGTCTGCCCGGTACCTGCGCGACAGGCCGGCTTCGTTGTCGAGCTTGTGCTCCGCGTACAGCCCCGCCTCGATCCGCTTGGCGAGGTTGACCTCTTCCTCGGCGGTGAGCAGGCTGGTCCGCCCGATGGACTTCAGGTAGGTGTGGACCGAGTCGCCCATCACCGAGGTCTGATCGTCGAGGTCGACCTCGGCCGACGAATCGAGAACTGCGTCCGGGACGGGCGCAGCAGCCCCCGGCGCCACCTCGGACAGCCCGGCCCCGGCCGGTCCTTCGTCGATCGCGACCTCGCTGAGCTGCGGCGCCCCCGCGGGCGGTGATCCGGTCAGCACTGCCTCGGTCACCACTGCCTCGGTCAGCACTGCCTCGGTCACCACTGCCTCGGTCAGCGCCGTCTCGGTCAGCACATTTTCGGTCAGCAAATTCTCGCTCAGCTCATTGTCGGTCAGCTCGTTGTCGGTCAGCGCTGCTGCCTCGGCGGACACCATGGCCTCAGTAGGCACTGCAGCCTCGGCCGCTGTCGCGGCTGACACCTCGGATGGCTCGTTGCCGAGCTGCACGCCAGCCTCGGTGAGCTCGCGGATTATGGATCGCGCCTCAGTCGCGGAGATGCGCGCCTGCTCGAAGGCGCCGCGGAGCTCGGACAAAGGCAAGTGGCCCTGACCGCGGCCACGCCGGATCAGCTCGTCCACGTGAGTCATCGTCATTTCGTCGCCTTGTCTCGGCGACGCGGCAACCGCTGTCCTCGGCATGAGACACCTCCCTTCGGGGCGCACCGGGCCTGCGCTCGTCATGGCACCCGGCATGTCTGGCGGGCGGGGGACCGGCTGCACTTTGGTATCGTTCAGCGCGGGCACTATGTTCTAACGCTCAGCGCAGCGAAATGTTCCCGCGTGGCTGCCGTGTGCCCGCTACCTGCTGCCCATCTTTCGCAGTTCCCTCCTGTCCGGCTTGCCCGAGGCGAGCAGCGGGATATCCGTCACCAGCTTCAGCGCCCGCGGCGCGGCATAGCCGGGCAGCTGGGCCCGCACGTGCGCCGCGAGCGCTGCGAGCGCCGGCGGGGCGGCCGGGTCCGCGGGAACCACCAGCGCAATGACGCGCTCCCCCCATTCCCGGTCGGGCACCCCCACTACGGCAACGTCACGCACCCCGCGGTAGGTTTCCAGCGCCGCCTCCACCTCAGCGGCCACCACCTTCTCGCCGCCCGTGATGATCACGTCGGTGGCCCTGCCGCGGACCATGAGGCGGCCTGCGGCGTCGAATGAGCCCAGGTCGGAGGTGCGGAACCAGCCATCGGCCAGTACGCCGGCGGTCGCCTCCGGCCTGAGCCGGTAGCCGGAGAACAGCACCGGCCCGGCGATCCGGATCAGGCTGTCCGGTCCGACGTCAACCGACACGCCGCGCAGCGGCACGCCGTCGTAGACGCAGCCTCCGCAGGTCTCGCTCATCCCGTACGTGGTGACAACCGGTGCGTCCGCCGCGGCGGCGTCCGCGAGCAGCCCCGCTGGCGGCGCCGCCCCGCCGAGCAGGATCGTGCGCAGCGCCGGCAGCGGGGCGCCGGAGTCCAGCAGCCGGCGCAGCTGGGTCGGGACCGCAGAAACATATGCGCAGCCGCTTGCGGCCAGGATGCCCGCGTCCAGCCGCGAAGTTACGACCGGATCGGCCCCGGCGAGCAGTGACCTGACCAGGACGCCGAGACCGGCCATGTGGAAGGTGGGCAGGCAGCACAGCCACCGGTCACCGGGCCTGGCTCCGATCCGCTCCAGCGAGGCGCGAGCGGATGCCAGCAGGGCAGCGGCGCTGAGTTCGGCGCCCTTCGGCCGCCCCGTGGAGCCGGAAGTGGCGATGACTACCGCGACGTCGTCGCCGGCAGCTGGCACGCTGGGACCCTGATCTGGCGCTGCCGCCCGGTCGGCGGGGGAGACCCGTTCCGCGCCCTCGGCAGTTTCGATGACCGATGGCGCGAATGCGCCGACCAGCTCGGCGAGCCGGGCCCCGGGCAGGCCCGGATCGAGCGGCAGGAGGGCTGGCCCGGTGCCGTCGAGGGCCGCAGGGAGCGCCTCGAGCAGGCGGCTGGCGGCGGCAGCCGGCGGGAGCAGGACCGCATGCAGGGGCCGGGACATCACGGTCGTAAGGTTAATCGGGCATCAGGCATCCAGCGGGAGGGCACGCGGTGGTCGACTGGCAGGCGTCCGGTCCGGCGGACGGGCAGGAGTACTCCGACATCCGCTACGAGACGGCAGAGGGCATCGCCAAGATCACCATTAACCGGCCTGAGGTGCGCAACGCGTTCCGGCCTACCACCTTGTTCGAGCTCTCGCCTGCGTTCACCGCGGCGCGCGAGGACCCGCAGGTCGGGGTGATCATCTTGACCAGGGCGGGGGACAGGGCATTCTGCTCCGGCGGCGACCAGCGCATCCGCGGCAATGACGGGTACGTCGACCCGCGGGCGTGGGACGGCTCAACGTGCTCGACCTGCAGGTGCAGATCCGCCGCACGCCAAAGCCGGTGATCGCGATGGTAGCCGGATACGCGATCGGCGGCGGCCACGTCCTGCACGTCTGCTGTGACCTGACGACCGCTGCCGAGAACGCGGTATTCGGCCAGACCGGGCCCACGGTCGGCTCGTTCGACGCCGGATACGGCTCCCGGCTGCTGGCCTCGGGCACGCTGAACGCCGTCACCGACGGTGCCGCGGGAATGCAGTTCCCTGGGGACGCGACGATGCTCTACTACATGAGCGAGGAGGCCCAGGAAGGCCGCGACGCCCGCGTCGGCAAGCGCACACCCGACTTCGCCAGGTTCCCGCGGCGGCCGTGAGCACATCGCCACCGGCACCAGCAGGGCCGGCCGAGCAGGCAGGTGACGCGGCGGCTGCCCCGCTGTCCGGCTCTGCCGCTGCCCCGCTGTCCGGCTCTGCCGCTGCCGGCGCGCTGTCCGGTCGGCAGCTTCGGGACCTGCTGGCTGAGCTGCTGCCGACAGTCCGCGCGTACTCAATCAGCATGCGGACCCGCTTTCGCGGCATCACACTCCGCGAGGGAGCGCTCGTCGAGGGCCCGGCGGGCTGGGGCGAGTTCTCGCCGTTTGCCGAGTACGGGCCGCGCGAGTGCGCCCGCTGGCTGGCCTGCGCGCTCGAGGCCGCCGCGGTGGGCTGGCCGGAGCCGGTGCGCGACCGGATCGGCGTCAACGTGACCGTGCCGGCTGTCGGGCCGGACCGCGCGCGCGACATTGTCGCCGCGTCCGGCTGCCGCACGGCGAAGGTAAAGGTCGCCGAGCGCGGCCAGGACGAGGACGCGGACATTGCCAGGGTAGCCGCGGTGCGTGACGCGCTCGGTCCTGCGGGCCGGATCCGAGTCGATGCCAACGGCGGCTGGGACGTCGATAAGGCGGCGCGGATGCTGACCGCCCTTGCCCCTTTTGGCCTGGAATACGCCGAGCAGCCGTGCGCGAGCCTGGACGAGCTCGCCCGGCTGCGCCATCGGGTCGGCGTGCCGCTGGCCGCCGACGAGTCCATCCGCCGGGCGGGTGATCCCCTGAACGTCCGCGCCGCCGGGGCTGCCGACATCGTGGTGCTCAAGGTCCAGCCGCTCGGCGGAGTGCGCGCGGCGCTGGCCGTTGCCGCAGCCTGCGGCCTGCCCGTGGTGGTGTCCAGCGCCGTAGAGACCTCCGTCGGGCTGGCGGCGGGAGTGGCGCTCGCGGCTGCGCTGCCCGACCTGGCCTACGACTGCGGCCTGGCCACGATGAGCCTGCTGACGGCCGACGTGACGGCTGACCCGCTGGCGCAGCGCGATGGCATGCTGCCGGTCCGCGCCGCTGCCGCTGACCGGCAGCGGCTGGCCGCCCTGGCGGCCGATCCGGTGCCGTGGATCGCCCGGATGGAGGCGGCCGCGGAGTACCTGGAGTGAATCCGGCCACCGCCCTGGCCACCGTGCTGGCCGACGAGCTGATCCGGTGCGGGCTGCGCGAGGCAGTGCTGGCACCCGGCTCGCGCAGCGCTCCGCTCGCGCTGGCCCTGCATGACCGGGCGCTGGCCGGCGACCTGCGCTTGCACGTCCGGATCGACGAGCGCTCCGCCTCTTTCCTTGCGCTCGGGCTGGCCAAGGCGAGCGCCCGGCCGGTAGTCGTGGTCTGCACGTCGGGCACCGCGGCCGCGAATTGTCACCCGGCGGTTATCGAGGCCGACGAGGCCGGCGTGCCGCTGCTCGTGCTGACCGCCGACCGGCCGCCTGAGCTGCGCGGAACGGGGGCAAACCAGACTATTGACCAGCTGAAGCTCTACGGGTCGGCGGTGCGCTGGTTCTGCGAGGTCGGCGTGCCGGAGGCCCGTCCCGGCGTGGCCGGCTACTGGCGGTCGCTGGCCTGCCGTTCCTGGGCGCTGGCCGCGGGGCTCGGCGGCGGGTCGCCGGTGCCCGGGCCGGTGCACCTGAATCTGCCGCTGCGGGAGCCGCTTCTTCCCGGACGCGGGGCGATGCCCGGTGGCGGGCTGCCCGGTAACGGCGCGGTGCCCGGCGACGCACCGGTGCCCGGTGACGGCGCGGTGCCCGGCGACGCACCGGTGCCCGGCGACTGGCGGCAGGATTCGCTGGACGGGCGGCCAGACGGGGCGCCGTGGACGCGTTTTGCCGGCGCCGCAGCGGGTGCGGCTGCCCGGCCAGCCCGTTGGATGTCACGTTCACCCGCATCGGACCCGTTGCACGGAGCTTTCGGCGGCCCGCCAGTCCTGGAACTGCCCTGGACGCAGCGCGGCGTCATCGTCTGCGGCGACGGCGACTACGACCCGGAGCCGCTGGTGGAGCTGGCGGAGGCGGCGGGCTGGCCGATCTTCGCCGAGCCGTCGTCGAATGCCCGGCGCGGCCCGAACGCCCTGCCGGCATACTCCTACCTCCTCGACACGCCAGGGTTCGCGGCTGCGCACCGGCCAGAGCTCATCATCTCCGCAGGCCGGCCAGGACTTTCCCGCGGCCAGCTCGCATTCCTGCGCGGGACACCGGGACCGGCTCCGGCCCGGCACGTGGTGCTCGCGCAAGGCCCCGGACGGTGGGCCGATCCCGCCCGCACCGCGACCGACGTGGCAGCGGCGGTCCGGCTGGTCAGTGGAACGGCGGGGTCGGCGCGGAGGGAACCCGGCGAGTCCGGCTGGCTTGCGTCCTGGCAGCGCGCGAATGCGGCCGCACGATCAGCCGCCGACGAGCTACTGCAGGCCGGCGACTCGCTCAGCGAGCCGCGGCTGGCCCGTGACCTGGCTGCCGCAGTGCCCGGCGGGGCGCTGGTGTGGGCGGCCGCGAGCCTGCCGGTGCGCGATCTGGATCAGCAGATGGCGCCCCGCGCGGATATCCGGGTGCTGGCCAGCCGCGGCGCCAGCGGGATCGACGGGCTGGTCTCCTCGGCCATGGGCGCGGCCCTCGCGCATCAGGCCGCGGGCGGCGGCCCGGCATTCGCGCTGCTCGGCGACCTGGCGGTGCTGCATGATGCGGCCGGATTCTTTACCGGACCGGCGGAGGATCTGCCCGATCTGTGCCTGGTCGTGGTCAACAATGACGGCGGCGGGATCTTCTCGACCCTGGAGCCGGCGGCCATCCCGGCGTCCTTCGAGCGCGTATTCGGCACGCCGCACGGAGCCGGGCTTGAGCATCTTGGCCGCGCCGCCGGGATCGGCTACCGGCGGCTGGAGTCGGCAGCGGGCCTGGCCGCCGCGCTGGAGGGGAAGGGGATGCGGATCGTCGAGGTGCGCACCGTCAGGGCCGCGGGCGCGGCACTGCGCGCCCGGCTCCGGGCGGCATGCAGCGCCGCCGTCTCGGCTGCCGCATTAGCGGGGGCAGCTCACGCAGCCCCCGGGGAAGCAGGCCAAGCGGCCCGCCGCCTGCCGCCTCGGCTGCCGCATTAGCGGGCGCTCACGCAGCCCCGGGGAAGCAGGCTAAGCGGCCGGCCTTCTGCCGCGGCGGCCGGGCTCCTGCCGCGGGCTATCCTTCCAGCGCCTCCTGCACAGGCCGGAACTTCGTCTGTGCCTCGGCCAGCTCGGCCGCCGGATCGGAGTCGGCGACGATGCCGCAGCCTGCGAACAGCCTCGCCCGCGGGCCGTCTAGCTCGGCGCAGCGCAGCGCGATGCCCCATTCGCCGTTGCCGCGGGCGTCGATCCAGCCGACCGGCCCCGCGTACCTGCCCCGGTCCATTTCCTCAAGCTCACGGATCAGCTCCATCGCCGGGCCGGCCGGCGTTCCGCAGACCGCGGCCGTCGGGTGCAGTGCGCCAGCGAGGGCCAGCGAGGCCGGGACACCCGCGGCCGGGTCGGCCGGGTCGGCCGGCGGGCCGCTCACCCCGGTCGCCGGGTCGGCGGCGGCCTGCAGGCGTCCGCGTACCAGGGTTGCCAGGTGCTGGACGTTCGCCAGGCGCAGCAGCGAAGGCCGGGGCGCCACGTCGAGCTCGGCGCAAAGCGGTGCGAGCGCTGACTGCACGTCGGCGACAGCGTAGCTGTGCTCCTCGATGTTCTTGGCCGAGGCCAGCAGCGCGACCCCCAGCTGGACATCCTCGGCGGCCGTGCCGCCGCGGCGGGTGGTCCCGGCCAGCACGAGTGACCGGACCTCGCTGCCGTCGCGGCGGATGAGCAGCTCCGGGGTGGCGCCGACCAGGCCGGCGCAGGAGAACGTGTAGCAGTCGGGATAGCGCGCGGCCAGCCGGGCGAGCACCAGGCGCACGTCGATGTCCTGCCCGGCTGCCGCATGCAGATCCCTGGCCAGCACCACCTTGCGCAGGCCGCCCGCCCTGATCCGGGCGACGGCCGCGGCGACCGCCTGCTCCCACTGCGGGGCCGCCAGGCTGCCATCGCTCCAGCGCACCTGGGCAGGCGCCGACACCGGCACGGCCGCCGGGAGCGGCTCGTCGCCGTCAGTGATGGTGGTAAGCCAGGCGGTTCCCGCCCTGCGGCCCAGCACGGCGCGGGGGATCACCAGCACAGACCCGTCCGAGGCGGCGTCGAAGGTGAAGCTGCCGAAGGCCACCGGCCCTGAGCCGGGTACCTGGACATCGTCAGCGACGCGGGAACCATCGAAGAGCTCGCGCAGCTGTTTCTCCGCCGCGGTGAACCTGTCTTCCCCGGCGGGAAGCGTCAGCCGGGCGGCCTCTCCCCATCCGGCCAGCCCTTCGCCGCGCCGGATCCAGGCCAGCGCGGCAGGATGGGGCAGGCTTGGCAGCAGGCCACCGGGATCAGCGACGGGGACGGTGCGTACAGTCAGCCTGTCCGGCATCCGCTGTCCTGCGCCATCGTGCTGTGATCCCACGGCAGTCAACCTTACGTGCGATCCGGGCACCGCCCGGCCAGGGGCTCGGGACAAGCCGGGCGCGCGGAACCTCGGCCCGCGCCGGGTCCCGCCGCGACCAGGGCGGCCAGGACCCGGCCGGCGACAGTCCCGGGCCAGCGTGGCAGCGCGGCAGGGAATTCGCCCGGCCCGCTCGCTCGCTCGCCGGACTGCATGTCATGCTCAGCCGCCCGGGGGCGCACGCGTGTTACCCTGGCCAGGAGGATTTTGTCGATTAAAAAGATAGGATAACTAGGATGATCTGCGACCTTGTCGCCCGTCCTGCCGCTGCCCGGCTCAGGCCGGCCCGCCTCGGCCAGCTGGCGGTCTCGGTAGCCGCCGTGCCTGACCGGTGGAATAGCCTGGTGCGCTTCGAGGCGGCGCGTCGCTGGTATCGGCGGCTCGAGCTGTCCGACGACTACGAGATATGGCTGCTGAGCTGGCTGCCGGGACAGGAGACCGGATTTCATGATCATGGCGACGCTAACGGCGCCTTCACGGTCGCCAGGGGCCAGCTGCTCGAGCGCACGGGCCGCGGCCGGCCGGCCTCAGGTCGCCAGCCGCGTGCCGCAGGCCGGCAGCTTCCGGTCCTTCGGTCGGCGGCACCTGCACAGCGTCGGCAATGTGTCGGCAGAGCCCGCGCTCAGCATCCACGCTTACTCGCCGCCGCTCACCGCGATGCGCAGGTACGAGATGACTGGCCGCGGGCCGGTCCGGGCTGCCACCGATGCCGCCGGGCAGAACTGGTGACGCCGCCGGGCACACCTGATGGGGGACCCCCGCCAGCACCGGTGCCGCCGCCGGGAAGCCGCACCATCGACCAGGTGCTTGCTGACGCACGCGGTCGGCTCGGCCGGCTTCCGCCGAGCTGTCCGGCGAGGCGGGCCAGCCCCGCCTCGAGCACCTCGATCTGCCCGGCATCCGCGCCGCCGCGGCCGAAGGCGCCCTGCTGGTCGATATCAGGCCCGCCGCGCAGCGCGCCGCGGAGGGCGGGATACCCGGTGCCCTGCTGATCGAGCGCAATGTCCTGGAGTGGCGCCTTGATCCCGCCTCCACCGCGCGGCTGCCCGCGGCGAGCTACGACCTGAAGGTGATCGTGATCTGCTCGGCGGCCTATGCATCCAGCCTCGCCGCCGCCGCGCTGCAGGAGCTCGGCGTGCGCGGTGCCACCGATCTGCCCGGGCGGCTTCCTGGCGTGGCGGCAGGCCGGCCTGCCGGTCACCTCAGGGGATCACAGCAGCGTCTGCTGAACGGCGGCGGGCTGGCGGACTGCCGCGGGCGGGACGGGCGGGCCTCCCGCCCGGCCGGGCGCCCGGCCCGCAGGGCCCTGCTCGCCGGGGCCGCGCCGCGGGAGCCGCCGCGCGGTCACGGTGCTGGCGTGCCCGACGCGGTACGCCGCGGCCAGCTCACGCACCTGGCCGGCGATCCGCTGCTGATACTCCCTGGGCGCGTAGGCACGGGATCCGTACAGCTGGCGGTAGGGCGCCACCAGGTCCGGATGCCGCTCGCCCAGCCACTGCAGGAACCACTCCCGTGCGCCGGGCCGCAGGTGCAGCACGATCGGGCTGAGCCGGGCAGCGCCGGCCTCGGCGATCTGCCGGACCGCGGCCTCCAGCTGGCTGGGGGAGTCGGACAGGTAGGGCAGGACCGGCCCCATGAGCACTCCGCAGCGCAGTCCGCGCTCGCTGATCGCGGCGCAGACGGCGAGGCGCCGGCCGGGGGGCGGCGTGCCGGGCTCAACCGACCGGGAGAGCTCTCTGTCGATGAAGCCGACCGATACGTTCAGCCCGACGTCGGTGACCTGTGCAGCGTCGGCGAGCAGCTCGATGTCGCGGAGGATCAGCGTGCCCTTGGTCAGGATCGAGAACGGGTTGGCCGCGTCCCGCAGGGCGCCGATGATGGCGGGCATCAGCCGGTAACGCCCCTCGGCCCGCTGATAGCAGTCCACGTTGGTACCCATGGCGACGTGCTCGCCCTGCCACCTGGGCGCGGCGAGCTCGCGGCGGACCAGTTCCGGGGCATTCACCTTGACCACGATCCTCGAATTGAAGTCCAGCCCCGCGTCCATATCGAGGTAAGTGTGGGTATTGCGGGCGAAGCAGTTATGGCTCACCATGCCGTCGGCGATGAAGTCGCCAGTGCCGGTAGTGATGTCGAACATGGGAATATCCAGGCCGATCGGCTCAACCGCCGCCACCCTGAGCGAGGCATCGGCCCTGACTGCCGCGCCCGTGACCGCCGTGCCGGCGATACTGCGCTTGCGGGTGACTGCCGGGTCGGTGCTGTGGAAGAACCTGAGCGCCTCCTTGAGGCCGCCCCGCAGCCGCACGCCCGTCAGCCCTCCGGCTGACCGATGCGAATCCTCGGCCGCGACGTCGAACCCGAGGGAGTCCATCGACGAGATGACCCATTCGATGATCCGCGCGTCGGCGCCGGAAACCCGCCATATTCCCTGGCTGTAGCTGCCCGCGGCGTCGAATGCGCCAGCCAGGTAGCCCTTGCGCCAGTCCGGCGCGGGAAAGGCCGGCCATTCGGCGAGCGCCCGGATCGCCCGGCCGGCGTCGCGGGCATCAGCGCGAATCGCCATGATGCGCCGCGACGGCGACGGCTCCGCGAAAGTCACGTCTGTGGTACCGATCCCGGCGCGGCCGAGGTAGCGTCGGATCCTGTCCAGCGCCTGCGCGTCGGCGAGCCCGAGCCGCAGCGGACCCGGCTCGGCAGGCTCTCGTCCGGGGTCCTGCTCCAGGTGACTGCCGACTTGACCGCTGCCGCGAATCATCGCGCACAAGTAGCCGCGCCGGTAGCCGGCGGACTTCCTGGGCGGCTCGGCAAACGCGCCCACGCCCGTGAGTTTCCCGCCCGCGGCGAGATGGGGCCGCTGCCGCCGTCCGCCGGAGGCTACCTGTTGCCAGCCGTCATCGGTCAGGAAGCGGTGGTCGCCGCTGGCAATGAGCCGGGTCCCGTCCGCCAGCGTGACCCGGTATCCGGGCCTGACCGTCGCCCAGTGCGCGAGGACCGGAGTGACTACGTAACGGCGGTCCGGGCCGGTGCCGGCAGTGCCGTAGATCGCATCGCCCACCCTGAGCTGCGCGATGGGCTTTGTCCGGCCGTCTGCCAGCAGCACGGGTGTCTCACCTGCCAGGCAGTACGAGCATGCGTGCGAGCAGCCCCGGTAGGGGTTGATCGTCCAGCGGAACGGCATCCTGGACGACGCGGGCACGCGGTTGATGATGGAGCGCGCGTGCACTTCGTAAAACGTCAGCCCGCGGAATGCGGGGGTATCGAAAGTCCGCGCTATCGTCTCCCGTTCGTGCCGCGCCCGTTCATCCGGTGCCCTTTCCTGCCGTCCCCTTTCGTACCGTGCCCGGCCGAACAGCGCCCGCTCGGCCGGTGCCGGCGCCGCGCCGCGAGCCGGCGCGTCCTGGTGGTCGGCGGGCAGCCGCAGTCCGTCCCATCGCATGGGGAGATCGTAGAACAGCAGCTCGACCGGATCAAACATGTATTCGACGCTCTGCGGCACCCCGCGGAGCCGTGCTCGCGCGCTAAGCGCCACGATCGCGATTGCATGTTTGCCGACGCGAACCTGGGGCAAGGAGCGGGTAAAAAATCTTGCTCTTGGGGGATAATGGCAGGCAGTCCCCGGCGCGATTCTGCGGCGGTGGCTGAGCGGTGGCCGGAGGTGGGCGCTATGGCGCTTTCCATGGACGAACAGCGGATCCTCGACGAGATGGCGAGCAGGCTGGCCGAGGAGGACCCGGAGCTGGCGTCGCGGCTGGCGTCGCTGGGCCGGCCGGGCGTCGGCGGCGTGCTGCGATCGTCGCGGTCCCGCCTGCTGGCGGCCTTCCTGGCGCTGACGCTGATCGTCGTCGTGTCGCTGATGGTGTACGCGATGATTCCCTTCCGCGCCGCTATCACGCGCCACCCGGCCGAGCGCCCCGCACCGGCGCCCAGCCTGACCCGTCCGGTGACTCACTCCGGCGCCGCACGGGCTGCCGCGCCCGCCGCCTAGATGACTGACTCCC
>DATJZH010000195.1:0-15024 GCA_035499215.1 Streptosporangiaceae bacterium | reverse complement strand
TCCGGCAGGTCGCGAGCCTGAACAACCACGTGGGCGTTGACGATGACGAGCAGGGCGAGCCGGTGTGGATCTGCGCGCAGCCATCCGGGAGCTGGCCAGCCATCTGGCCATCACTGCGTTACCTCGGCTGACCGGGTGGCGCAGCCACCGCGGCATCCGGTGGTTCGGCGCAGGCCAGCCCCGCCACCACCCGGCCCGGGTATTCGGTCAGTTAGCCGACGAGAGCGCGTCCGCCTCGTCCGCGCAGCTTCGGCGAAACAGTGCGGGGTTCGCGGCAGGTCCTGCATTCACCCGCGAGTTCGGCCAGATAGGCGACGACGGCCTGGCCCGGGCTGACGGTCTCGCAGCCGGTGCCGGTCCTGTGAACGGTGCCCATGGCGCTCACCAGCCGAGGCGAGCCGGCTGCCTCGCCGTTGAGTCAGGCCAGCTGCAGCCTCGCTTGTAACCCTTCCCTGGACCGCTCAAGGTAACGCTCAAAGCCTGGCGGAACCTCGCACGGACCGTCCGCCGCCAAGATCCCGCCGCCATGCCAGCGAAGCGGCCCGTGCGATCAGCGCCGGGTCCGGCTCGGCATCGCGTGCTGGCGCGGGGCACGAGAGAATCCTGGAATGACCGAGTCCGGCTCTCCGCCCTCGCTGTTCTCGCTGCGCACGGCATGGGCGCGGAGCCTGGAGACGCCCCTTCGCCAGTTTCTGCGCACCGAGACCGGTAGCTCGGCGGTCCTGCTCGCGGCCACGCTGACGGCGGTGGCCTGGGCGAACATTGACTCGTCCGGGTATTCCGCGACATGGCAGACTGAACTGTCGATCCGGCTGGGCACGGCAAGCCTGGCAGATAGCTTGCTCGGCTGGGTGAACTCCGGGCTGATGACGTTCTTCTTCCTGGTGATCGGCCTGGAGGCACGCCGCGAGTTCGACATGGGCGAGCTGCGCGAGCGGCGGCGGCTGGCACTTCCGCTGCTAGTCGGCCTGGGCGGGATGATCGTGCCGGTCGCGATCTACCTGGCCGTCAATGCCGGCCGCGCATCGGCGTCCGGCTGGGGCACGGCGATGTCCACCGACACCGCGTTCGCGCTCGGCCTGCTGGCTCTGGTCGGCCGGGGCGTACCCGATCGGGTACGCACCTATCTGCTCACGTTCGCGATAGTCGATGACGTGGCCGGGATCGTGGTCATCGCGCTGGTGTACAGCGGCCGCATCGACCTGACGGCGCTGGGTGTCGGCCTGGCCGTCCTCGGTCTCGTGATCGTGGCGCGCGGACGGGGCATCCGCAGCGGCGCGGCCTACCTGCTGCTGGGGCTGGCGGCCTGGATCGCGTTCTTCAAGTCCGGCGTTGACCCCGTGGTGGTCGGACTGGCTATGGGGCTGCTGGCGCTGGCCTACCCCGCGTCGCGGAGCGACCTGGGGCAAGCGTCTGATTCGTTCCGGCTGTTCCGCGAGCAGCCCACCCCGGAACTGGCCCGCGACGCGCGGGAAAGCGTGCGGACCGCGATCTCGCCGAACGACCGGCTGCAGCAGCTTTTCCATCCCTGGACGAGCTACCTGATCGTGCCGCTGTTCGCCCTGGCGAACGCGGGGATCACAGTCAGCGGGAGCTTCCTGGCCCGCGCCTTCACCTCGCCGGTCACGCTCGGGATCCTGCTCGGCTACATCATCGGGAAGCCGGCCGGCACCGCCGGGGCGGCCTGGCTCCTGACCCGGGTCAGCCGCGGCCGGATCCGCCCCCCGGTCGGCTGGGCGGCAGTAACCGGCGCCGGGGTCATCGCTGGCATCGGCTTCGTCGTGTCCCTGCTGATCGCCTCGCTTGCGTTCCATGGCACGCAGCTGGCCGAGGCGAAGGTGGGCGTCCTGTCCGCCGCAGTGTGCGCATCGGCCCTGACCTGGGTCGTCTTCAGGGTCACCGCGAAGCTGCCGAAACGACTGCGGCTCCGCGCGCTGCTGGGCACCGCCGAAACCATCATCGACCTCGCGGTACCGGTCGACCCGGACCACGACCACATGCGCGGGCCGGACAAGGCACCGGTCACGCTGGTGGAGTACGCCGACTTCGAATGCCCTTACTGCGGCCAGGCCGAGCCGGTGGTACGGGAACTGCTCGCCGGCTCCGGCGACCTGCGCTACGTGTGGCGGCACCTGCCGCTCACCGACGTGCACCCGCACGCGCTGCTCGCAGCCGAGGGCGCCGAGGCCGCGGCGAGGCAGGGCAAGTTCTGGCAGATGCACGACCAGCTACTCAACCACCAGGGCGCGCTGACGGCCAGGGACCTGATCCGGTACGCCGGCGAGCTCAGCCTGAACACCGAGCAGTTCACCGCCGACCTGCGCAGCCGCGCCGCGGATGCCAAGATCGCCGCAGACGTGGACTCCGCTGACCTCAGCGGCGTCTCCGGCACGCCGACCTTCTTCATCAACGGCAAACGGCACCACGGCGCCTACGACATCCACACGCTCTCCGACGCGGTGCGGGCGGCAAGGGCCCGTGCCGTGATCAGCGCCAGCGCGCAGCCACGCCGCGCCTCCTGACCAGCTCAGCCGGCTGGCCCGTCGGGGCGATCTCTGGTGCTTCGGGTCTACAATGACGCACGCAGCTTGGTGCAGGCCAAGACATCGACGGGGCGAGCAACCGTCTCTGCTCGGGGACGTGGCGGAAGGCCAGCGACCGGCGCCCTTCGACCTGGCCGAGGCTCCGCATCGACGAATGGCCCGGGTAGGGCGAATGGCCCGGGGAGAGAGCGCGAACGATCGCGTAGTCGCGGCAGAGCCCTTCAGCTTCGGGGCGCACGGGTGCAAAGGAGATTGGCCATGAGCTCCACTCCTATCGCCGATCACGCACTGCTGTCCGATTGCCACTCAGCCGCCCTGGTGAGCCGGGAGGGATCGGTCGAGTGGCTGTGCATGCCGAGATTCGACAGCCCGTCGATCTTCGGACGCCTGCTCGACGAGGAAGCCGGGCACTGGTCGATCCATCCGGCCGGGGACTTCCGGGCCACCCGTCGCTATCTCGACAAGACCCTGGTGCTCGAGACCACGTTCAGGACCGGCACGGGCTCGGTCACTGTCGTCGATGCTCTTGCCCTGGGTGCCGGCGAGCGCGGCCACGACCTCGGCGCGGGCGCTCCGGGCCTGCTCCTGCGTCAGGTATCGGGAGTCGCCGGCCGGGTCGAGCTGGAAATGGAGTACGTGCCGCGGACCGAGTACGGGCTCACCTGGCCGCTCCTGAGCTATATCGACGGCGGCATCGCCGGGCACGGCGGGGCCGACATAACGCTGCTGTCCGCCCCGGTCGATCTGGAGATCCGCGCTGGCGTCGTCCTCGGGCGCTTCAGCCTCGCCGCCGGCCAGCGTGTCGCATTCGGGCTGCACCATGGCCGGCCTGGCGGGCAGGCGCCCCGGCTGTGGCCTCAGGACGAGCTGGCCCAGCGGCTGACGGACACTCTCGCTGGCTGGCGGTCCTGGTCGGACATCCACCAGACCTATGCTGGCCCCTGGCACGAGCTCGTGCACAGCAGCGGCCGGGTCCTGCGCGCCCTGACGTTCTACCCGACCGGCGCGATCGTCGCAGCACCGACGACCTCGCTGCCGGAGGCTCCCGGCGGAAACCGCAACTGGGACTACCGCTACTGCTGGGTCCGCGACGCATGCCTGACCATGGACGCGCTGTGGGTGGCCGCCTGCCCGAATGAGGCATCAAGATTCTTCGAGTACCTCAGCACCGCGGCGGCCACCTCCCTGCACCGCGGCTCCGACCTGCAGATCATGTTCGGCGTGGGCGGCGAGCGGGACCTGTCCGAGCGGGTGCTTCCCCACCTGGCCGGCTGGCGGCACAGCGCCCCGGTGCGGGTCGGCAACGAAGCCTGGACCCAGCGCCAGCTCGACGTTTACGGCGAGCTGCTGGCGGCGGTCCAGCGGCTGCAGAACGAGGTCGGTGAGCTCGGTCCGGCCTCCCGGGTGTTCCTCGTAGCCGCAGCCAACATGGCCGCCCAGCGCTGGATGGAGAAAGACCAGGGCATCTGGGAGGTCCGCGGCGACCAGCAGGATTTCCTCTACTCGAAGGTCATGTGCTGGGTGGCGCTGGACCGCGCCATCGCACTGGCCGGCAAGCTCGGCGCCGCAGAGGAGGTGGAAGGCTGGCGACAGGCCAGGGACGAAATCCATGCGACCGTGCTCCGGCGCGGCTGGAGCGACAGGGCCGCCGCTTTCACGCAGTACTTCGGCTCCGACCACCTCGACGCCTCGAATCTCATGATGCCCATCGTGGGCTTCCTGCCCGCCACCGACCCCCGCGTTCTTGCCACCATCAAAGCCATCGAGGAGCGCCTCACCGACGAACGCGGTCTGGTCTACCGGTACGACACCAGCGGCGGAGTCGACGGCCTGGAGGGCAACGAGGGCACCTTCCTGCTGTGCACTTTCTGGCTGGCGCAGGCGCTGGCCCTGGCCGATCAGCCCAGGCGGGCGCGCCAGGCCTTCGAGCGTGCCATCGCCTACCTGAACGATGTTGGCCTCCTGGCCGAGGAGGTCGACCCGGACACCGGCGAGCTGCTCGGCAACTTCCCGCAGGCTTTCAGCCACATCGGGCTGGTCAACGCCGCCTGGGCCATCTCCGAGGCCGAGCGCCGGCGGGCGGCGGCCCCGGCCGCATGAGCGGCGGGGGCCGTCTGGCTGATCCACGCCGCCCCAGCGCAGGCCAGCGGCTACCGGTCCGCGGCCAAGATGACCAAGATAATCACTGTCAGCTAGGTCCTCGCAGGCAAGCCTCCGCTACCCAGACCCGCACGATCTCGCGAGGACGCCTCTACCGCCTCCGCGGTCTTGCGGGCAGCGATCAGAATCGGGTCCCAGACGGGGGCGAACGGCGGGGCGTAGGACAGGTCGAGACCGGTCATCTCCTCCACTGTCATTCCGTTCCACAGGGCGACCGCCAGGGCGTCGATCCGCTTGGCCGCGCCCTCCTTGCCGACGATCTGGGCCCCGAGCAGGCGACCGGTGCGCTTCTCCGCGATGAGCTTGGTCGTGATCGGTTTGGCGCCGGGGAAGTAACCGGCCCGCGTGGTCGACGCCACCGTGGCGGTGACGTATCGGAGCCCGGAATCGCGGGCGTCCCGCTCCAGCAGGCCGGTACGGGCGATCTCGAGGTCGCATACCTTGCTCACCGCGGTGCGTACGACCCCGGGAAAGGTGGCGTAGCCGCCCCCCAGGTTGACCCCGACGACACGGCCCTGCTTGTTGGCGTGCGTGCCAAGGGGCACGTGCACCGGCCGCCGGGAGACCAGGTCGAAGCTCTCCGCGCAGTCCCCTGCCGCCCAGACCCCCGGTGTCCCCAGCACCTGCCCCCGGACGTCGACCCGCAGTGCTCCCGCCACCCCCAGCGGCAGCCCGGCCGCCGCAGCCAGCGCGGTGTTCGGACGTACGCCGATCCCGAGCACGACCAGGTCGGCAGGCACCGACCCGTTGTCCGTCCGCACCCCCGTCACCCGGCCATCGGCGGTGTCGAAGCCGACCACCCGCTCCCCCGAGCGCACACGGATCCCCATGCCGGTCAGCGCCTCGCGCACCAGCCTTCCCATGTCGGGGTCAAGGGTGGCCATCGGCTCCGGTGCCTGCTCGACGAGTATCACATCCAGCCTCTGACGCACCATCGCCTCGGCCATCTCGACTCCGATGTAGCCGCCGCCAATCACCACCGCCCGGCGGGCACCGGCCGCGACTGCCGCGCGCACGGCAACCCCGTCATCGAGGGTCTGAACGCCGTGAATACCCGCGGCATCCGCGCCCGGCACTCGCAGCCCGACCGGCAGCGCACCGGTGGCAATGACTAGCGAGTCGAACTCCAGCCGGTCCTCGGTGCCGTCAGCCGTCGCGCGCACCAGCACTTCCCGGCGTTCCAGGTCGATTACCGTCGCCTCGTGCCTGAGCCGCACGGTGATGGCGAGGTCACGCTCGAACACCTCCGGGGTCCGGACCACCAATTCCTCCGGACCCGCCACCACGCCGCCGATCCAGTACGGGATGCCGCACGCGGCGTAGGAGGTATAGCCACCCCGCTCAACCGCGACGATCTGCAAGTCCTCCGGTCCCCGCCGCCGCCGGGCCTGCGACGCGGCCGCCATGCCCGCCGCGTCCCCGCCGATAACCACCAGCCGTTCAGTCACCCGCTTATCCTAGTGTCGTCCCATGGCTAATGTGCGGGTCGGCCGGTGCCCGACCGGTCACTTGGCCGGGCGTGCTAAACCGCTCGATCGGCCTGGGCCAGCGCGTCCCGATACCTGCTGCCTTGAGCTGCTATATCTGGCCAGGCCTCATTCCCAATGTGCAGGTATAATGTCAATCTGATCGATTTTGGCCCGCGCGGGGCAGGAAAGGCCTTTGCTCAATCATAGGCAGACGTCATGTCATTCTATCCTGATTTCAGGCCGGACCGGTTCCTCAATTATCCAGGCGCCGCCGACGCCGTCAGGTCCAGGATTGACCGCGGGCGGCGACGTGATTGCTAAGGAGCAAGCGCGTCGATGCGCTCGGCCAGTTCCAGGGCAGTCGCGGGCCGCATGGCCCGGTCGGCGCTGATCGCCGAGGCGATGACCTCTCGGGCCCCCGGTTCCAAGTTTGCCGAGATGGCCGCTGGCCGGGACAGGACGCGGCGCATTGCCAGCAGCGTGCTGTCGGAAGGCAGCACACCGTACAGGCCCTTACCGGTCAGCGCCCAGTGCAGCGTCGCGCCCAGCGCGAACACATCGCTGGCCCTTGACGGCGCCTCCCCGCGGACCAGGGCCGGGTCGAGATACTCGACCGAGGCCGTTGACCCCAGACCAGTGACGGTAAGCCCGGGCGTCAGCTGCTGGCTTAGCCCCAGGTCCGA
Source organism: Streptosporangiaceae bacterium (assembly GCA_035499215.1). Lineage (GTDB taxonomy): Bacteria > Actinomycetota > Actinomycetes > Streptosporangiales > Streptosporangiaceae > DATJZH01. The sequence continues at coordinate 8,169 of DATJZH010000195.1, read as the reverse complement.
CAGCCGGCCCCCGCCATCGTGCAGCAGGATGTTGCCGGGCTTGATGTCATTGTGCGCTATCCCGCCCTCATGCAAGGCGTGCGTCGCGCGGGCTGCCTGGGAGACGGCGGTGAGCGCGGTGTGCCGCTGCACCGGCTCGGCCTGATCGGCCAGCGAGCCCTGGGCAAAGTACTCCATCGAGTAGTACAGGTCGTTGCCCTGCTGGCCGGCATCGTAGAGGGTGACCAGATAGGGGGAGCTGACGGCAGCGAACGCGGCCAGCTCGCGGATAGCGCGGCGGAACGTGTCCCGGCTGCTGGTACCCGACAGCACCTTCACCGCGACGAACTCGGCACTGACCGGCAGCCGCTGCGGGCGGTGGGCGAGGTAGAACACGCCGTGATTGCCGGCCCCGAGCACCCTGATGAACCGGTAATCGGCGATACCCTCACGCGCGTCGGTCAGGTCGGCGTCGGTGCTAGTCACGAAACCCTGCTCCCATCTAGATCCTGGACCCACCGGTCCAGGTCGTCGCTGCACTCCTTGCTGCCGGCCAGCACTGCCAGGTGCTCGTCGCCGCCGCCGTCAGCGGCCGCGACAACCAGAGCCCCGGCGGGCGGCGGGCCGTCACTGGCCGCGATGCCGCGCCTGGCCAGGCCAGCGGCCACTGAGGCCCGCCGGCGACCGCCCGGACCTAGCACGAGGTCCAGCCGGTTTGCCACCGCCAGCTGGGCGGCGACCTGCACGGCGGCCGCACCATTCACTCCGGCCGCCCAGCGGGCCATGACCGTGTCCGGCGCTTCGGGCAGTTCCCTGAGGATTGTTACGAGCTGAGTTGTGCCGTCGGCTCCGAGGACTTCGCGGGCGCCCGCGTACGGCCCGAGCACAATGGTGTCGGGCGCGGCGGCGGCCACGTAGCCGGGCAGCTCACCGGCCACGTCCTCGCTGAAGCGTGCCTGCACGACGGCCGCCACGCCGCGCCGCTCCGCCCGTGCCTTCAGTTCCTGCAGCTCGCCCATACTGTCGGTCATCTGCAGCAGCTCACCGCCCAGCCCGCTGCCGACCTCCAGACTGCGGGTGCGGTGTGCCAGCAGATGAGACAGCACGAGTTCGCTGTGCGGCCGGCTCGCGGCCAGGCTGGCGCCGACGTCGACGAGCGGCGCAGCGGTCTCGGGCTGGTCGATCAGCACCAGGATCCGGTGCGGCGGCGGCTCCCCGAGCGATGCTCGGTCCGCCTCGGCGAGATCGCGCTGCATCAGCTGGTCCGGATAGATGACCTTCAGCAGCGGCCCCGCCATCGCCGTCGTGCCGATCGCCATCACGATCATCAACGTGTACAGGCTCTCATCGAGGATGTGCAGCTGCAGCCCGACGGCAAGGATCACGATCTCGGTGAGGCCGCGGGTGTTCATCAGCGCGGCCAAGACCCCCGCTTGCCGGCCGCGGATTCCGGCGAGCCGGCCGCCGGCGTAGGCGCCGGCGAACTTGCCGCCGACGGCGACCGCCATGATCAGGACGAGCTCGAACAGCCCGGACAGGCCGAGCGTCGAGAGGTTGACGCTCAGCCCGCTCACGACAAAGAACACCGGGAGCAGCACCAGGACGCTGATCTGCTCCAGCCGCTCGAGGATCTCCTCGCGCAGAGCGGCGAAGCCCTCGCGCGGCATCACGGTGCCGAAGAGGAAAGCGCCGAAGATGTACTTCACGCCCATCCAGTCGGTGACGTAGCTCGACAGCAGCAGCCCGACTAGCACCGCGGCGAGGATGCTGGGAGTCAGCTGGCCCTGGCGCTGGTAGACCCCGGCGAGCTTACGCAGCAGCGGCCGCGCCACCAGGAGCATCACGGCAACGTAGACCGGAGCAAGCACAAGCCGCAGCTGGTTGCCTCCGGCCCCGGCGAGTGCGATCACGATGGCCAGCAGCGACCACGCCAGCACGTCATCCAGTGCGGCGCTGGCTAGCGCGAGTCCGCCTATCCGGGTGCGGTGCAGGCCCCGGTCGACGAGGATCCGGGCCAGCACCGGGAACGCGGTGACGGACATCGCAGTGCCGAGGAACAGCGCGAACGTGACGACGTTATGCACGTGGTTGTGGTGGGCGAGCCACACGCCCAGGCCGGCCCCCAGCACCAGGGGGACGATGATCGCGCCGAGCGACACGCTCGCGGCGACGCTCTCGTACCCGCGGATCAGCCGCAAGTCCATCTCGTAGCCGACCACGAACATGAACAGCACGAGCCCGAGAGTGGCCAGTGCGCCCAGCGGCAGCCGCACCGTGACCGGGAACAGCGCCGCCGTGATCCGCCCGTGGAACAGGGTCGGTCCCAGCAGAATCCCAGCGATGATCTCGCCGAGCACCGGCGGCTGACCGATGCGCTTCGCCGCCGCGCCGAGCAGCCGCGCGAGCGCGATGATGAGCGCCAGGTCGACCAGCAGCAGCTGGACCGCTTGGTCAGTCATCGGATGAACCTTCTGGCTGGCCAGACGCCGATGCGCTCGCCACTCTCAGTGACCGCGATGCGACTCGTAGCGGAACCCGCGCTCGCCGAGGCAAACCTGGCTGCCTGGCCGGAGCAGGGCGGGGACTAGCCGGATCAGAGGTTGCTCGTCCGTCCCATCGGGCAGCCGGACCCGGGTCCCGTTGGCCGAGCCGAGGTCGGTCACCAGCACGTGCCAGTCCTGCAGCCGGACCTGGGCGTGAACCCGGGAGATCGTCCCAGCGGCGTCGGTGATGTACAGCGGCCGGGCCTTGCCAGCTGCCACCGATGCATCGAGCGTCGGCTCCCTGCCGAGGACGTAGTCGGCATCCAGCTGGAAGACTGCCCCGTCGTCGAGGACGAGCACGCCGAGCGGGGGGCGCTGGCCGGGCCTGCGTACCAGGGTCCGCTGGCTCATCGCGATGCCGCACACACCGCAGAAGCGAGCTTCCGGGTCATCGAAGTGCCCGTTCTTGCAGTACACGCCCTCGACGATCGGCGCCAAAGCAGAATCAGCGGCCCCGTCCTGGCCAGCCTGCTCCAAGGGCAGCGGCGGCCGCGGATCGATATCGCCCGGCCCTTCGTCCAGGAGTAGCACGGCTTCGAATGGCTGTCCGACCTTGGCGGGCTCGGCTTCGATGGCAGCCGCTGCCGGCTCTGCGGGTCCGGCCCCCGGCTCGGCAGCGGGCACCTGTTGCGTCTCGGGCTCGGCAGCCGGCCCGGCCCACCCCGGCTGTCCGGCTGCCTCCGCGGGCCGCGCCTGGAAAGCCGCCTCCGGCGGCCGCTCCTGGAAAGCCCTTTCGTCCCACCCGTGCGGGGCTGTCGGCGCCGTCGGCCGCCCCGATGCGACTGACGCCTCCGCGCCTGTCACGGCTTGATGGCCGAGGTAGTAAGACAGCCCGCCCGCTCGGATGGCGCCGCTGTCCAGGCGCGAGAAACGGTCGGTACGGGCAGCCTCGCCGCGGTCGGCGCCGAGCCCACCGCGGACCGCGATTACCGGAGATCCCAGCGTGCACCGCAGCAGCATCAAGGGCTGCCCGGCCGCGAGGTGTTGCGTCCCGTGGACGGTGCTTATCTCCGCCCACGCCTGCCCGCACACAAGGGCGGCCAGGCCGGCGCCGACCGGGCCGAAGGCGACGACCGCCGGGCCAGGCTGATCCCCGCGGCCTGCGCCCGGGGTGTCATCGCCCTGGAGGGCGTCCTCGACGACGTCCGCGAACCGGCGGCCGTTGCCGCCGGCCGCAGCGATCTCGGACAGCAGCTCCAGCAGGGTATCGACGAGCTCGCCGTCAGCGAGGCTGCTGAGCAGCACCAGGTTTCCCTGGCGCGCCAGCACCCCGTCACCTGGAACCGACCGGAGCCCGGGCACCTGGACGTGGTCGCTCACACCAGCCTCCCGCCGCGGAATCGCCACCGGATGAACGGCACTCGCATCGGCCCGTTGGCCACCAGCCACACCGAGAGCCACACGGCCAGGAGCTGAATGGTGTACGCCGCGGCGCTCACCGATCCCACGATGCCAGGGATGGCCCCCGCCTGCAGCAGCAGCCACACGAGCAATCCCTCGTTCACGATCGTGACCAGGCCGAAGAGAGTGGGCCAGTCCTTCTCCCAGCGCCACTGCATCAGCAGATGATAGATGAATTCCCAGCCGACTCCGAGCACTGCTATTGCCGCCAGTACCAGATAGCCGTTCCTATACCGGTCGGCCATCGACGCCGAGCCCGGAAGCAGGGGGACGACGATCGCGGTGACCAGGCCGCCAATCACTGCCAGCAGCACCAGCCGGGTCTGCACCCGGCCGACCAGGGTGGGAAGCATTTCGCAAAGCTCCTGTCGTGAGCGGATCGGAGGTTTTGGCGGCCGACGTCACGGCGCTCGGCCGAAGGCCCAGCGCAGCCATTGCGCGGTAGAGCGGAGTGTCCCGATCCTGCCGCAGAATCCACGGCGGGCTAGGTCGTCGGCGATCTCCTGGGCCGCGATCTGCAGTCCGAGGAAGGTATCCACCCCGGGGAAGTACCCGCCGAGCGTGGTTGCCCCTGAAGCGTAGATGACGCCCGTTCCGCTGTCTGCGCCACGGAGCTGGAAATCGCGCTCGACGTCCAGCCGTCCCAGCGGATTGCGGCCGGCGCCAGAATGCTCGAAGAGGTCGGCAAGCACCCGGTGCTCGGCGATGTCGGCTTCCAGGCCAGTGCAGTCGATCACGAAATCCGCTGCCACCTCGGTCAGCCCCTCAGCGGTCTCAACCTCGCTGATAACCATCCCGTCGGCCAGCCGCATCTGCTTGACGGTGCCGGACATGGTGCGGTACCACCCGGCCTCCCGCCCCGCACGCATCTGAGCCTGCCAGCGCCGTCGAAATGGCGTGTTGGTACCGCCCATCAGCTTGTACGCCCGAGCGCGGTCGTCGCCCTCCAGCTTGCGCATCCGGGACTTGAGCTGCCCGCCCCACACTGATTTCGGATAGTTGAAACCCTGGTAGGCGAAGCCATTACCGCCCTTGCGGCGGTTCCACGCGTTCGGCCCGTGCGAGCCGGACACGTACGTGCGGAACAGGTGCACGATCTGCGTCGAAAGCCCGAACTTCTCCCGGTCATCCATTAGCCGCTGCAGGACACGAGACGCGACGATTCCGCCGCCGCGGAGCATGACGACAACATGCTTGGTCCGGGCCAGGTTATAGACGTGCTCGTGATCCTCGTATGCGCTGACAACGTGATGGAAGTCATGATGCTCGGTGCGGAACTCCTGGAGCTCGGGGAGAAAACGGAGGCCCGGGTAACCGACGGCAAGGTGAACGAAGCTGGACCGGTAGGCGACGCGCTGCGTCGGCTGCGCATCGGACGGCGGCGCGTCGGACGGCGGAGTCAGGACGGTAAAGTAACCGCCGCCCTGACGGCGTCGCACCATGCGGACCTGGCCATTGACCGCCATCTGCGGGAAGCCGATCCGCTTCGCCTCCCGCTCAAGCCCGGCGAACACCTGGCCTGCTCTGGGCGTGTAGTAGTCATCCCAGATCGGCTCCACCAGGACCTGCCACAGCGGCCTCAGGGTCCGATCATGCACTGCCTCCGCCAGCGCATAGGACGGGAAGCCCCAGATGTTATCCGGCCTGGACGCCGAGTCAGAGCGGATTCGTTCCCCGCGGGGAATCTGCGATACGCGGGTCAGGTACTCGTACGTCTGCCAGGGGAAATCAATGTTCGACAGCACCCTGATGTGATCCGGCGCAACGCCGGCGATCCGCAGGTAGTCGACCGTCACGAACGACCCGATCCCGCCGCCGACAGACACGAGCGGCACGTCGACTATCGGGATCCCGGCATGCTGGACCATCGCATCGGTCCACCAGTCCGAGGTCAGCAGTTCCTCTGTCAGGTCACCGCCCGCGTGCTGCTGTGCCCGCCCGTGAACCCTCGTCGCCTGAGCTCCCTGCGCGGCCGGTTCCCGGCCGCTCGGGTCATCCGTCGTCACCATGTCCTCCGATTCCTTGGCCGCGCGGACCTGGGAGCTGCCTGATCCTGCCAGTAAGAGCAGCGTCTCCAGTAAGAGGAGCGTCTCGTCGTGTTGATACACGTAAGGCCAAGATCTTCTGTGCGCAGCCAGCGCCGGCGCGCGCAAATGCCGGTGTCCGTGCACTGGTGGGACGCAATGATGCGTGCGGCGGATTCTGGCATGATCCCGGGCGTCACACGGACTCCGCCGCGGCGCGGCCGGTCACACCGGGCGGCCCGGCCCGGCTGGGCGTGCGGGTCGCGGCTGACACCGGCCGGGATGCGGGGCCTGGTGGATACATCGGTGTCCCTTTTGTCTAGACATTGACAAATACTTACCGAATCTGCCGCTTATGCCAGTAAAGAAGGCTCATATGACACGTATCGCCATGCCCCCGCCAACCTCCCCGGCCCCGGGCTGTCTCTGGGGCGACGATCCGGGTCGGAACAGTGCGCGCACTTATGCTGGCCAGTCGCCATCGTGCCGCTCACGAGCGGAATACCCGAACCGACCAAATCATCCCATGAGTTGCGGGGGGCTACAAGCTGCGATCTGAGCGGCCTTCCCCGGCTTGCCAGGTGTCGACAGCAGGCCGGCACTGGCCGGGCATCTGCCACCTGTCCGGCGGCGGTGCTCAAGTCGGCGACAGGCGCGCCTCGCGGGCCGGCTCCACCTAAGGCAGGTCGGCGACGTTGACTGCCTGCAGCTGGCCGGCGCCGAAATTAGTCACCAGCAGGGTACTGCGGCCCGGTACCGGCGCCAGCTCGCGCGGCACCAGGCCGGACGGGATGTATCCCAGCAGAGCCGGGTTGCCGGCCAGGGCGGCCGACGTGTTCACCACCGCCAGGTTCGCCGAAATGCCTGGCAGGTTGTTGGTGTTGGCATCGGCCACGACGATCCGGGTGCCGCCGTGGACCAGTGCCAGCCCTATCGGCGTTGCCCCCACGCTGACCTTGGCGATCAGCGCTTGAGATCGGTCATTCTGAAGCTTCGCTGCTGAGAATGCCAGTAGCGCGTTGCTCTGCCGCGCGGTTACCCACACCGTGCCGCCGTCCGCGGAGGTGATCACACGGACCGGGCTGCAGCCCGCGGCGACGGTCGAGACGACCGCCTTGCCGGGGTTCGTCTCGGCATCGTGCACGCTGACCAGGCGCAGCGTGCCCTGGGCCGGCCCCGGGCCGGGCCTGCGCTGGATGCTGGTCACGTACAGCCACCGGCCATCGGGTGATGTCGTGATCCCGACCGGCTGATAATCCGTGGGGACGTAGCCGACGAAATCGTCCGGCCCGAAGCCGCGGGACAGCCCGCGCTGCAGGTTGAATACGGCCACCTCCGCGCTGTTCTGCAGCGTGACGAAGGCGAACCGGCCGTCGGGCGAGATGTCAACCTCTGCCGCGCCGCTGCCGTGCGGGCTGGTCAGGGTGCCCGTAACGGGGCTGGCTGCGCCCCGCTCGGCCTCGGCCACGTTGACCACAACCGCGCCGCTGGCCGACGCGGCTAGCAGGTAACGGCCATCCGGGGTCATGGCCGCTCCCTCGAAGACGTTCGCCACCGAGATCTTCTTGACGGGTGTCGGGGCAAGGGCGTCGCCGCTTGCCAGCAGCTCCACCCCATGGCCGACAGTCACGAACGAGAAGCGGCCGTCGGGAGTTGTCGTCACGCCGAACGGGTGACCGCCGAGCTTGATCAGCTGGCTGCCGACCTTGGTGAGCGATGCCGCCCGCGCCGTGCTCGCCGTGCATCCCGGCGCGACCAGCGCGGTCCCGACGCCGGCGGTGTTCGCGCGCCCATGTACGAGGTAGGCCCCGCCGCCGACGACGAGCACGACCGCGCACAGGACCGCCAGGAGGCCGGGCGAGCGCCACCATGGGCGCCGGGGCCGGACCGGAAACGGCGGCCCCGGCGGCGGCCCCGACACCGGCGGCCCCGACACCGGCGGCGAGACAGCCGACCTCGTGGTGCCGGCTGCCGGCTTGGCCGGCGGCTCGGTGCGCGAGCCGGAGTCGGCCGGGTCCAGGCCGAGGGCCGAGCGCAGCGCCGTGGCGAACTCGCGGCAGCTGCGGTAGCGGTCCCCCGGGGCCTTGGCCAGCGCCCTGGTCATGACCTCATCGCACCCGGCAGGCAGGCCCGGGCGGCGGCTGCTCAGCAGCGGCGGCTGCTCCGACAGATGCGCGTACATCACCGCCACGCTCTGGTCGTGCCGGAACGGCGGCGCGCCG
>DATJZH010000194.1:0-29561 GCA_035499215.1 Streptosporangiaceae bacterium | reverse complement strand
GCCATGAGGCCCGGCACCGTCCGCTTCAGAACTGCCCCGGCGCTCGCTGCAGACGACATCCGATCAAGGCGCGGGCGGCGAGATGACTACCTCATGCACGCTTAGTCCGTAATCCGGGCAGGCCGGATCGTTGCAGATCATCGCGCCATGCGTCCAGACAGCCGGCTGCGGCGCCGTGACCGGGCCATCCGGCAGCAGCCGCAGGTGCGCCACCGATCGTGAGCCGCGCCAGAGTGCGTGCGCGCGGCCTGATGCGGAGATGAACGTCACTAGGCGGCCGGACATCACCGGCTTACCGCCGACAGCAAGCGGGCAATCCGGATCAAGGCACGGCCACTGCACCGACTGAGTGACGCCCTTGTCACGCAGCCCGTCCGGGACAGCCAGCTCAGTCGGCTCCGATAAGGCGTAGCACGCGGGCAGGTCCACACGCTCAGGTTACGACGGCCGTGGGGCAGTGCGCGAGGGCCGCAGAGCGTGCGACGCAAATGCGGCGAGCAAGATCAGATTTATGCTGGCGGCGGGGTCAAGCCGCGCCCTCTGGTTGCGGGGTCGCCGCGAGCACGCTGCCGTCCGGCTGGCCGGCCGGCAGGTCTTTCACCGTGGACGGCGATATCGACCTCGTCGGCCAGCAGCCAGATCTCGTCTCGCCGGGCGCTGGCCTGCTGGCAGCGCACGACGGCGATGCCTCATTCGATCCGTGATTGCGCCAGACCGGCGAGCTCGTCCGCATAGGCCTGACCGACCCCCGCCAGGAACTTCAGGGCCTCCGCGGCCTCGTTCTCGTCAATCTTCGACAGGGCGAAGCCGACATGGATCAACACCCACTCGCCAGGTGCGGGCGGGTCGTCGGCGAGCAGAGCGACGTTAATCACCCGCCGGATGCCGCTCACCTCCACCTTGGCCAGATCGGGCTGGCCAGCGAGGAGCTCGGTTACCTCACCAGGTATGCCCAGGCACATCACACACCCCTTCAGCGCTCATCGGTCACGGTCGACCAGTGTCCGCAGCTGGCACACGGCCCGCCGACGCTACGCGTCATGCCCGTCGTCGCGCCAGCCCGGGGGCGACAGAGAGCGGCGAGGGTAATCTCACCCGTTCGTAACGGGCCAGCCCCCGGTCAGGCCGACTACAGCATCATGTCCGCCTTTCCTGCGCCCGGGCCGCCTCGTCCATGACTCAGCCTTGCACCATGGTTCAGGCACGGCAAGTGGCCGAAGGGGCTGGTCCGCGGCCGGAATGCCGCGGTGCCGGGGAGGGCCCCGACGGCGCTAGGCTTCGGTGCAGATTCGCATTGCCTGGCGGCTCCACCGAGGAGGAGATGATGGCTGGCAAGTTCCTGGTCCTCTGGAAGCTGGAGCTAAGCCGGGCGTCCCAGGACGTGGCCCGGGCCGTTTTCCGGCAGCAGGACTACGGCGCCCGGTTGCTGGCGGCGGGCAAGCTTGAGGCGCGGTACCACCTGGTGGGTGGCCATGGCGGCGCCTGGATCTACAACGTCGACTCCAACGAGGAACTCGACAACCTCCTCGCGCAGGCTCCCCTCTACAACATCTCCAGCTATGAGGTGCTCGCACTGGCCGAGATGCTCGCGCCGACCATGATCGGCGAGGCGCAGCCCGAGTAGCGGCGGTGGATTACGCGGTCCGGCAAGACCGCGCTCTGAGCGTGCGCCAGCGCCAGCGCCAAGCCCGTCAGGGCCCGGCCCCTCGCTAGACACCGGGCATGCTGGCGCTGCCTTGCAGCGGCGCGACATTCCTGTCCGCGAACACGACAATCCTGTCCGCGAGCACGACATCAGCGTAAGCCGGCGGAGATCGAGGTGCGGGCGCGGCGGCTTGCAGGTTCGGGCCCGTCGGGCCCGTGCTCCGAGCCCGCCGCGCACCCGGCCGCCGGTGATCAGACCGAGCGCAGGCATGCTGTGGCAGAACGGGGCACCCGCACCAGTTACCCCCGTGTGGCCAGCTCAGCGGCAATGTGACTTTGGGCTCGTCGGGACTGGCCCTTTGGGCCCCTATCAGACAGACCCTTTGACCCCTTTCAGAACCGGGGAATCAGCGAGACCTTGCGAGGAGGAGCTCGAGCCCTGGTCACGTGCCAGAGCAGGGAGGTGCCCCGTGAGCAAGTCGTCACCAGAGCTGGCACCAGGCCGGGCCCTGGGCGCAGCCGACCGGGTCCTGCCGCAATTTTGCATACAGTGCGGCACGTGCAGTGTCGTCTGCCCGCTGATCGAGTACATGGACCATTCTCCGCGGGTCCTCAACGCGATGATGACGGCCGGAGGCCAGGACGATGTCCTGCGCAGCCGCGCCATCTGGGTCTGCACGTCTTGCTACGCGTGCACGGTCGAATGCCCGAAGCAGCTCCCGCTGACCGAGTCGATCTACGCGCTGAAGCGGGAGTCCATGCGCACCGGCGTGTACCCGCGACGGTTCATCACCCCTGTCCTGGCGCGCCAGTTCGTCCGCACCGTTGACAAGCGGGGGCGCAGCAGCGAGGCGTGGCTCTCGCTGTCTCTGTACCTGCGGACCCGCCCGCTCCAGCTGGTGCGGTACGCGCCGGTGGCGCTGCGCCTGATACGGCGGGGCAGGCTGCCGCTGCGGCCCGAGTCGGTGCGCAAACCGGCGCAGCTACGGAAGGTCCTCGACGCCCTCGATGTGACGACTGGGGAGCACGCATGAGTTACGCCTACTATCCCGGATGCTCGGCGAAGGGGACCGGCCGGTCCTATGAGGAGTCGCTGCGGGCGGTGTTCGGGGCGCTCGGGACCGGCCTTGACGAGCTCGAGGACTGGAACTGCTGCGGCGCCTCGGGCTACCCCGCCGTCGATGCCGCCAAAGCGGCCGCCCTGTCTGCCCGCAACCTCGCGCTAGCGGAGGACGCGCAGCCCGGCACAGGGCCGGTCGACGTCATTGCCCCGTGCGCGGGCTGCTACCGCGCGCTGCTCAAGACCGAGCGCGCGCTCGCGGACGGCGGGGCGATGGCCGCTCGTGTCGGCGGGGCGCTCGGGGCGGCCGGGCTGCGGTACCAGGGCCGGGCCCGGCCACGGCACCCGCTGGACGTGCTCGTGAACGACATCGGACTCGACCGGGTCGCTGAAGCCGCCGTCCGGCCGCTCGGGGGACTGCGGGTCGCCTGCTACTACGGCTGCCTGCTGGTGCGCCCGTACGCGATGTTCGATGACCGGCGCGCGCCGACGTCAATGGAGCGGCTGCTGGCGGCGGTCGGCGCCGAGCCCATCGAATGGCCGCTGCGGACGCGCTGCTGCGGCGGTTCCTGCTACTGCGGCGGCCCGCTCATCGGCGCGCTGCCCGAGGCGACGCTGCGGCTCAGCCACCGGCTGCTGAAGGACGCCAAGCGGCGCGGCGCGCAAGCGATCGCCACGGTCTGCCCGCTGTGCCAGTTCAACCTCGAGGCGTTCCAGCACCAGATGAACCGCACTTTCGATGAGCACATCGACCTGTCGGTCGGCTTCTTCACCCAATTGCTTGGCACCGCTCTCGGGCTCGACGAGCGGGCGCTCGGCGCTAACCGGATGCTGCACTGGCGGCTGCCGGATCCCGCAGCGGCGCAGGGAGGTGCCCATGTCCGGGCCTGACGGAGACTGCTCGCAGGCTGCGCAGCCCGCGAAGGTCGGCGTGTATGTCTGTCACTGCGGCCGGAACATCGCCGCCACGGTCGATGTCGAGCGCGTGGTCGCGTCCGCCGCCACGCTGCCCGGCGTGGCGGTCGCGCGCGATTACAAGTTCATGTGCTCGGACCCGGGCCAGGGGCTGATCAAGCAGGACATCCGCGACGGCCTGGTGAACCGGGTCGTCGTTGCCTCGTGCTCGCCGCTCATGCACGGGGAGACGTTCCGCCGCGCAACGGCGGCCGGCGGGATCAGCCCCTTCTACTCCCAGATGGCGAGCATCCGCGAGCACGTGAGCTGGGTAACCGCCGATCACGGCGACGCGACGGAGAAAGCCCAGGCGCTCGTCGCGGGCGCGGTGCGGCGGGTTGCCGCGCACGAGCACCTGGACCGGCGCCGCGCGCCGGTCCGCCCGGACGTGCTCGTCGTCGGCGGCGGGATCGGCGGGATCCATGCGGCGCTCACCCTCGCCGATGCCGGCAAGCACGTCTACCTGGTGGAGCGGGAGCCGTGCATCGGCGGCCAGATGGCCAAGTTCGACAAGACCTTCCCGACACTCGACTGCGCCGCCTGCATACTCACCCCGAAGATGGTGCAGGTCGGCCAGCACCCCAACATCGACCTGCTGTCCTACAGCGAGGTGGAGGAGATCTCCGGCTATGTGGGCAGCTTCAAGATCAAGGTGCGACGGAAGGCCCGCTACATCAACGAGGACGCCTGCACCGGCTGCAGCCTCTGCGTCGAGAACTGCACCTGGGACGGGATCGCGTCGGAGTTCGACCACGGCCTCGGCACCCGGCCGGTCGTCTACAAGTCGTTCCCGCAGGCCGTGCCGGCCTTCCCGGTCATCGACCGCGCGGGCACCTCGCGGTGCACGTTCAGCTGCCCGGCCGGGATCAAGGCTCATGGCTACGTGTCACTGGTCAGGAAGGGCGAGTACGAGAAGGCATTCAGCCTCGTGCTCGAGGCGACGCCACTGGTCGGGAGCCTGGGCCGGGCCTGCTACGCGCAGTGCGAGGCCGAGTGCACCAGGGCCAGCCTGGAGGGCCCGCTGCCGATCCGGCGGCTGAAGCGGTTCATCGCGGACGCCCACCACCGGCGGGGAACGTCTGCCTCCGTCGAGGTAGCCCCGCCGAACGGCAGGCAGGTCGCGGTGGTCGGCTCGGGCCCGGCCGGGCTGACCGCTGCCTGGCAGCTCGCCCGCAAGGGCTACCGCGTCAAGATCTTCGAGGCAGCGCCCGAGCCTGGCGGCATGCTGCGGCTGGCCATCCCCGGCTACCGGCTGCCGGCCTCGGTGGTGGAGCGGGACATCGAGAACGTGACCGCGCTGGGCGTGGAGATCGCCACCAGCACGCGGGTCGCGAACCTGGAAGGGCTGCGGCGCCAGGGGTACGACGCGATCCTGGTGGCCACCGGCGCGCCGGTCTCGACCAGCCTCGGCGTGCCGGGTGCGGACCTGGACGGCGTCCTGTCCGGCCTGGAGTTCCTCGAGGCGGCCAAGCGCGGCGAGGCGGTGGGCCTGACCGGCAAGCGGGTCGTCATCGTGGGCGGCGGGAACGTGGCGATGGATGCCGCGCGGACGGCCCGGCGGCTTGGCGCGCCCGAGGCGCCGGGCGAGCCGGAGGAGATCATGGTGACCGATGCCGCGCGGACGGCCCGGCGGCTCGGCGCGCCAGAAGTGACCGTGGCGTACCGGCGCGGCCGCGAGGAGATGCCGGCCTACCCGGAGGAGGTAGACGCCGCCGAGCACGAAAGCACCAGATTCAGCTTCCAGGTCGCGCCGGCCGAGGTCGTGGGCGACGAGCACGGGCGGGTCTGCGGGCTGCGCTGCGTCCGGACCGAGCTCGGCGCGCCTGACGCCTCCGGTCGCCGGCGGCCAGAGCCGGTCCCCGGCAGCGAGTTCGTGATCGGCTGCGAGGTGGTGATCGCTGCGATCGGGCTGAGCCCTGAAGCGACGGCGCTCGGCCCACGGCTGCGGACGACGGCGAACGGGACACTCCGGGCCGACCAGGGAACGCTGCAGACCGATGTGCCGTACGTCTTCGCCGCCGGCGACGTCGTGTCGGGCGCGCTCGACATCGCGCACGCGGTGGGACGCGGCCAGCGGGCCGCCTTCATGATCGACCGCTGGCTGCGGGGAGAGGACCTGGATCCGGCGAGCTTCGATGCGACGCTGCCGGTCGTCGAAGCGGCCGATGTGCTCGCGAAGCAGCATCCGGCCCGCGGCCGCCTGGACCCGCCGACGCCGGCCACCCGGTTTGCCGCCGCGCCGGCCGATTTCGCGGAACTCGAGCTGCCGCTGACCGAGGCGCAGGCGCGCCGAGGCGCCGGGCGGTGCCTCGACTGCGGCGTCTGCTCCGAATGCGGGCAGTGCATCGCGGTCTGCGAGGCCGGCGCGATCGACCTGGCGATGCGTGACACGCACGTCGAGCTCGACGTCGGGGCGATCATCGTGGCCACCGGCTACAAGCCCTTCGATGCCAGGCGGATCCCCGAGTACGGCTACGGCAGGTTCCCGAATGTCTACACGGCTCCCGAGGTGGAGCGCCTTCTCAACGCCTCCGGCCCGACCCAGGGCGAGATCGTGCTGCGCGGCGGAGGGCGCCCCGGGACGGTCGGCATCATCCACTGCGTCGGCTCGCGCGACGCCAGGTACAACCCCTACTGCTCGCGGGTGTGCTGTATGTCCTCGCTGAAGCTGGCCCACCTGATCAAGGAGCGCACGGGGGCGGAGGTTTACAGCTTCTACATCGACATGCGGACTCCGGGCAAGGGCTACGAGGAGTTCTACGAGAAGGTGATGAAGGAAGGGGTGCGCCTCATCCGCGGCCGCGTCGTCGAGGTGAGCGACGAGGCGGATTCGCCGGGCGCCGAGGGGAAACTCGTCCTGCGCGCGGAGGATACCCTGGCCGGCGTCGTGCGGCAGATCCCGGTGGACATGGTCGTGCTCGCGGTGGCCCTGGAGCCGCAGTCCGACGCCGAGCAGATGCGCAGGCTGCTGAACATCAGCTGTAGCTCCGAGGGCTTCTTCACCGAACGGCACCCGAAGCTCGCACCCGTGTCCACGTTCACCGACGGCGTCTTCATCGCCGGCGCCTGCCAGGGGCCCAAGGACATCCCGGACACCGTGGCCCAGGCGGGCGCTGCCGCGGCGGAGGCCCTGGTGATGATCGATCGCGGCTCGGTGGAACTCGAGCCGAGCACGGCTTTCGTCGACGCGGCGAGGTGCTCCGGCTGCCGCACCTGCATCGGCCTGTGCCCGTTCGGTGCGCTGTCCTTCGACGCCGACGGGAACGTCGCCATCACCAACGAGGTGCTCTGCAAGGGGTGCGGCGTGTGCGTCGCAGCCTGCCCGTCCGGAGCGATGCAGCAGCACCTGTTCACGGATGAGCAGGTCCTCGCCGAGCTCGAGGGGGTGCTCAAGGGTGTCTGAGAACCATTTCCAGCCGAAGATCGTCGCCTTCTTCTGCACGTGGTGCACGTACACCGCCGCCGACCTGACCGGCATCTCCCGGCTCGCGTACGCGCCGAACGTGCGGGTGATCCGCCTGATGTGCTCAGGCAGGCTGGACCCGCAGTTCGTGCTCGCGGCCTTCCGCCAGGGCGCCGACGGGGTGCTCATCGGCGGCTGCCACCCGGGTGACTGCCACTATCAGGAGGGCAACTACAAGGCCCGCCGCCGGATCGAGCTGCTCCGGGCCGTGCTCCGCGACCTGGGCATCGAGGACCAGCGGCTGCGCCTGGAGTGGATCTCGGCGTCCGAGGGCGAGAAGGTGCAGCGGGTCTGCAACGAGATGACCGAGGAATTGCGCAGGCTTGGGCCGCTGCGCCTGGGCCGCCCGCAGCGCGAGGCGGCGGAGCTGGCCGGGGAGACACGATGACGAAACCGAAGATCGCTTTCTACTGGTGCGCGTCGTGCGGCGGCTGCGAGGAGGCCGTCGTCGACCTCGGCGAGGGCCTGCTGACCGTCGTCGAGCTCGTGGAGGTCGCGTTCTGGCCGGTCGCGCTCGACTTCAAGCGCGAGGATGTCGAGGCACTCGAAGACGGGGAGCTGGCAGCGGCGTTCATCAACGGCGCCGTGCGCACGTCGGAGCAGGAGGAGATGGCCCGGCTGCTGCGCCGCAAGTCCGCCGCGGTGGTCGCTTTCGGCAGCTGCGCCATACTCGGCGGCGTCCCCGGCCTCGCCAACCTGTACGAGGGCCGGGACATCCTCGACCTCGTCTATCACCAGGTGCCGAGCGTCGACAACGGCGACGGGACGCTGCCGGCGCCGGAAAGCCGCGTCGCCGAGGGAGAGCTGACGCTGCCCGCGTTCGACGCCACCGTGCGCACGCTCGACCAGGTCATCGGCGTCGACTACTACCTGCCCGGCTGCCCGCCGCCCGCGGGCCTGATCGCCTCGGCCGTGACGGCGCTGGTCGAGGGGAAGCTGCCGGCCAGGGGAGCCGTGCTCGCGCCCGACGTGGCGCTGTGCTCGGAGTGCCCGCGTGCCGCGACGAAGCCGGACAAGCTCCTGGTGCGGGCGTTCCGGCGGCCGCACCAGATGCTCATCGATCCGGAGCTGTGCCTGCTCGCGCAGGGCCTGGTCTGCCTCGGCCCCGCTACCCGCGCGGGCTGCGCCGCCGCCTGCCCCGGCGGGAATATGCCCTGCACCGGCTGCATGGGACCCACGAGCAGCGTCGTCGACTACGGCGCGAAGGCGCTGTCGGCCATGGCGTCGCTCCTCGACGCGGACGGCGAGGACGAGGTCGCCGCTCGCGTTGCCGAGATCGTCGATCCGGTCGGCACCTTCTACCGCTACAGCCTGCCCGCTTCGCTGCTGCACCGTCGCGTGCGGCCGGCGGTGAGGGACGAAAAGGAAGAGGTGGCGCCGTGACCGGCCAGATCCTCATCGACCCCATGACACGGCTCGAGGGACACGGGAAGATACAGATTTTCCTCGACGACGACGGCGGCGTCGACCGGGCCTACCTCCAGGTCCCGGAGTTGCGCGGCTTCGAGAAGTTCGCCCAGGGCCGGCGCGCCGAGGACATGCCGCAGATCACCTCGCGCATCTGCGGCGTCTGTCCGATGGCCCACCACATGGCCGCGACGAAAGCCCTCGACGACCTCTACCAGGTGGACCCGCCGCCGGCCGGCCGGAAGATCCGCGAGCTCCTCTACAGCACCTTCATGGTCGAAGACCACGCGCTGCATTTCTTCTTCCTCGGCGGCCCCGACTTCATCGTCGGCCCGGATGCCGCTAGGCAGAAGCGGAACATCCTCGGCGTCGTCGACGCCGTGGGCCTCGAGGTGGGCAAGGAGGTGATCGGTGTCCGCAAGCAGCTCCGTGACCTGGTTGCCGCGGTAGCGGGCAAGGCGGTCCATCCCGTCTTCGGCCTGCCGGGGGGAGTGTCGCAGTCCCTCAGCAGCGAGGTCCGGCAGCAGGCGGCCGCGGCGGCGGCCCGCGCCGTCGAGTTCGGCCAGTTCGCTCTCGGGGCGTTCCGCGCGATCGTGCTCGGCAACGCCGGCTACGTCGATCTCGTGACCTCCGAGGCTTACACGCACCGCACTTACTACCTGGGCCTCGTCGACGAGGCGAACAAGGTCAACTTCTACGACGGCAGGCTCAGGGTCGTCCGCCCGGACGGGACGGAGCTGCTCACGTTCGCGGGGCGGGACTACCTCGGCCACGTCGCCGAGCACGTCGAGCCGTGGACGTACATGAAGTTCTGCTTCCTCAAGGACGTCGGCTGGACCGGGTTCGCCGACGGGGCGGACAGCGGGGTCTTCGGCGTCGCGCCGCTGGCCAGGCTGAACGCCGCCGACGGCATGGCGACCCCGCGCGCGCAGGAAGCGTACGAGGAGTTCGTCACCACCCTGGGCCCCGGGCCCGTCCACCACACGCTCGCCAATCACTGGGCCAGGATCATCGAGCTCGTGTACGCGGCGGAGCGGATGGCCGAGCTCGCCGACGACCCGGAGATCACCGACCCGCAGGTGCGCACGCTGCCGACCGCTGCGCCGCGGGAGGGCGTCGGCGTCGTGGAGGCGCCGCGGGGAACGCTGTTCCACCACTACCAGACCGACGAGCGGGGCCTGGTCACGGCCGCGAACCTGATCGTCGCCACGCAGAACAACGCCGCGCGGATCGCGCTGTCCGTCGACAAGGCGGCGCACGCGCTGATCAGGAACGGACAGGTCAGCGACGGGCTGCTCAACCAGGTCGAGATGGCGTTCCGCGCCTACGACCCGTGCTTCGGCTGCTCCACGCACAGCCTGCCCGGCCAGATGCCGCTGATCGTCGACGTCAGGGACGCTGGCGGCGCGCTGCTGCGTGAGATCCGGCGGGACTGACGGTGCGAACGCTGGTGCTCGGCCTGGGCAACGAGTACGCGGGAGACGACGCCGTCGGCGTGCTCGCGGTGCGGGCGCTGCGCGGGCGGCTGGCCGCCGATGCCGACGTCGTGGAAAGTGCCGCCTCGGGCCTGGCGCTGCTCGAGGTCTTCGCCGGGTACGACCGCGCGGTCGTCGTCGACTCGATCCGCACGGGCCGCCGCCCGGCGGGCACGATCGTCGACATCGGGCTCGCCGAGCTGGGCCTGGCGACAGCACCCAGCCTGCACCAGGCCGGCATACCCGAGCTTGCCGCAGTCGCCAGGCGACTGGACATGGGTTTCCCCGACCGCACGCGAGTGCTCGCCGTCGAGGTCGCAGGCCCGCTGATGTTCGGCGCGCCGCTCAGCGAGCCCGTGGCCGCGGCGATAGTGCCGCTCGCCGGGCGTGTCCTGGAGCAGGTCCAGCGCTGGGCGTCGGAGAACTCCGGACCCAGGCAAGCGGAGGGCGCCGGGCGCGGGCCGGAGGACACCCGGGGACCAGGAGGAGCACGTTGCACGATTACCACGCGGTCTGCGCGCTTGTAGCGCGTCTGACCCGCGATCCCAGCCTCGGGGCGGGCATCGCCGAGGTCCGGGTGCGGGCGAGCCCGGTTTTCTCGCCGGAGGCGCTGCGGCAGGCCTACGAGATGCTGACGGAGGACACGCCGCTGAGCGGATCACGCCTGCTTGTCGAGGAGCTCGCCGACCCCCGCGAGTGCACGCTGTGCGGGGCGGAGTGGGCGGTGTCTCCCGATGACGTGGCCGGCCACCTGGTCCTCTGCCCGTCGTGCGGCACCCTCTCGCCTCTCGGTGCCGGCGCCGCGATCGAGCTGCTCGAGATCCGGGGCAGTTCGGGCGCGTGACTGCCTAAGGGTCATGTGCCCGACGACGACAGCGGCTGCGCGACCCTGCCATGATCAGCCACCGTTGCGGACGGCGTCTGGCGAGCCTGCCTGGCCGCCTGATCGGGACCAGCGGCTGAACCGCAGTCTCGCTGCTCGTCGCTGCCCGCCATGACTGGAAGCAGAGGCCGCGACGCGCGACGAGCTGGGAAACGGTCTCTTTCGCCACCGAACAGCAGCGCACGTGCTGTGCAGCTGTGACAGGAACTGCAGGGCCGGCGAAGACCAGGCGAGGATGTCCTGTCGCGGAAGAAGGGTGGCTCCGCCGCTCAGCTTGTACCGCTGCACGCCCATGCCCCAATTGACTCCTAGGCATTCGGGATCGTCGAGCGCATGCAACACGACCTCTGTGTTGGCTATCGTCCCTGGGCTGTACCGCAGCCATCTCGGCGAAGCAAGGTTGGCCAGCACCCAACATTCCCCGGCGTCCCGAGAACACATCGCAAAGGCGGCGAGGTCGTCATCGAGTTCGAGAGTGAAAAGTTCAGCCCGCCCATACCGAACGACTGCGGTAAGAAAATCGATATAGTATGACTTCGCCAGCGGATCGTCCAAGGGAGAACGCCTGCGCAGTTGCCTATTCCGCTCCCGATTTATCCGAACTATCTCCGGGAGTCGGCTAATGATCGCTTCCGGTTCAATTGTCCACTGCTCGCGCAGCGCGATCGACTCCCGCTCGATCCGGTTGCGGGCCTTGGCCACGACGTTCCGCGTGTTACGAGACACGCGCGACTGGAGAGAGTCCGCAGGCCCGCACGCAAGATACGGGACCGGGACACCCTCGCGCCCCTCGCTATGCCGCCAGATCGACAGGAGATGCGCGACAACCCGGTTGGAATTCCGTAAGCCCGGAAACGAGAAGGTCCACGGTCCCCCAAAGCCCTCGATAGTGTCGGCGATGCTCTCAGCCAGCGCTAGCGCGGCATCCTCGCTCACCGCCGCCAGGCGGGCTTGGTGATCCGCTTCGCCGGGCTTGGAGATCCACCATATGCCAGCCCTGCGGCGCCGACTCAGCACCGCAGCGGCAACCGGCACTTCCTGATTATAAATCAGGACGCCCCAGGGCTCACACTCCGGGTGGTAACCGAACCAGACGCTCATAACGTCCCAGCGAGTCGTAACCGGGCCCCCGTTCAACGCAAACACGGAGTCGAATGCCTTCGATTCTGCATCGATTGCATCGATTCCGACGGCTATATGTGAATTGAGCCCTCTAATGCGCTGCAAAGTCTGTCCTCTACCGTCTGCCGCGCCGACTCGGGCCGCTGCGACATCCCACCTCAGTACTCTGTTCCGCGCCGACCCTCTTGACTAAGCGTAACCCTGGCAGGCTTACTCAATAGGCGCATAGTAATTGCTGAATAGAAGCTCGGTGAAAACTCTAGGGTGAACCCGAATTTGCCTCGCGGCGCCCGGTCGGGCGTCCCTGGGCACTGTGCAGCCGGACGGCCGGCTTCGGCCCGTGATCGGCGGGCGCCGCGCCGATCGCCGCGCCGACCGCGATGTCGCGAGCGGCCTCGCGCCGAGCCCTGCCTGAACAGCGGCTGTCCCAGCGGAGATGGTTCTGGGTGACCGCGGTACAGGCCGGCGCTCCCGCGGGCGGGCTGCCCGCGATCCTCGGTCTAGCGTGTCGCCTCAACCGGACAGGGCGAATCGAAAGGTGCACAGGGGTGGTTAAGCTGACGATTCTGACACGCGCCAGCGATCCTGAGCGCGTCGCGTCCGCAGATGGCGAAGGAGAAACGTCCATGAACCTCGTGCATCATTACCTGGCCGGTATCTGATGGACATCGACGATCTGCGCGCCATCTTCCTGTTCGACGGTCTCAGCGATGAGCAGCTGCTGGAACTTGTCGCGGCAGGCGATGAAGTGCACTTCGATGAAGGCGATGTGCTCTTCCGCCAGGGCGCCGCCGCCGACTTCTGGTGGGTGCTGATCGACGGGCGGGTAGAGCTGCTGCGCCGTGCCGGAGGGGAGGAATCCGTTGTCAGCGTGATGGACCGGCCGGGGGTATGGGCGGGCGGATTCCGCGCATGGGCCGACAAGGCGGGGTACCTGGCTACCGGCCGCGGCACCAGCCCCGGTCTGATGCTTCGAATCCGAGCCGAGGCGCTCGGGGAACGGGCACGCGCCTGGTTCCCGTTCGGCGTTCACATGATTGAGGGCTTCTTCCAGACAGTGCGGAACATGGAAGCGCTGTCGCGGCAGCGTGAAGCGCTCGTCGCGCTCGGCAGGCTCGCGGCAGGCCTGGCTCATGAGATCAACAACCCGGCATCGGCCGCCGTGCGGGCGGTCGAGGCATTGCAAGAGACCTGCGGGGTACTGCTGTCGTCGCTCGTCCGGCTGGCCGAGCGATCGATGCCAGCCGAACAGTTCGTCGCCATTGACGTGCTGCGACGCGAGATCGATGCCTCATCGGCGAGCATCGATCCGCTGGCGGTGGCCGATCGCGAAGAAGCGCTCGCTGACTGGCTCGACGAGCACGGGGTCAACGCAGCCTGGCGCATCGCTCCCGTACTCGCGACGGCCGGGGTCGACCTTGCGTGGTGCGAACGTGCCGCCGAGGTGCTCGACGGCGGCACGCTCGAACCCGGCCTCGAATGGGTGGCAAGCACACTCTCGACGGCCGCGCTGCTGTCCGAGGTGAAGGACTCGACAGGGCGCGTTTCGGCACTCGTCGCTGCCGTGAAGTCATATTCACAGGTCGACCGAGCCTCGCTGCAGCTCATCGACGTCACAGAAGGCATCGAGAGTACCCTCGTGATGCTCGCGCACAAGCTGGGCGGCGGCGTAACACTCATTCGCGATTACGGAACCGACGTGCCGCTCGCCGAGGCGAACCCAGCCGAGCTCAACCAGGTATGGACCAACATCATCGACAACGCTATCGACGCTATGGACGCAAACGGAACGCTCCGCATCTCGATACGGGCCAGCCCCGAGGATGTGGTAGTCGAAATCGGCGATACCGGCCCCGGGATGCCTCCCGACGTCCAGGCCCGCGCGTTCGAAGCCTTCTACACCACCAAGGACGTCGGCAAAGGCACTGGCCTCGGCCTTGATATCTCGCGTCGCATCATCGTCGATCGCCACCACGGCGAGATCACGATTGACTCGCGGCCGGGAGAGACCGTGCTGCGCACCCGCCTCCCGCGCCATCACGCCAAACGTCCGTGAATCGGTGCGGCGCCTACTGGTCGTGCCGCGGACCGGCTGCGCTGACCGCGCGGATTGCCGATTCCACGATCACCTCAAGCCGCTTGGTGTGCGCACCCCGCCAGTACACCCGGCCACAGGCCGCACAGCGCGAGAACGCCTGATAGGTTCGGCGCGTGCCGGGCCGCAGCAACGCCTCGACGTCAGTCTTGCGGGCCGGTGACAGCGGCCCGTTGCACGCCGTGCACCGGGTCCACGGCGCCAGCGGCGGGGCGAACCTGTCCAGCACGTCGCGGAGCTGCTCGTCCGGCCGCGCGCCCCGCACATAGGCGCCTAGCCACAGCTTTCTTCGGCGCAGCAGCCCGCGGTCCCGGGTCAGCAAGACCCGCCGCCCGGCGTTCGCCTGCTCGATCAGGGCGTCATCGTCCAGGTCATTGGCGTAGCTGGCATCCACGCCAGCAAGGCGCAGTCGGCGCGCCAGCGTCCCCAGGTGGACGTCGAGGATGAACCGCGCCGATGGCAGCCGCTGGGGCCGGCGCACGGCACCGACTTCTACGACATCCCCGCCGCCGGGCCGGTATCCGGGCTTGGCCGGCTGGCCGTTGACGACCAGGCTGCCAACTTCAGGCAGCGGCACACCGAGCGACTCCACCACGTGGCCAAGCGACGAGGTGCCATCGCAGGCCACCCGGACCTGCCCATGCCGGTGACGCGGCGCGAGGAACATCCGCAGCTCATCCGCGACACGGACATTCACCTCCGGCCTGCCCACCCGCTCAGCATGCCCGGCATTCGCAGGCCGGACCCATGACCCAAGTGGTCGCCCGCTGGATACGCAGGCCAGGCGCGGGCGAATTCTGCCCGTGCACATCACGTCCCTCGCCAGCAGAACTATCCCTCGGGCTGATCGAGCAAGGCTCCGCAGACATCTCTGATGCCCACCATCCCGATGAGGCCGGAGTCGCCGACGACGGGCAGGTGCTGGAAATGTCCGGTCATCATGGATCTGGCCGCGTCGCGGATGCTTGTCGTCGCGGTAATCACGGTCGGGCGCGTGGTCATCAGGTCATGGATCCGGACGTCGTTGACGTCCTTCCCGTCCGCCACCGCCCGGACAATGTCAGCATCGGTGATGAGGCCGACCGGCCGTTTGGTCTGGTTGTCGTCCACGACCACCAGAGCCGTCGCGCCAGCGTGCCTCATCAGGTACGCCGCGGCTGCCGCGTGGTCGTTCGGTTCCACAGTGGTCAGCGCTGGCTCCATGACGTCCGCGGCCGTTACCGGAACATGTGGCCGCAAGGACGGCTCCTGCGCAGATGCTCCCGTCATGATCCGCTCCGTTTCCGGGATCTCGGCGAGATCCCCTTGGAAGATCCGGCCATGCCTGTACCGGAAGCTGCCGTAAACAGTGTCGCATTCCACCCGCGGGGATATATCGCGGCGAGAAAGGTCTGGTCACACCTGGGGTGCGTGAGGTGCTCCCGCTGCGAGTTGACTGAGCCCTCAGCCCACATCACCTCCTGAGGTATCGCCGGTAGGCTCTTGCCGTGGCTGCGATCGACTTCGAGGAACGAGACCTTGAGGCGAGAGTCCCTGATCTGACCGCTGGCGGGACTTGGACCCGAGTACGGCTGCGCTGGCGGCGGGACCCGCTGACAGGGGCGAGCGCACGGATCCTCACCGGGGCGAAGCTCCAGCCTCGGAGGCGGCCGGACCTGACCGAACTCACGGCGAAGCCCGCCTTCTGCCCGTTCGACATCGAGCACCTCGAGACGGCTACCTCCCCCTTTCCCGCCGAGCTCACGACCGAGGGTCGCATCCGCCTCGGCAAGGCCGTGGTAGTGCCCAACCTGATGGCGTACGCCACCCATAGCGCGGTCTGTATCTATGACCCCGAACGGCACTTCCTCGACCTGGATGACCTAACGCCGTCCATCGTCGGGGACGCCCTCGCCGTCATGGTCCGACATGCTCAGGCTGTGCGGCGCCTGGACTCGGCGGCCGTGTGGAGTTCGGTCAGCGGCAACTACCTTCCGCCGTCGGGCGCCTCTGTTATTCATCCCCATCTCCAGTCCGCTCACGACGCTTACGGCCTGACCGGCCAGCGACTTCAAGCAGAGCAGTCGAGAGAATGGAAGAAGAAGAGGCACGGATCCTACTGGGCCACCCTGGTCGAACAGGAGGCCGGCGGTCCTCGATGGGTGGGACATGTCGGCCGGGTTGCCTGGCTGACCCCCTTTGCGCCAAGCGGGTTCCACGAGGTCTGGGGAGTGGTGTGCGGGGCAGCTGATGTGACCGACCTGACTGAAGAGGACAGCCGCGCGCTGGGGCAGGGGCTCTCCCAGGTCCTGGCCGCTTTCAGGGCCTGGAACCTGACCTCGTTCAACTTCGGCGTGATCGGCGGCGGGCCGCAGGCGCAGGAGAACGGGTACCAGGTTGTGCTTAAGGTGCTCAGCCGGTCGAACCCGGAGCCCATGTATCGCAGCGATGCCACCTATTTCGAGCGCATCTACGGAGAGGCACTGATCGATCTGAGCCCAGAGGAAGTGGCGGATGGCGTTCGGGCCAGGTTCTAGGTCACGCGGTGGTCCGCCCGCCTCCGGCAGGATGATCTCGGGGAACTGGACCTGGCCGGGCTCGGCCGCGATACCCGGAGCACAGCTGGCGGCAGCCGGACTGCCCCGGCGGCGCCTGCACCTCCTGGCCTGGGCGATCCTGCGGGACTCCGCTGCTGGTCGAGCGACGACGCGACCGGAAATCCGGAGGCCGTTGCCCCGAAAGGCCTGTAGCCGTAACGATGTCTCGTAGCGAGGCGGGCATAGTGGACGAATGATCGAGGCAGTCGTGTTCGACCTAGACGGCGTGCTCGTCGACTCGGAGCCAGCGTGGGAGCAGGTGCGCCGGCAGGTGGTAGCCGAGCACGGCGGTCACTGGGCACCGGATGCGCAGCTCCGGCTCATGGGCATGAGCACCGGGGAATGGGCCCGGTACCTTCGCGAGGACCTCGGCGTCGGCCTGCCGCCCGCGATGATCGCGACGCTGGTCATTGAGCGCATGGTTGCCCGCTACACTGATCATCTGCCGCTCATGCCGGGTGCGGTCGGGGCAGTCCGGGCGCTGGCCGCACACTGGCCGCTGGGACTGGCGAGCTCATCACCGCCGTCACTGATCGCCGCCGCTCTGGACGCCGCGTCCCTGCGGACCTCCTTCGTGACCGCCATGTCAACCGAGCAGGTCGCGCGCGGCAAGCCGGCACCCGATATCTACCTCGCCGTGGCAGATCGGCTGGGCCGTCGGCCGCAACGGTGCGCCGCGGTGGAGGACTCGACGAACGGACTGCGTTCAGCCGCCACCGCAGGGGTGCAGGTCATCGCGATCCCCCAGCCGAGATACCCGCCCGACCCGGACGCGCTCAATGCAGCCCGGCTCACCCTCGCCGGCCTCGCTGAGCTAACCCCGGACACCGTCGCCGCACTGGCACGCTAGCCGTCAACCCGCCGATGCTAGCCGCCGCCGTCGCCATGTCAGCGCCCCGCGGGAAATCCTGGCGCTTTGGCATGAGCCATGCAGATCCCAGGGGCCGGCGGCTGCCGGGATCGGGCATTCTGTTGCCATGCAACTACTCATGTCTTGCTGGGATCCCGGGCACCGGGCATGAGCCTGACGTTTTGCGTTTTGCTATGGGCGCGACCTGGCGCGGATGAAGCCCTCATCGCCTACGAGGACCGGGTTCTGGGCCTCGTTTCCGAACACGGAGGCCGGGTGCTGCAGCGTGCGAGAAGCAGCGGATCCGGCGGGCAGCCGCTTGAGATCCAGTTCTTCGAGTTCCCGTCCGCGGAGGCAATTGATGGATACCTGACCGATAAGCGGCGGACGTCCCTGGCTGATGAAAGAGACAGGGCTATTGGGAGAACCGAGGTCATCGACATCGAGCTGATTCAGTCTGGTTAGCGCAAGCCTCCCGAGATGACAGCAGCCGCCACCGCTTCGGCGCTCGCGTCGTAACGGCGCGTGAGGACGGACCTGGTGATGACCGCTGTGCTTGACAGCAATCGAAATTTTGTTCGATAATCATGCCATGGGAGCCGGGATCGCGCAGGTCACGGCGCTGTCTGCACAGCACCATGCGGGCGCCGCGCCGCCAGCGGGCGCCGTGCCGCCAGGCGGCGAGGTTGCGCCGGTTCTGCCGGGGAAGGACATTCTGCCGGTACTCCCCGCGCTGCGCGAGCTGCTGCCTGGGGGCGGTCTGCAACGCGGCTCAGTGGTAGCGGCAGGGTGCTGGAGCCTGCTGTGCCTGGCGCTAGCCGCCGGGGCGTCGGCGGACGGTGCATGGTGCGCGGTAGCCGGGCTGCCAGAGCTGGGGGTGCGGGCCGCTGCCGACGTGGGCCTGGATCCGGACCGGCTGCTGCTGATCGCGGACCCTGGTACCGGCTGGCCGCAGGTGGCTGCATCGCTGCTGGACGGTTTCGAGATTGTTCTCCTGCGCCCGCCGCAGCGGCCGTCGGCGCAGTTGCGACGGAAAATTGAGGCGGCGATCCGCCGGTACGGGAGCGTGCTCGTGGTGGCGGGGGACTGGGACGGCGCGGCCGCCCGGCTGCGCATCGCCCGGCAGGAGTGGACCGGGATCGGCGACGGGCACGGGCGGCTGCGCGCCCGCAGGGTTGAGGTGGTCGCAGACGGGCGGGGTGCGTGGGAGCGGGCGCGGACGCGGTGGCTGTGGCTGCCGGCCCCGGACGGATCGGTAGCCATCGTGACCGACCGAGCCAGGGACGATCTCGCCGCGGTCACCGCCTCCTGGCAGGGGCGCAGTACCGGATGACCGCGGCCGGTACCGATGAGCACAGCCAGCACCGTGGGGCCGCAGCCGGTACCCGATCACCGCAGCGTGATCGCGATGAGCACGGTCGGTACCAGATGAGCACGGTCGATACCAGATGAGCACGGTTCACGGCGCGCGGTGGCGAGTCCTCGCTGTGTCCTGCCCCGGCTGGCCGCCGACGGCTCAAGATGACCAGGCAGGGCCCGGAGCGCGGGAGTTCGAGCAAGTGGTAAGCGTGGTGGAAGGTTTCTGCCCGCAGGTGGAAGTGCTGCGGCCCGGTATCTGCGCGATCGCCGTCCGGGGCCCGGCCCGGTATTTCGGCGGGGAAGAGGAACTCGCGAGAAAGATCAGCGAAGCCGTGACCGGGCGCGGGCTCGACTGCCGGATCGGCATCGCCGACGGCATGTTCGCCGCGCTGCTGGCCGCCGGAAAAGAACCGTCCGGAGCCATGGTTCCGCCGGGTGGGGCGGCTGCGTTCCTCGCCCCGCTTCCGGTCGCCGCGCTGCAGATCCCGGAGCTTGACGCCTTGCTGCCCAGGCTGGGCATCACGACCCTGGGCGAATTCGCTGCGCTGCCGGCCGCCGAGGCGGCAAATCGGTTCGGAACGCAGGGAGCGCTCGCTCATCGGCTCGCCCGCGGGCTGGACCCACGGCCGCTGGCACCCCGCCCTCCCGCGGCCGAACTTTCCGTCCAGCGGGAGTTCGACCCGCCAGCGGAGCAGTCCGAGCCCGTGGTA
Source organism: Streptosporangiaceae bacterium (assembly GCA_035499215.1). Lineage (GTDB taxonomy): Bacteria > Actinomycetota > Actinomycetes > Streptosporangiales > Streptosporangiaceae > DATJZH01. Next base: position 9,963 of record DATJZH010000194.1, on the reverse strand, counting down.
TTCGCCGCCAAGGCGCTTGCCGATCAGTTGCACGCCGGCCTTGCCGCGCGCGGACTTGCCTGCGTGCGAATACAAGTTCAGGTGGTATGCGGGAACGGGCAGGAGATCGCCCGGCTGTGGCGCCACGACGGGGTGCTCTCCGCGCTCGCGGTGGCCGAGCGGGTGCGCTGGCAGCTGGAGGGGTGGCGGGCTGGGCAGGACGCAGGCGCCAGTGACGGGCATGGCAGCGGCCCCGGTCCGGCGGGCAAGAAGACGCCAAACGAGGCAGCGGGGGTCGGTGGGATCACCCTGCTGCGACTGACCCCGGACCAGCTTACCCGGGCTGAGGGCCGTCAGCTTGGCCTGTGGGGCGATGCGGTGATCAGCGACCGGGTCGCGCGGGCCGCCGTGCGGGTTCAGGCGATGCTCGGGCACGGTGGCGTGACCCGGCCGGTCCTGTCAGGCGGGCGCAGCCCGGCTGACCAGGTGCTACTGGTCCCCTTCGGCGACGTCGAGGTCCCCCTGCTCCCGACCAGCCGGCCCTGGCCGGGAAGGATCCCCGCGCCGGCACCGGCCACGGTGTATCCGGCCCCGCTGCCGGCCAGGATCACCGACAGCTCAGGGACGCCAGTGACCATCACCGGGCGCGTTCAGTTGTCCGGCTTCCCTGCCAGGCTTTCGGCCGGCGGCGCGCCGCCGCTCGCGGTGACCTCCTGGGCCGGACCGTGGCCGGTTACCGAACGGTGGTGGGATCCGCGCCGTGCCCGCAGGCGGGCCAGGTTCCAGCTCGTCACCGAGGACGGGACCGCCTGGCTGGCGGTCGTGCAGGACGGCCACTGGCTGATCGAGGCCAGCTACGACTGACGACCTAACACGGCTTGCCGGCTGTTAAACCGGGCCCGCGACGGCTGATCAGCGCATACCTCATGACAGTATTTCAAATCCATATTCGAGCATAGATCGTTTTGTCAGTACCGCTCGCTATGGTAGTCGAAGAACTGAAGCGGAGCCTGCCGACTGATCCACTGAGGGCAGCGAAGCGGTTGAGTAGCCAAGCGCAGCGAGGAGGTGCCCATGCCCGGCGACCCCGTCCCCCCGCCTGATTCTGGCGATCATCCCGATCCAGAGACCCAGCATGACTCCGTCAGTAATCCCCACCCAGCCGGCTCATCGCGCCACGGCCCCGATCTCGGGCGAGGGGAATCCGCGGCGGCCGGCCTGCCGCAGGCCTCCGCCTGGTCGTGGGAGATCGACCTGGAGGAACTGCTGGCAGTGGTGGTCGGCGAGGAGGGCAGCAGTGAGCAGCCTGAGTCCGGCCAGCTGGAAGATCAGGAGGCGCTACTGGAAGCCGAGCTGGATGCCATCGAATCCGGTGAGTCACGGGTGCTGACGGCCGCGGAGGTGGCCGGGCGGGCCGCTGGGCAGATCGCGCCAGGTCCTGGCCTGGCTGCGCTGCTAGCCGCCGCACCCGTGCCGGATCTCACGAACTATGCACTGCCGGACACGGCGGCTGGGTTCCGGCAGCTTGCTTCCTGGGCCCAGGCCAGGGAACTGGCCTGCGTCGCACAGGTCGCGGCCCGGGCCGCGGGTCGTGATCCCAAGATCGGCGTCGACGCGGACGGACGCCCGGCACGGATCAGCCGGGAGGCATGCGCGGAAGTATCACTGGCACTCTTGATGACCGGCGTCGGCGCGCAGTGGTGGACTGACCTCGCTGTCACTTTGGCCTGGCGGCTGGCCGCCACCGGATCGGCGCTGCACGCCAGGAAGATCGACCTGGGCCGGGCGCGGCTGATCGCCGAGGCGACGTCACTGCTGAATGAGGATGCTGCGCGGGCGGTGGAAGCGGAGGTCCTGCCGGGGGCGGGGGACAAGACGACCGGGGGCCTGCGTGCTGCCCTGCGCCGCGCGGTGATCGCCGCTGATCCCGACGGTGCCGAGCGGCGGCGAGCGGAAGCGGAACGGCGCGCCCGGGTGGTTCTCTACCCGGATGCGGACTCCACAGCGACACTGGCCGGTCAGAGCCTGCCGGGCGTGCACGCCGCCGCGGCGATGGCGAAGATCAAGGCGATCGCCCGCGGCTGGAAGGCTGCGGGCGCGGCCGGGTCCATGGACTTCTTGTGCGCCCAGGTCTTTGTCGGGATGCTGCTGGGCACCCTTCCGCCCACCCCGCCCGCCGAGGGCGCGCCGCCCGATGAGCCCCCCGGCGACCAGCCATCCGATAATGACAATTCCTGCGGCAGCCGTGGCCACCCCAGCGGTTCTGGCCACGGCCGGCCTGGTTCTGGCGAGCCTGGTTCTGGCGGTCCCGGCTCTGGTGGTCCCGGCCCCGACGGCCCTGGCAAGAGCGTGCAGTGGCCTGCCGATGAGGACGAGGTGCCGTGGCCCGACGCCCCCGCCGACGATGACGACTCAGGCCGGGGTTGGGAGGGGCTCTGCGACGGTGTGGACGCATCCAGGGACGATGACACCGTCAGGAACCATGACGAGGATGACTGGCCCCTGAGCGGCCCGGTGCCGACCTGGCCGGATCTGCCCGCCGTCGGTATTCCGCCTGGGCTGCTCGCGCCCGGTGGGGCAGCACTCGTGTCGTCCTGCGCCGCAGGTCAGTTGCTGACCCTGTCCTTGCCCTGGTCGACCCTGGCCGGGGTCTCGCCAGAGCCGGGCTTGCTGAGCCGGCTCGGCCCCATCACCCCGATCCAGGCCCGACAGCTTGCCGACCTGGCCGCCTGTGACCCCACAACCGAGTGGCGAGTCATCCTGACCGACCCGGCAGGGCGAGCCAGAGCCGTCGCCCGCATCCCCCGTCGGGGCGCAGGGACCGGCCAGCGAGACGGCCCAGGCCAGCGCGACGGGCCCGGCGCGAGCCTCGGCGGCGGCCTAATCAGCCGGGTAACGCTCACGATTTCCGAGACCATCCTGGGTCGAGATCCGCCGGGTGATGCCGGGGGAGCAGGGACCGGGGGAGCAGGCGGAATCCTGGCCGCTGCGCTGCGGGCCGCATCTCGGGCGCGTGCCCGTGCCGATGCGGACGACATAGCCGACGCGGCGGCCGGGGGCTGCGCGCACCTGTCTGCCACTGCGGCCTACCGGCCGCCGCCCTCCCTGCGGGACTATGTCGCGGCCAGGGATGTGACCTGCCGTTACCTCACGTGCCGGCGGCCCGCCTGCCGCGGTGACGTTGACCACACGCTCGCGTACGAGGACGGCGGCCGGACCTGTAAGTGCAATTGCGGTGGCCTCTGCCGGGACCACCACCTGCTCAAGCAGAACCCGTACTGGGTCCTGCGGCAGGACACCCCAGGAATCTTCAGCTGGATCACACCCTCCGGGCGCGTGTACACCGTCATGCCCGACATCCATCCCGTCTGACCAGAAGGGGTAGCCAGAACATGGGCTGGGACAATCCGCCGGTGCCGTGGCGGGAGCTTGAGCGGCGCCTTTCCTGGCGCAGTTCCGCCGCGGACAGCATAGCCAGCGGGGATGACCCCAATCTCGGCCGGGACGGTGCACCTGAAGAGCCGCGGGTCCGCTCGGCACCACGTTCGCCGTGCTCGGTGATCCGGCTGCCAGCCAGTCGGGCCAGCCAGGATCCGCCCTGGGCCGAACTGCACTGCCATTCCTCTTACAGCTTCCTTGACGGCGCGTCCAGTCCTGATGAGCTGGTCGCCGAGGCAGCAGGACGCGGCCTGACCGCGCTGGCCATCACTGATCACGACGGCATGTACGGGGTGCCCCAGTTCGCCCAGGCGGCCGCCCGCCTGCGCCAGGAAGGCGCCAGGCTCGGCACCGTCTTCGGTGCCGAGCTTAGCCTGGGCCTTCCCAGCGGGTGCAGTGCCAGCGGGTGCAGTGCCAGCGGAGCGGGACGATCCTCTCGCCCGGCGGGACGAGTCTCCGGCACTGCGGGACGACTGGCGGCGCGACTCTCAGGGACTCTCCGCGCCGGCATCCCCGATCCGGCTGGCCGGCACCTGCTTGTGCTGGCCCGCGACCCGGAGGGATACAAGCGGCTATGCCGGATGATCACCGCCGCGCAACTGGCAGGCGGGGGGAAAGGCCGCCCCCGCTATGACGAGGCGGCGCTTGCCGGTGCACACGATGGCCACTGGGTAGTTCTCACCGGCTGCCGCAAGGGCGCGGTGCCCGCGGCGCTCGCGGCCGACGGTCCGGCGGCGGCGGCACGGGAACTGAAGACCCTGACGGAAACGTTCGGCAGCGAGAACGTCAAGGTGGAACTGACCGGTCATGACCAGCCGGAGGACGACGAGCGCAACGACGCCCTTTGCGTGCTCGCTGAAGCAGCCGGGGTCGAGGTGATCGCCACCGGCAATGTCCACTACGCGGCACCCCCGGACGCCAAACTGGCCCAGGCGCTGGCGGCGATCCGCGCCTGCAGCAGCCTGGACGAAATGGACGGCTGGCTGGCCGCATCCGGCAGTGCCTACCTCCGCTCCGGCGCCGAGATGGCCACCCGGCTCCGCCGCTACCCCGGCGTGCTCGAGCGCACCGCGGCGCTGGCCGCCGACTGCGCGTTCGACTTCCACGTGATCGCGCCCAGGCTGCCGGATTTCCCCACCCCCGGCGGCGAGAGTGAGGCTGCCTGGCTGCGCACGCTGGTATCGGAAAAAGCACCGCAGCGGTACGGCCCGCGCCGCGCCGAGCGGGTCCCCGGCGCGTATGACCAGATAGCCCGCGAGCTTGATGTCATCGTTGAGCTGGGCTTCCCCGGCTACTTCCTGATCGTGTACGACATCGTCCGGTTCTGCGAGGAGTCCGGCATCCTGTGCCAGGGCAGGGGATCGGCAGCCAACTCAGCTGTCTGCTACGCGCTCGGGATTACCAGCGTTGATCCCGTTCAGCATGGCCTGCTCTTCGAGCGTTTCCTGTCGGCAGGCCGGGACGGACCGCCGGACATCGACCTGGACATCGAGCATCGCCGCCGCGAGGAAGCGATCCAGTACGTCTACCGCACCTACGGCAGGGATAAGGCGGCCCAGGTCGCCAACGTGATCTCCTACCGGCCGCGGATGGCGCTGCGGGACGCGGGCCGGGCCCTGGGCTTCCCGCCGGACCAGCAGGACATCTGGGCCAGACAGGCGGGCCCCCGTCAGTACGGTCCCGGCCAGCCGGTCCCGCCCGACGCCGGGGTCCCCGAGCCCGTCGTCGGGCTCGCTGCGCGGATGCAGCGGCTGCCCCGGCACCTGGGCATTCACTCCGGCGGGATGGTTATCTGCGACCGGCCAGTGGGGGAGGTGTGCCCGGTGGAGTGGGCCAGGATGCCGGGCCGGACCGTGCTGCAGTGGGACAAAGACGACTGCTCCTACGCGGGCCTGGTCAAGTTCGACCTGCTCGGCCTTGGCATGCTGTCGGCGCTGCGGGACTGTTTCGAACTGGTCGCGCGGCATCACGGCCAGCGCTGGAGCCTGCACTCGATCCCGCAGGAGGACCCCGGCGTCTACGCCATGCTGCGGGCGGCCGACACCGTGGGAGTATTCCAGGTCGAGTCGCGCGCGCAGATGGCCACGCTGCCGCGGCTGCGGCCCGCCGAGTTCTATGACCTCGTCGTGGAGGTCGCGCTGATCAGGCCGGGCCCGATCCAGGGCGGCTCGGTGCATCCCTATATGCGCCGCAGGCACGGGGACGAGGTGCCCGACCTGCCGCATGAGTCCATGCGCCGCGCGCTTGGCAAGACCCTCGGCGTGCCGTTGTTTCAGGAGCAGATGATGCAGATCGCCATCGACTGCGCGGGGTTCAGCGCGACCGAGGCGGACAGGCTCCGGCAGGCGATGAGCTCCAAGCGCGCCCCGGAGCGCATCGAGGAACTGCGCACCCGGCTGCTGGCGGGGATGACCGCCCGCGGCATCCCGCTGAAGGTCGCCGAGGACATCTACGTCAAGATCTTGGCGTTCTCCAGCTACGGGTTCCCCGAGTCGCACGCGATCAGCTTCGCCTACCTGGTCTACGCCAGCGCCTGGCTGAAGTGCTACTACCCGGCCGCCTTCACCGCTGCCCTGCTGCGCAATCAGCCGATGGGCTTCTACGCGCCTGCCAGCCTGATCGGGGACGCGCGCAGGCACGGCGTGCAGGTACGCGGCGTCGACGTGAACGCCAGTGCGGTGCTAGCCACCCTGGAGGTGTCGCAAACGGCAAGACCGCAAGCAGCAAGACCCCTGACGCAAAAAGGGATGCCGCCCGCTGTTCCCGCCGCCGCTGGTCCCGCCGCCGGTCCGGTGCGAGGCGAAGCGTCTGGCCCCGCCAGTTACCCCGTAGCCAGCCAGCCGCATGGGGGAGTTCCCGTCGTCGGCCAGCCGGCGATCAGGCTCGGTCTTTCCGAGGTGCGCAACCTGGGCTCCGCCGCGGCTGCCGTCATCGAGGCCGGCCAGCCGTACGCGGATCTGGAAGACTTCGCCCGCCGCACAATGCTCGCCGCTCCGGCGCTGGAGGCCCTGGCGCTGGCGGGTGCCTTCGGCTGCTTCGGGCTGAGCAGGCGCGAGGCACTGTGGGCAGCCGGGGCTGCTGCCACCATCAGGGCAGGCCAGCTGCCCGGCACGACCCCCGGGCTGGCGGCACCGCCGCTGCCGGCCATGACGGCGGCCGAGGAGACCTTCGCTGACCTGTGGGCCACCGGGACCTACGGCACGCACCCGATCGCGCACATCAGGGAACTGCTGGCTGCCGGCGGCGTGCTGCCAGCGGCGCGGCTGCAGACGGCGCGGCCGGGAGCTGCCGTCGCAGTGGGCGGCCTGGTCACCCACCGGCAGCAGCCGGGGACGGCAGGCGGGGTGGTTTTCCTGAGCCTGGAGGACGAGAGCGGGATGGTCAATGTCATCTGCCCGCCGCGGGTATGGGAGCGTTACCGCAAGATCGGCGTCGACGCGGACGCGCTGCTCGTGCATGGCAGGGTTGAACGGCTGGACGGGGCAGTCAGTCTGCTCGCCACCCGGCTGCGGCGGCTGCGGGTAGTGGCCGCCGCCCGCAGCCGCGACTTCCGCTGAGTCGGCGAGCCAGGGCACGCAGGCGCCGGGCGCGCCGCGCCGCGTCGGCCGCCTCGGCGACGGCCTCTCGGCCGTTTCCAGGATGACTTCGTCACCGAGCTGATTGCCGATGCAGACCTGATTCACTCACACGACCTTTGCTCACACGACCTTTGCTCACCCGGCGTTTGCTCACCCATGGCCTGGAACGTTCCCGGTAACGCGGTCAGCGCGCCAGCACAGCGCGCGTATCGGCACGTCGATCTCGCCGGCATCGGGGAAACGCTTGTCCAGTGCGGTCCTCGCCTGCGCCAGCCCCGCCGCCCGGTCCTGCGGGTTAGCCGTGATGATGCCGCTGTAGGTGGCCAGCATGTCGACGATTGCGCCTTTTGTCATAGTCCGAATGAACGTGAACGACGCTCTCTCCGCGCGGTGGAAAACCCCAGGTTCGGGCAGCCTGACCTCGCGACGCCGTGCCCATCGCAGCGCTTCTGCCTGGTCATCAAGCCCGGCGGTGCCGGGATCGGTCAGCCGGGCGAGCTCGCGGAGCCAGCCAACCTCGCGATCACGGCCGGTCCAGATCACCCCGAAACGCCCGCCGTCCCGCAGCACCCGCCCGATCTCCGGGGCAGCCCGGTCTGGATCCATCCAGTGCCACGCCTCCGAGACAAACACGCCATCAGCGCTGGCGTCGGGCAACGGGATCGCCTCGCCCGTGCCCGCGGCGACCCGGACGCCGGGCGAACGTGCGTGCAGCACGGCTCTCATCCGCTCATCCGGCTCAACCGCTATGACCATGGCGACCTTGCGTGCCAGCGCGCGGGCCAGCAGGCCGGTGCCAGCGCCCACGTCGACCGCCACCTCGCAGCGCTCGGGCAGCAGCCAGTCGACCGCCGCCTCGGGGGGACCTGGCCGAAACCTGTCGTAATCTGCTGCAACCGCCCCGAACGACCTTGCCCGCTCTTGTCGGCTAGCCACAGCCGTCACGCTAGCGGCCGCGGTAAGTCTGAGCCAGGCCGGCGGCCTGCTGAGCCGGCCCAGCCGCAGCTACAGCGCTCGAGGAGCTGGAGTTCCACGCCCGAGACAGGCAGAGCCAGACCAGGCCCGCCAGGGCGGCAAGCATGAGGGCCGGCGTGACGATGAGGTGAATGGCCTTGGCGGTTCCCAGCAGCAGGACCATCTCCCTAAGGCGCCCGGTCCCCGGCATGACTGCGAGCGTGCCAGCCGCCAGCCGCAGCAGCACCAGCCAGTCGAGCCGGGAGGCTGGGTAGACCGCGAGCAGGCAGATGGCCATCGTGTCGTACCAGGGCAGCTGATAGGGCCAGACAAATAGCCAGGCAATGCTGAGCGCCAGCGCGATCTTAATGGCCGGGCGGCGGGGAAAGCCATCGGGAAAGTGCCGCAGTATCAATGCCGCGACGACGATGAACGCGAGCCCAGCCACTGCCAGCAGCACCGTCCCCGGCTTGATCGGCACCCGAAGCAGCCGGTAGAAGCTTTCGATGGTTGCCTTGTCGCTGCGGGCGAGCAGCGCCCTGACCGCGGGCAGGCCGAACCAGAGATAGGAGGGCACAACCACCGCCAGGGCTCCGCCGGCTGCGGCGCACAGCGCGGCACGCGACCGGCGAGCCACCCAGGCTATGCCTGCGCCAAAGAGGATATAGGTGATCTTAAGGTCCGTCGCCGTCCCGGCAAGCAGGCCAGCGGCTAGCGCACGGGGCCAGCTAGGAGCGCCCGTTCTGGACTGCTCGCCTAGCACGATCAGGCCGAGGAATCCGGCCGCGGCCGCGAGCACGTCGATGTGCCCGGCAGCCATCAGCCCCCACAGCAGCAAGGGGTTTACCGACCAGAGCAGGTGTGCCCGTGCTCGTCGGGCGGGGTCGGATCGCAGTAATCGGTCGAGGGCCAGCAGCACGGCCACGAACGCGAGCCCGTCGCACAGCTTGAGCCAGAAGACGATCCGCGCTGCCGAGCTGCCGCCGAGTTCTGCGGCGGCCCACTGCTGCGCGGTCGCCGCCGGGCCGTAGACCGACACGTGGTTGCGCCACTGGTGCGGCGCGGCAAGTCCGATGGGATCGCCCGTCAGACGCAGCTGCTGCGGTGTCATCACATAGGGGCTGCGACCCAGCAGCACTATCCTGCCGTACACGGCATAGTCGATGGCGTCCGTTGAGCCGGCCGGCGGCAGGACGGTCAGCGCCGCCGTCGCGACGATGGCGCCCGCTGTCACCGCTCGGATCGGCGGGCGCGCCCCGCGCGCTACCGCAGCCAGCCCGGCCGCCACGCCGGCCGCGCCGATGATGGCCGCCGCCCACAGGGCCAGCGTCACGGTCGTGAGCGGCATCGGCGGGCGGACTGCGAACTCCCAGGGCGGCCCGGTCGAAGGCAGCCCGATCCTGGGCCGCGACCAGCTGTTGCGGACCGCCGGAGCCGCGATGATGATCAAGATCGAGGTGGTGATGCCGGCCGCCGCTGACCAGCCGAGGATCTTGGCCGTGAGATCGGCAGCCGGCCCGGCGGGGGGCAGGCGGGCCATCGCAGAACTACGACCGGGAGACCTGCCCGTCGCGCTGCTCACGGCGTGCTCACACTAAGTCCGAACGCGATTGCGTGTACCGAGACGAGGCACATGCGCACTCACCGTATACGGAAGCGGTCGGCTCGCCAGGGTGCAACGCGGCACTTAGGACACTCGCCAGGGTGCAACGCGGCACTAACGACAGCTGCGCTTCGTCCGGGACTTCGCCCGGAAGGGATGACCCCTGCGGGGCAGGCTGGCTGACGTGCGCAGTCCGGCTGAGGTAAGCGGATCGGCTGAGGCGGGTGCGGCTGATCCGTACGGTCGGCAGGTGGCCGATGACCTTTCCGCGCGGTATGGCGATCTGCTCTGCGCCATGACCGGGCAGGCCGGCTGCACGATCCGGCACGCCGCTTACGACCTGCGCAAGCTCCGCGGGAAGGGCCTTGCTGTCAAGCCCGGCAAGACCCGCCGCTACCGCATCCCGCCCGG
>DATJZH010000193.1:0-6665 GCA_035499215.1 Streptosporangiaceae bacterium | reverse complement strand
GTGCCCGCCTCGACCCAGGCCAGCTCCCTGGTCGCCGGGGCATGTGCGCTGCCGCCGAACTGCTCGCCGGGCCGCAGCCGCCATCGCCAGAGTTCCGCCGCCCAGGGCGGGGCGGTAGCGGCGATGATCTCGCCGCGGCCGCCAGCCGGGCCTTCCCAGAGCACTTTCGCCTCGGCGGGGCCGGTGATCCGGACCGCGGGCTCGTCGGTGATGTCGATCAGCCGGGTGACCGGCACGCCGAAGGCATCGGCGATCCGGGCGAGAGTGGCCAGGCTGGGGTTGGAGCGGCCCTGCTCCAGCGCGACCAGGGCGCCCTTGCTGACACCCGAGCGCGCGCTCAGCTGGTCCAGCGACCAGCCGCGCTCAGTCCGCAGGGCCTGGACGGCGCGCGCCAGCGCGCCGGTGAGGGGTGCCGGGTCGCTCACCGTCGGGCTCCCTGGAAGTATCGGCGGTCATTTATAATGTACTAGCAAGTACGGTACTCCGACCGGAGGTCATGCGGACATCTGATGGTGGCTTTCTACGCGCTCGTCTCGGCGCTGCTCTACGGCAGCGCCGACTTTCTCGGCGGCGCAGCTGCCCGCCGGGCGCATGTCCTGTCAGTGCTGGTGATATCCGCAGCGGCCGGCCTGCTCGTGGTGCTCGCCGCGGCCGTCGTTTCCGGCCAGCGGGCGGGGGCGGCCGGCCTGGGCTGGGGACTGTGCGCCGGCGCGGTCGGCGGCACGGGCCTGATCGTCTTCTATTCCGGTCTGGCCGCCGGTCCGATGAGCGTGGTGGCACCCATTTCGGCGCTCGTCTCCACGGTGCTGCCGGTCGCAGTCGCGCTGGCCGGGGGCGAGCGGCCCGGCCCGGCGGTCTATGTGGGGGGAGGTCTGTGCCTGGCGGCCATCGTCCTGGTCAGTTCGGGCGGGAGCGCCGCGCCGGGAGGCGGCGGGAGCGCCGCGCCGCGAAGCAGCGTGAGCGCCGGGCCCGGGGATCAGGCAGCCGGCGAGCGCGGACGGGGCCTGGCCATTGCGTACGGGATCATGTCGGGAGCGTCGTTTGGCATCTTCTTCCTTTTCATGCGCTATGGCGGCGAGTCCGGGGCGCTATGGCCAGTCGCCGCGGCCCGGCTGGCCGGCCTGGCAGTGATCCTGATCGTCGCCGCGGCCGCGCGGAAGGCGCCGCTGTCGTGGCGCGCGGGCAGTGTGCCGTTCCTCACGGCGGTGGCGGCGGGCGTCCTCGACTCGAGCGCGAACGTCAGCTACGTGCTCGCCACCAGACAGGGCCTGTTCGGCCTGGCAGTAGTCCTCGTCGCGCTGTACCCGGGCGTCACCGTGCTGCTCGCGCGCGTGCTGCTGGGCGAACGGCTGCGGTGGGCGCAGCACGCGGGCCTGGCCATCGCGGCAGTTGGCGTAGCCCTCGTCACCAGCTGAGGCCGCAGCGGCCGGCTCAGCGGGTTCCGGGCAGGCTCATGCGGCCGGGCGCTTCGCTGTACTCGTCCGGCGGCACGAACCCCGGGGAAGGGCTGCGCTCGCAAACCTCAGAGCTCGTCGTTGCGAGGATCGTCCCGCCTCGGCCTGTTCCGGCGAGTCCTGGCGTCGTCGGGGCTGCCGCCCGTGAACTCGTCGAGGCCGAGACCGTCGTCCTCGTCGGGCCCTGCGTCCTCGTCGTCTTCTGCGCTGCCCGGGAAGATCATTCCGCAGATCAGCAGGTATAGCTGCTCGGGATACGGGATATGATCGACATGGCTCAGTGCCTGATCCTGGCCGGCCGACTCGACGATGAACTCGCCATACCCGAGCAGCCGGCCGGCGAACGACCGCTGGAAGGTCATGTCCGTCACCTTCGTCAGCGGCATCATCGCGACATTCCTGGTGAGCAGCCCGGAGGTCAGCAGCAGGCGGGCGTCGGTGACGACGAAGTAGTCGACCGCCCAGTTGAGCGTCTTCCAGATCAGGTGGCCGACCAGGATGAGCCACAGCAGCCATACGATGATCAGCAAGTACTTCTGGTGCTGCAGGACGGTGGCGCTCAGCGCGCCAGCCAGCAGCAGCCCGCCCAGCGCCATGGCAGCCGACGGGATCAGGACGGCCGGGTGCCGCCGTACCGTGGCCACCTGCACCTCGCGGGGAAGCAGGAACCGGTCAACGGCCACTAGCGGCTGCCTGCCGCCAACTGTCTGTCTCATCGTCTCAGATCGAACTGAAGAATATCGCCAGTGAGTTCCCGATCGACTTTAGCCCGTTAAGGATCGTCGTCATCGTCGCGGCCGCTGCGGCGGGCTCGGTGGCCAGATAGAACAAGATGAAGATGAAGATGCCCCAGGAGATGATCTTCTTCACGTCAGTTCACCTCCCCGCGCGGTCGCTATAGCCATTACGCCCAGTCACCAGCAGTGCCGTTGTCGCTTCTTCTGGTCAGCATAGCCCAGAGCCAATTTCTGACCAATGACTGCCTGCGGAATTTGCGGACGGATGCCAGGGCGCCCGCGGGCGCTGGCACGCCGAACCTCGTTAGCTGCATGTTAGCCGCATGTTACTGGTCCCGACCGAGCCACGCCGGCCGGGAGAATCTGACACCATTCGATCCGGGATAGCCGCACCGTTGGGGTGATGATGACCGATGTGACCAGTAACGACTTCGCCGTCGTCGCCTACCAGGAGGACAACCTCTGGAAGGTCGGCGTCCTTCCCCCAGCGCTGACGGCAAATCTGCACGACCTCATCCTGGCACTGCGGCAGCAGCCGAGCATCGGCAGCACGATCGGGCTCGCGGCCGTCGAGGATGATTTCTTCGTCGCCCTGCGTGTCGTCGGGGGCCAGGTGTCGGTTTTCCTGTCAGATCTCACCGCCTCCGTGGACTGGGAGCTCGCCCGGCAGGTCCTGCGCTACCTCGACATTCCTGTGCCGCTGGACGAGGACCTGGACCAGGTCCTGCCCGCCGGGGACCTGTCCATCTTCGCCGACCTCGGTGTCGACGAGATGGAACTGGGCGCGCTTTCCGGCAACCTGGACCAGTATCCGGATCAGGTGCTGACCAGCATCGCCTGGCGGCTCGGCTTCGGCCCGGCCATGGAGCGGGCGCTCGACGAGGCGCTGGGCCCGTGAAATGACGGGCCCGTGAGGTGACGGGGACATCCTGGTGACCGCCGGCTACGTGGCCGCATTCGAGCCGGCGATGCGCCTGGCGCTGGAGCAGGCTGCCAGCGCCGGCGCCGGGCTGGACGCCGACGTGCCGGTCGGGGCGGTCGTGCTCGATGCCGCGGGAACGCTCATCGGCCGCGGGCGCAACCGCCGCGAGGCTGACCGCGATCCCACCGCGCATGCGGAGATCCTCGCTCTTCGCGCTGCCGCCGGGGCAATCGGCCGCTGGCGGCTCGACGGCTGCACGCTGATCGTCACCATCGAGCCCTGCACCATGTGCGCAGGGGCGGTGACCTCCGCCCGGCTGCGGCGGCTGGTCTACGGCGCCCCGGACGCCAGGGCCGGAGCGGTCGGCTCGCTCTGGGACGTGGTGCGCGATCGCCGGCTCGGGCCGCCCGTCGAGGTGATCGGCGGAGTGCTCGCGGACGAGTGCGCGGCGCTGCTGCGCGCTTTCTTCGCCCGGCGCCGCTAGCGGTCAGGCTCAGCGGCGGCCGGCGGAACGGCACCGGCCACGCTCGGGTAGGCTCGGCCCCGGTGGAGTCGCCTAGTGGCCGAGGGCGCACGCCTCGAAAGCGTGTGAAGGGGCAACCCTTCCGTGGGTTCAAATCCCACCTCCACCGCCAATCCGCGCAGCCGGGCACTTGGCGGGCGGTCCGGCCGTTAGGAAGTTGCCGCACTACCAGCTGACTGTGCCAGGCCACCGGGGTGACGAGTGCCAGAACCGCAAAGCACGCTGTTCTTCCTGCTGATGATGATCCTCTTCGGCGGACTCATCTGGTGGATGGTCGTGGCCAGGCAGCTGGTATTCCGGGTCCTGGCGGCCTGCCTGGCGTTTGTCCCCGCGATGATGTTCGGCGTCGCGGCGGTCAACAAGTACTACGACTACTACCAGAACTGGCATGCGGCTATCGAAGACCTGACTAATCAGGGTCCGCAGGCAGTGGTGGTTCGCTCCACCAAGAAGCTGGGCCCCGGATTCGGCAGCTTCCTCGGCCGCGCCGTCAACATTAGCCTGGCCCGGCAGCAGGGCGTGCTGGTCACGGCCCACATCCACGGGAATGCCAGCAACATCAGCAGGCAGGTCTATGTTTACCTGCCGCCGGAGTATTTCCAGACCGCCTACGCGAAATATCGCTTCCCGGCAATCGAGCTGATCCACGGCTTTCCCGGCCAGCCGGTGGACTGGATCACCGTACTGGACGTGAACTCGCTGCTCGACAGCCTGGTCAGCCAGGGCCGGGCCAAGCCCGCCGTGCTGGTCATGCCGGACGCGAACGGCGGCCGCAGAATATCGCTGCAATGCCTCAATCAGGCCGGCGGCCCGGCAGATGCGACGTACCTGGCCAAGGACCTGCCCAGCTTCATATCTCGGCACCTGCGGGTGCAGAAGCCGGGCCTCGGCTGGGGCATAGCTGGGTATTCCGAGGGCGGTTTCTGCGCCGCTAACCTCGGCCTGCAGTACGGCGGGGTCTACAGCTACGCGGGTGTCCTTAGCGGCTACTTCGTGCCATCGGACAACCAGCTGACGGATCCATCGAGGAAGGTAAGTCCATTCGGCGGAAACCGCGGGCTGGCGCTGCAGAACACTCCGCAGGCTGAGATAAAGCTGTTGCCCGCCGGGCACCCGATTCCCCAGTTCTGGCTGGGCGCCGGGCGGCTCGACAGCGCTGACGTACGCAGCGCCACCTATTTCGACCTGCTGCTGGCCAACCGCCAGCCGAGCGTCAGGGTCAAGTTCGTGCCGGGCGGCGGGCACACCATGCTGACCTGGCGGGCGCTGCTGCCGCCGATGCTGGAGTGGATGTCGCAGGGCCTGGCCACCCAGGTGAGCCTGCACGATGCGCGGCTCGCCAGGGAGCACGCCGCCGCGGTAGCAGCAGCCAAGCGGCACAAGCTAGCGGAGCAGCAGAAACTCCAGCCGCACCAGAAAACGGCGCTGCCGCACAAGACACCGCAGCATAAATAGGATAAGCAAGGCGCGGCACGGCAGGACAGGCAAGAAGGACAACCGCCGGCAGGACCAGCCGCTCGCGGGTGCTCAATCCAGTTCGAGCACGCGCGCGTGCAGGACTGGCCGCTGGTGCAGCGCGGCCCGGAGCGCACGGTGCAGGCCATCCTCCAGGTAGAGATCGCCGCGCCACCGGATTACGTGCGGAAACAGGTCACCGTAAAAGGTGGAGTCCTCAGCCAGGACCATCTGTAGATCCAGGACATTCTTCGTGGTAATCAGATGATCCAGCCGGACCGGGCGCGGCGGGATCTGCGCCCATTCGCGTGCGGTCCTGGCATGATCGGGATATGGCCGTCCGTCCCCGACCTGTTTGAAGATCACGTAACGAGTCTAGATGAAGTTGCCGTGGCGAGGCAGGAGGTGCCCCAGATGATCGCAGAACTGGATGATCCCCGACGGCAGGAGCCCGCGTTCGTCCTCGGCGAACGGCAGATGCTCGAGGCGTGGCTCGAGTTCCACCGTACGACGCTGCTGCTCAAATGCGAGGGCCTCGACGATGCCGGCCGGAAACGCCAGCCGGTTCCGACCTCCAGATTGTCACTGCACGGCCTGGTGCGGCACATGGCCGAGGTCGAGCGGAACTGGTTCCGCCGCGTGCTCCTGCGCGATGGCGCACCGCCCATCTGGTATGACCCTGAGGTGCCGGACAGCGAGCTAGTCCCGCTCGACGACGCTGACTGGGAGGCTGACCTGCTGGCATGGCAGGCCGAATGCGAGGCGAGTCGCGAGGCGGCTGCGTCCCGCAGGCTGGACGACACCGGCCAACGGCGCGGGAGGCCATGCTCGCTGCGGTGGATCTACGTCCACATGATCGAGGAGTACGCCCGCCACAACGGCCACGCCGACCTCATCCGCGAACTCATCGATGGCAGCGTCGGCTGGTAGACGCCGGCGGGCCGGCGTCATGCCCGGGCTGATCGGCTGATCCCACTGCGGGATCGTCTTCGCGGCTGCTGCGGGTGGCGCCCTGCGTCCACACCTGCGCCCAGAGATGGCTGGCAGGATAACCACCTGCAGCCATCTGACCCGATCCTCGGCCTGACAGACCGCTTCACCTTCACCGCCGTCACGGAACGAGCCGACTGCGGCCCGGGAGGCCTCCTCGTGCCATCCGACGTGGGCGAGCCCGGCCAAAGACGCCCCGCTGGGTCAGCCGGGCGAAGGCCCCTGGGCCGAAGCGGCCCCACGCCACGAAGGCGGCCATGGCGAGATAGACCAGGTCGCCGATGATCGTTGCCCTCTCGCCACGGCGGAGGCGCATGACCACCGCGCTAGCAAACAGCAACACCGCACCGGTCGCAGCCAGCGGCACCAGAACCGGCGCGATGCCAAGCGCAGCGGGCACGATCAGGCCGACCGCAGCCAAGAACTCCAGGGCGCCGATGGCCCTAAGAGGCCATCTGATCCGCAGTGATACCTGTCTGTCCCAGCGCCGGGAAAAGATTTGCTGGCCAGATCCCACAGTTTCGCGGTATGGCCTGCTAAAGATCGCCGTCATGACCCCTCGCCGTGCCTACCGCACTGACTTG
>DATJZH010000192.1:0-2133 GCA_035499215.1 Streptosporangiaceae bacterium | reverse complement strand
GCTCGGACAGTTCCGGGGAGGTGCTCGGCTTCGGTCTCGGTTACGGTGCGTGGCCGCAGCTGGCGGGGCGGGTCGAGCAGCGAGCGGCGCAGGTCTTGCAGCAGCCGCAGGCCGTCGGCGGTCATGGTGAAGCCGCGCCAGTCGGCCGAGGCCCGGTCGAGCACGGCCCAGACCAGGGTCAGGCAGCTGGTCTCGCCGGGGAGCCGGCCGATGACCTTGGTGCGGCGGCGGGTCTCGCCGAAGGTGCGCTCGATGAAGCTGGAGTGCCGGGTGCGCTTGTGGTGCCCGGCGGGGAAGCGCAGGTAGGCGGTCAGGCCCTGCGGTCGGTGGTCAGGCACTTCATCGCCGAGGGATAGGTCGCGGCGTACCGGGCGGCCGTCTCGCTGATCCGGTTGTCGATGATCTCCACCAGCTTCGGGCCGGGCTTGGTCTTGAGGTCGTCGGTGTCGAAGATCGCCCAGAAGGCGTCCTTGACCTCGGCCTGTATCCCGGCCGGGACCTTGGCCACGATGTTGCGGCACCGGTGGACCAGGCATCTTTGGCGCAGCGCCTTGGGGAAGACCTGCTCGATCGCGGCGATCAGACCCGCCGCCCCGTCGCTGATCACCAGCAGCGGGCTGGCCAGCCCGCGGTCGCGCAGCCCGGCGAGGAAGTCGTGCCAGGCGTCGGCGGACTCCCCGGACCCGGGCGCCAGGCCGACGAACGCGGGCTTGCCGTCAGTGGTGATCCCCCGGGCCACCAGCACCGGCTCGGCCGGCGAGCCGGGGTGCATCCGGAAGAAGCTCGCATCCAGGAACAGGTAATCGAGAACCACGCCGTCCAGCCGGCGCGCCGCCCGCGCCTGGTACTCGTCCTTGATCTGCTGGCACACCGACGACACCGTCGACTTGGAGATCGCGGCCTGGTCGCCGGGCGCCCCGGCCAGCGCGGCCTCCACGTCCCGGACCGACAGGCCCCGGATGAACGAGGCGATCACCAGGGATTCCAGGGCGTTCGTCCTGGTGACGTGGCTGCCGAACAGCCGGGAGGCGAACGCCTCGGTGGTGCCGCGCAGCTTCGGCCGCGACAGGGCCACCGGCCCCGCGGTGGTCTTGACCGTCACCTCCCGGTACCCGTTACGCGAGCCGGGCCGGGCCTCCCCGGCCTGCGCGGCGCGGGCGTAACGGTCCCGGCCCGGGAACTCGGTGACCTCGGCCTCGAGGGCTGCCTGCATCAGCAGCTGCGCACCGAGCCGGGCCACCTCTTCCAAGATCTCCGGCAGCGGCCGGTCCTCAGCGAACAGATCGTCGATGTGGCGGCGGATACGGTCAGTAGGCGATACTCGTGTCGGCACGGGTGTAGGTCCTTTCCTTCGATGAGTTGGTAGCTCTTGAAGGGGAACCTACGCCCGTCGTCTTCATTTACACCGGATCTTGGACGCGACCCAGATAGACCGAGTCCATCAGCTCGCCGTAGACATCAATCTGGCGCTGCCGCGCGCTGTTGCCGATACGGACCGGACCTGAGCCGCAGTAGCCCTCCAGGTGGTCCAGCACTGTCTCGCAGAGGTCCGCGCTGCCGTCGACCGCATACATGATCATGACATCGTGCTCGAGAGTCGCGGACTCGCAACGGCGCTGGACGCAGTCCATGAAAGACGCAGCCTCCTCCAGGAAGCCGAGCCTCATCGGTGCGTACACGGTGAACGCCGCATCGCGCAGCCAGCTGTAGCGGTAGTCCCAGTAGTCCCCGGCGGAGCGCGTGGCTCTAGCTGAGGGCCAGTGCCGCCCCTCCCCATCCGCAGTGGTGCCGCGCCGCGGCGTTCGAGCCTGTGCATCAAGGGAGTGCCGAGCGGCTTTCCCAGGTCACGCCAGACGACCTGGGCGCGGCCGGTGCCGAAACTACCCCACGCGGCCGCGACTTGCAGCCCCCGTCCGCACTCGTCCAGCTCCCCGGTCTCGTATCCGGGGGGCGGTGGCGCCGCCGCTGTCGCAGACGACAATCCGCGCGCCGGCAGGCCACAGGCGATCCTTGAGGTGATCATGAAGGAACGCGAGGGAGCGCTCTGCGCAGGCCATCGCTGCCTGCGGTGGTTCTGCCGCTGAAGCCCTGCCCGGCGCGCTGCGCCCATTCCGCATTGGTGATCGCGTCCGG
>DATJZH010000191.1:0-13142 GCA_035499215.1 Streptosporangiaceae bacterium | reverse complement strand
TGGCCCTCTCGCCCGAGGAACTTATGAGCGAGTCGTCGCGCAGCGTCACGGCCACCGTCCGCCGGCACCTCAACGGGATCTCCGAGATCCGCGGATTCTTCCGCACGAACACCACGCCGGTCTACTTCTTCGGACCGACGGCCTTCAACCTGCTGGGTATCGACCGCTGGGTCCGCAACTTCAGCTACGTCGCCTACTTCGACTCCTGGGACGGCGCGCACCCGCGGGTATTCAGCCCGGAGCACAAGCCGTGCGTGAAGTTCGAGAGCAGCGAGGAGATCAACAACTACCTGCTCAGGGATCCGGAGGTGCAGGCCTTCATCGCCTCCCGCGGCGGCGGCGCGAAGGTCGCGATGGTGTTCTTCGACGAGGAGACCGAGCGGATCTGCGCGGAACTGGGCTACGAGATGATCCTCCCGTCCGACGCGCTGCGCCGCCGCCTGGACTCCAAGATCGTGACAACGATCCTCGGCAACGAGGCCGGCGCCCCGAGCGTGCCCAATGTGCTCGTGGAGGTCGGCTCGTGGGGCACGCTGGTCCGCGTCGCCGTCGATGCCGGACTAGGCACCGACCTCGTCGTCCAGACCCCTTACGGCGACTCGGGGAAGACCACCTTCTTCGTCGCCTCGGAGTCAGACTGGGCCGCCCACGCCGAAGAAATCGCAGGCCAGCAGGCGAAGGTGATGAAACGGATCAACAACAAGGCCACCGCGGTGGAGGCCGTGCTGACCCGGCACGGGACGGTCGTCGGGCCGTTCATGACCGACCTCACCGGCTACCCGGAGCTCACCCCGTACAAGGGCGGGTGGTGCGGGAACGACCTGTTCCCTGAGGCACTGTCGGATGAGCACCGCGCCAAGGCGATCGAACTCGTCCGGCGGCTCGGCGGCCGGCTCGGGCAGGAGGGCTACAAGGGCTTCTTCGAAGTCGACGTCCTCGTCGACCTCGACGCCGACGAGGTCTACCTCGGCGAGCTGAACCCTCGCATTTCCGGCGCGTCGTCCATCACCAACGTCACAGCTGGCGCGTACGCCGACGTACCGCTCTTCCTCTTCCACCTGCTCGAGTACATGGACGTCGACTACGCGATCGACGTCGAGGAGATCAACCAGCGGTGGCACGACCTGGCAGCGGATGATGTCTGGGCACAACTGATCATGAAGGAGCCGAACGACTCCGTCGAGCGGATCCTCGCCGCCCCGCGCACCGGGACCTACCGCCTCGCCGCGGATGGGGAGCTGGCCTTTCTGCGGTCGTCGCACGACTGGCACCAGGTGACCGACGAGGACGAGTGCTTCTTCCTGCGCGTGTACGGCCCCGGCGACTACCGCTTCAAGGGCGCAGACCTGGGCATCGTCGTCACCAAAGGCCGCATGCAGACCGCCGCCGGCCTGACCGAGCGGTGCCGGCGTTACATCGACGGCATCCGTTCCCAGTTCGTCAGCGTGCCGCTGCGGCAGCGCCCGGCCGTCGCGCCCGTCGGGTACGTCAAGTGACGCCGCCCGGACGCGAGGTGGTTCAGCTGGCCGGCGAATATCTCCGCAACCAGGGTCTCCCCCCGCCCGCTCGCGGCCGGTCGCTGTATCCCATCACCCTGTACGGGATCAACGAGCCGCGTCCGGCTGGCCGGTGGCGCTCCTTGTTCGAGGCCACCTGGGCCGGCTACCGCAGGTGGTATCTCAGCGACGGCGATGCGGCGCGCCCGGACCTGCGCACCTGCCGGCGGATGCTGACCGACTATATGCCTGAGCTGCTGGCGACCTGGACGCGCATGGTGGAGCTCGCGGACGGCGACGAGCTCGCCGCCCGGATGCTGTCCTTGTGGGACCCGCCCCGGTTCCTGCCGTGCTGCTCGCAGGCAGTCCTGGGCCGACCGAGGCCGGTGCTGATCCGCAACTACGACTACCATCCCGACCTCTTCGAGCGGGTCGTCTACTCCAGTGCCTTTACCGGCCGCCGCGTCCTGGGCACCGGCGACTGCCTGTGGGGCTTGCTGGACGGGATGAATGACGCCGGGCTGGCCATCTCGCTCGCCTTTGGCGGCCGCCCCGGATCAGCTCCCGGATTCGGAATCCCGCTGGTCGTGCGCTACCTGCTCGAGGTGGCAGGCTCGGTTCGCGAGGCCCGGAAGGCACTGGACCGGCTGCCGATGGCCATGGCCTACAACCTCACCATGATGGATATCTCGGGCGAGACGGTCACGGCATTCGCAGCGCCCGGCGGTCCGGCCGAGGTTACCGACATACCGGTGGCGACGAACCACCGCGGCGACACCCCCGAGTACCCCGACCATCCCAGATCCCCGCGCAGTCTCGAGCGGCGCCATCGGCTCCTGCAGCTGCTGGAGCCATGTCCCCCGGCGGAGGACCTCGCTGCCGAGTTCCTGCTTCCCCCGCTGCGGAGCACGGCGTTCTCCCGGGGCTTCGGCACTCTGTACACCGCGGTCTTCCGCCCGCACGAAGGCACGGTGGACTACCTGTGGCCAGGTGATTCCTGGCGCCGCACTTTCGACGCGCCGGAGGAGATCAAGACCGTCATCCTGCGCGAGCCGTGACCAGGCTCCGGCGCCGTCCCCGGCGCGATTCCCGGCGCAAGCACGGCCACTAGGCTCTACCCATGCTCATGCAAGGATTCCCGCCGTCGGCGGATGCGCGAGTCACGCTCGCGAACTGGCAGGAGCCGCCATACAACCGGTGGTCGTTCTCGCACATGCGTGAGCTCATACCCACCCAGCGCATCCGCCGGGATCCGGGCCACGTGACGCCGCTGCTCGCCGACCCCCGGCCGCTGGGCGAGATCGCGCTGCACCGGGTCGATGGCGCCAGGGCGACCGTGGACGAGGTGCTCGACGACACTTACACCGACGCCGTCGTCGTCGTGCACGGCGGGCGGGCGGTGCTGGAGCGTTATGCGGGGGAGACAGCCCCGGACACCCCGCACCTGCTCATGTCGATCTCGAAGTCCGTTGTGGGCTGCGTCGCCGGCAATCTCGTCGAGCGCGGCCTGCTCTCCCCCGCGCAGCTCGTCACCGAGCACGTGCCGGAACTCGATCACGGCGGCTACCGGGGGGCCAGCCTGCGCGACATCCTGGACATGCGCTCCGGAGTGGAATTCAGTGAGGACTACACCGACCTGGACGCCGAGGTGCGCGTCATCGAGCAGGCCATGGGCTGGCGCCCGGCATCGCATCGCATGGTGCCGAGCTCGATGTACGCCTACCTGACGACCCTGGGCGGAGCCGGCCAGCACGGCGGGGTGTTCGACTACCGCTCCTGCGAGACGGACGTCCTTGGGTGGGTCTGTGAGCGGGCGACCAAGACCAGGATGGCCGATCTCGTCGGCGAGCTCGTGTGGTCGCCGATGGGCGCCGAGCATGACGCCGAGATCACCTGTGACGGCGTGGGAACCGCGATTCACGACGGCGGGATGTGCGCTACGGCGCGCGACCTCGCCCGTTTCGGCGTGATGCTGCTGGCGGGCGGCGAGGCGGCGGGCCGCCGCGTCGTCCCCGCCGCCTGGCTGCGGCAGTCGTGGACGGCCGATCCGGACATCCGCGATGCCTTCGCCCGGTCGGTGTCCGGGCCGTACCTTCCCGGCGGGTGGTACCGCAACAAGTTCTGGTTCCTGCCGCGAGAACATGGCGGCCTGCTGCTCTGCCTGGGCATCAACGGGCAGATGCTGTACGTCAGCCCCGGCACCGGCACGGTGGCCGCCAAGCTGTCCTCCTGGCCGGACGCGCAGTCGCCGGCGATGCTGCACGACACGCTGCGTGCCTTCGACGCGGTCGGCGCGGCGCTGGCCGGCGCTGCTGCCGACGATCAGAAGGAGCAGCACGGGCCTCCAGGGGTAGTGGCCGGCCCGTCCCGCGGCCGGCTCGGTGGATCGTCGCGCTGACGGACGCCCGGATTGCCGCTGGGTCTGGCCGCGGCAGATCCGCCGGCCGTGGTTACTGAGCGACGCGCTGCACTGTCAGGGTGTGCCCCGCCGATCTGAGCCGGTCGGCGAGCGCGACTCCCATCGCCGTCGCCGGCGTGAGGACGCCGGCCCGGCCGGGCAGGCGGTCACCGTCCAGTGCGAGGCAGAGCGCGCTCTCGCCGAGCATCACCGACGTCGCGGCGTAGCCAGGGTCGCCCCGGGCTTCGATCTTGCCGAGGTACCGGGGGCCAGCTGAGGTGCGGGCGTGGATCTCCATCCGGAAGAAGCCCGCGCGGCGGGTCTTCTCGCTGGGGCCCTCGCCGAGCACTGGCAGCAGCTGGCCGAGCAGCGCCCTGGATGGCGAGAACGCGAGCCCTGCTTCCGCGGCCTTCAGCGCGGCGGCGACCGCGGCGGCCTGCGCGGCGGCGGCGGGGCCGGTACCGAATCCGGTGACCTCGCGGTAGCGGAACCGGCGGCCATATGCCCAGCCCTGCAGGGCGTTGCTGCGGCGCACAATGCGCGTGTTGAGCCCCGCCATCAGGAAGGGGGCGACCCAGCTCCCCAGATCGGCGTCGTAGCTGACCCAATCCAGGTCCTGCTCGCCGCCCAGGTCGGGTTCGGCCGCCCGGTCAGGGCTCAGCGCGTACGGGTCCCGCACCAGGCTGCGGCGCTCGGCGCTGGCCGCCACCTCGTCCCATTGCCCGATGCCCGACGCCAGCGTCCCGCTGCTGACACCGCCCTTCAGGGCTGTCACGACAAGCGTCGTGTCCTCCAGATCACCGGCGCCGTCCGCGCGGGCAGCGTGATGCAGCAGCAGCACGCCGAGGTCGGAAGGGATGGCGTCGAACCCGCAGCAATGCACGATGCGCGTGCCCGTTCCGGTGGCCGCGTCGTTGCAGCGGTCGATGCTTTCCCTGATGAACAGCAGTTCACCGGACAGGTCCGCGTAGTCGGTGCCCGTGCTGGCGCAGGCCTCGACCAGCGCAAGCCCGTGACGACGGTAGGGTCCCACCGTGGTCGCCAGCACCCGGGCCGCGCGCGCGAGAGCCACCAGCGACGCCGGATCCGCCGAATCGGCCACCAGCAGCGGCCAGGCCGACGCAGCGGCGCCGAGCCGCGCCCGGACAGCTGCCAGCCGCTGCGCAGACCGGCCCGCAAGCCCGATGCGGACACCGTCTGGCGCGTGACCGGCCAGGTAGCCGGCCACCAGCCGCCCGACGAAACCGGTGGCGCCGAACACCACCACGTCCAGCCCACGGTCCCCGCTCACCAGTTCATCCTAAGGACACCGGCCCGCACGGAGCCGGCCTCGGCTCAGCCCGGGCCGGCAGGCTCGAGGACGAATACCGGAATCTGGCGCGCGGTCTTCCGCTGATACTCGGCGTAGGGCGGGAACGCGGCCACGGCGCGTTCCCACCATTGCGCCCGCTCGTCACCGGTGACCTCCCGGGCGACCATGTCCTGCTTGCGCGGGCCATCCTGGAGCTCGACGCGCGGATCCGCGCGGAGGTTGTAGTACCAGCGCGGATGGTCGGGGGCACCGCCCTTCGATGCCACCACCGCATAACGGCCGTCATGCTCAACTCGCATCAGCGGCGTCTTGCGGAGCTTGCCGCTGCGCGCCCCGCGATTCGTGATGATCACCACTGGCAGGCCGGTGTCCAGCAGCGTCGTTCCCTGCGTGCCGCCTGAGCTCTCGTACAGCTTGACCTGCTCGCGGACCCAGCCCCGCGTGCTCGGCTCATAGTCACCCTCAACAGGCATGCAGCTAGTCAACACCTCCCGCTGGCGCCGTCCTGAGCGGGGGCGCCACCTGACCGCTGATGGCGATCCCCCGAGGCCCGAAGCTGCCGCCGGGCTTGAACCGCGCAGGCGGGCGCATCCGTGCTACCGGAACGAGGGAATTACCGCCGGCCAGGGGGCCGCGGTACTGCCGCCATGGAGTTCAGAAGGGGGAACCAGCCTTGTCAGCTGCCATCACGCCGTCGGCCACCTCGGTCCGCCACGCCTCCCGCCTGTCAGCTGATCCGGCCGTCCGGGCGGTTGCGGTAAGCGGCCTGATAGTCGTGGGAATCATTCACGCACTGGAGATCCAGGGCCAGCTCAGCGGTGCAGCGTGGCTCACGGCAGGATTCGTCCTGCTGGCTGTCTCGGCACCGCTGGCCGGGATCTGGCTGCTCATCCGCCCGGCCATGCCGTCGTGGGCATTCGGCGGCTTAGTCTGCCTGTCCGCTGCGCTGGGCTACATCATCACCCGCAGCATCCCGGTGCCGGGGGACCAGGGCGACTTCGGGAACTGGCTGGAGCCGCTCGGAGTGGCCGCGCTGATCACCGAATGGATCGTGGTCAGCCTTGTCGGTCTGACGCTGGCCAGCGAGCGGCGCGTCGCCCGGCAGCTACCTGACAGGAACGGCACGCCGGAGGAAGCTGGAGGTTAGCGTGCCGGCCGGGGCGGAACTGGCCGCGGCCTCCGCTCGCCCGGCCCCGCGTCACCCTGCTCGCCGGTAGGCGCGGACAGCGAGGGGCACGAAGACGATGAAGATCCCGGCCAGCCACCCGACGCTTTTCCACAGATTCGCCTCGACCGCGCCGCCGAGCGCGAGTGCGCGCATCGCATTGACGACGTAGGTGACTGGCTGGTTGTTGGCGAAAGCCTGGAGCCAGCCGGGCATCGTGTCGATCGGCACGAACGCCGAGCTGAGGAAGGTAAGCGGGAACAGCCAGATCAGCCCGAACGCCTGCACTGACTCCTCGTCCCCGATGGCCAGCCCGGTATAAGCGGCGATACAGCAGATCGCCACCCCGAACACGATGGCGAGCACCACCATGGCCACGGCCGGCCCGGCGCCGTTCTCGAACCGGAAGCCAACCGCGTAACCCACCCCGATGACGATCAGGAGCGTCACGAGCATCCGGGCGGTATCGGCGACCAGGCGGCCGGCCAGCACCGCCGAGCGCGCCATCGGCATCGACCGCAGCCGGTCGATGACGCCCTTCTGCAGTTCCTGCGCCAGCGCGATGGCCGTGCCGAACGAGGCGAACGCAGCGGTCTGCGCGATGATCCCCGGCATCAGGAAGTTCACATAACCGCCGGGTACGTTCACCGGGATCGCGCCGCCGAACACATAGCGGAACAGCAGCACGAACATCACCGGCTGGATCACGGTGAACACGATGTAGGCAGGGACCCGCATCCAGACCAGCAGGTTCCGCCGGGTGATGGCAAGAGTGTCGCTCACTGCCCAGCGAGCCTGGCCCAGCAGGCTCGGCGCGCCCTGCTCTACGGCGACCGCGGTCATGACGCCACCTTCATGTCCTTCGGGGCAGCCTTGCGGCGGCCACGGCGGCGGGCCGGCTGAACGTCCTCCTCGGCGGCGTGCCCGGTCAGCGCGAGGAACACATCGTCGAGGGAAGGCCGGCGCAACATCAGGCCGCGCATCTCCACGCCGGCGCCGTCCAGGCCGCGCACCGCATCGATCAGCGCGTCCGAGCCGCGGCCGCCGACGCCGACGCTGACCACGCCAGTCTCCGCGTCGGTGTGCGGCTCGCCCTCGCCGACCCGCGCGATCGCCGCGACCGCGTCGGTCAACCGGCTCCGGTCGGGCACGGTGAACTCGAGCACATCCCCGCCGACCCGGCCCTTGAGCTCCTCGGCCGTGCCGGCGGCAATGACCAGGCCGCGGTCGATGACCACGATCTCGTCAGCCAGCTCGTCGGCCTCATCCAGGTACTGAGTGGTGAGCAGCAGCGTCGTCCCGCCGGCCACCAGAGACCGGATGATGTCCCACATCCCCAGCCTCGACCGCGGGTCCAAGCCGGTTGTCGGCTCGTCGAGGAACAAGACCTTAGGCTGTCCGACCAGGCTGGCGGCCAGGTCAAGACGGCGCTGCATGCCGCCGGAGAAACTCTTGGCTGCCCGGTCGGCGGCATCGACCAGATCGAACTGCCTCAGCAGCTCCCCGGCGCGACTGCGGGCACTGGCCCAGCTCAGGTGATAGAGCCGCCCGATGATCTCCAGATTCTCCCGGCCGGTGAGCTCCTCCTGAATGGCTGCCGACTGCCCGGCAAGCCCGATGGAGCGGCGTACCGCGGCAGCCTCGTGCACGACGTCGTGACCCTCCACCAGCGCCTGCCCCTCGTCCGGACGCAGCAGAGTCGTCAGAATGCGCACCGCGGTCGTCTTGCCCGCACCATTCGGGCCGAGCACGCCGAGCACCGTCCCGCGCGGAACCGACAGATCGATGCCGCGCAACGCCCGCACCTGCCCGAACGACTTGGTCAGGCCCTCCACGAGAATGGCTGGCCCGCCGCTGAGCTGTGACACGACACCCTCCTCATCAAGCCTCATCAAGCCGCCAGTCCGTCACGGCCGCGCCTCAAAAAAAGCTACCGGCAGCGCGGCGCCGTCGCGAATGAATAACCGCCGCGACCGGCGGCGAGCGGGGCCCCTGTCCCGCTGCCGCTGGTGCCAGGGCCGGCGATCCCCGGGGCCCGCGATCCCAGGGCCTAACGATCCCAGGGCCTGGAGCCGCTCCGCATCCACGTCCGGGTGCCGAAGGACTCGCAGGCGCTGGCGGCCACCTTCGCGCTGAATTCGAGGGCAGACCGGAAGCCAGCCGGGTCGAGGCCGCGGCGTTCGCAGATCGCGTACGCGAAAGCGCCATGCAGTATGTCACCCGCGCCGAGCGTGTCAGCGACCGTGACCGCAGGCACGGGGATCTGCCCGCGGACGCCGGGCCCGGCCCAGGTGATCGGCGCGGCGCCGTTGGTGATCGCGGCCCAGCCGACTCCGCTGCCGAGCAGGTAATCCAGCTTCTGGCGGGTGGTTGACGTTCCTGGCGGACGAAAGCCGGCAGCGCACACGGCCACGTCCACCAGCGGGAGGAGATCGGGCGTGCCGTCCCGCCAGCTGCCGCCGTCCAGGATGCACAGCCGTCCGTGCGCACGCGCCGCACGGGCAGCCGCGAGGGCAAGCCCGCCGTGGTGCGCGTCGATCAGCACGATCTGAGCGCAGTCCACCATGGCCCTGAGCCGGGCGGGCGGCCTGAGCGCGCGCCCTGCGGCGTTGAGCGACACAACGGAGCGTTCACCCGACCTGGCAGTGACCATGATGGACGAAACGGGCGGCGACGCGCCGTCGTTGCCGGCCGCGTCGATCAGATCCACGCCAGCCAGCCGCAGGTCGGCGCGGATGCCTTCGGCGAGCGGATGAGCGCCGACGCCGGTGAGCAACGTTGCCTGCCCGCCCAGGTAGGCGAACGTGACGGCCGCGTTGGTGGCTGGCCCGCCCGCGGCAACAGCCTGGCGTAGCGCGGTCACCTTCTCGTTGGCGGCAGGCACGTAGGCGACCGACTGGATGATGTCGAGAGTGCACAGGCCGGCGAACAGTGCGCGAGGCCTTTCCCGCGAGGAGAACCCAGGCTCCACCCCAGCAGCCTAGCCAGGACGGCGAACTCGCCGATCGCGCGGCACGACTCGCCAGCCGCGGCCTGGCGACGGCGGCGAGCTAACGGCCGGGGGCCGGTAATCCAGCCTCCCGGCTACCCGGGGCCTCAGCCGCCGGCGCCGAGGCAGAGACTGGGGACATGCGTTATCTGGGCATCGACACGGTCAGGAAGATTTCCAAGATCGGACTCGGCACCTGGCAGTTCGGGTCCAGAGAATGGGGATACGGCGAGGAGTACGCCGCGCAGGAGACCCGGGCCATCGTGCGGCGCGCGGTGGAGCTGGGAGTCACCCTGTTCGACACTGCCGAGATCTACGGTTTCGGCCGAAGCGAGCGGATCCTCGGCCGAGCGCTCGGTGCTGACCGGCAGTCGGTCTTCCTTGCGACCAAGATTCTTCCGATCGTGCCGGTCGCTCCGGTTGTCGAGCAGCGCGCGGTGGCCAGCGCGAACCGGCTGGGCGTCAGCCGGCTCGACCTGTACCAGGTACACCAGCCCAATCCCGTGGTCCGCGACGGCACGATCATGCGCGGCATGCGCGCGCTGCAGCAAGTCGGGCTGGTGGGTGAAGTCGGCGTCAGTAATTACTCCCTCGACCGGTGGCGCGCCGCGCAGGACGCGCTGGGCAGCCGGGTCCTGAGCAATCAGGTCTGCTACAGCCTCGTCGCCCGCTCGCCGGAACGCGACCTGCTGCCGTTCGCGCGGGCGCATGGCCGGGTAGTGATCGCCTACAGCCCGCTCGCACAGGGGCTGCTGTCGGGCCGGTATCACCGGGCCAGCCTGCCGCTGAATCGCGTCCGGGCAAGGAACCCGCTTTTCCTGCCGGAAAACCTGGAGCGGGCCGGCAACCTGATCGCGGTCCTGCGCGAGGTGGCGGACGCGCACGCCGCGACTCCGGCGCAGATCGCGCTGTCCTGGGTCATTCACGGCGCGGGCGTGGTCGCGATTCCCGGCGCGTCCAGTGTGCGGCAGCTTGAGAGCAATGCTGCCGCCGCCGAGATTGACCTCGCCGAGGACGAGTACCTGGCCCTGCAGGCAGCTTCGGATCGGTTCGAGCCCATCACCGGCCCGGCCGCGGTCGCCGGGCTAATCCGGGCCCGTTTCGGCAGCTGACGGGCCCGGCCCGGCCGCCGACGGGGCCCGGCCCGGCCGCCGACGGGACCGGCTCGACTCTGGCCGGCGAGAACCCCGGCGGAGTGGCACAGCACTGCCTGCGGGACCGGCTCGACTCTGGCCAGCGAGAACCCCGGCGGAGTGGCACAGCACTGCCTGCGGGCAGCGTGCGGTAGTTTCCCGAAGATCCGGGAGCGCCTGGCTCGGTGCGGGACGCCGGGAATCCGGTGGCCGGGGCACGCTGCCTCCCCCAGGGCGCCCCGATCTGTGAGGAGGGCACCAGTGCGGAGCAAGCAATACGGGCCGGACGTGCTCGCGGCGGGCGGCCGGCGTCCGGGGCCACGTCAGATTCCGCGGGTGGCTGCGGAACGCGGGCTGGTCGTGGAGGACACCGCTGGCCAGTTCTGCGGGGCCGTTGTCTACTGCGAGAAGGACACCGTGACGCTCGAGGACTCCCGCGGCGGGCAGCGGGTTTTCCCGCTGACTCCGGCCCCCTTCCTGCTGGCGGGCGAGCCGGTCATGCTGGTCAGACCTGGCCAGGCTGCCGCGCAGGCTGCGCCTGGCCGCGGCGCGAGCGCGCCGGCGCGGACGGCGTCGGGATCGATCGCCGCGCCGCGGAGCCGGGCCAAGGTCGCGCGGGCGAGCAGGATCTATGTGGAGGGCCGCCACGATGCCGAGCTCGTGGAGAAGATCTGGGGCGACGATCTGCGCGATGCCGGCGTCGTCGTCGAGTTCCTCGGCGGCATCGACGACCTGCCCGAGATAGCTGCTGCCTT
Organism: Streptosporangiaceae bacterium; assembly: GCA_035499215.1. Taxonomy (GTDB): domain Bacteria; phylum Actinomycetota; class Actinomycetes; order Streptosporangiales; family Streptosporangiaceae; genus DATJZH01. Next base: position 1,894 of record DATJZH010000191.1, on the reverse strand, counting down.
CTCCCCGGCGCCGGCGCGCCGGCTCGGCGTGCTTGTCGATCACCTGGTGGGCGGGTCAAAGGAGACCCGGATCGCCGCGCGAGTGCGGTCGCCCCACGTGCTGATCGTCGGGCACCCCTTCGTGGATGTCTGGGCTGCGGTCAAGCCGTCCGTGCTGGGCATCCGCGGCTGGCCGCAGATACCTCCGGGCAAGCCGTGGAAGGAAGGAGTGCTGCGGGCCATCGGCTGGCCGGAAGACACCGCCGCGGCATGGCAGCGCATCTTGCGCTCCGTGTCGGGCTTCGCGGACCTGGAACCGGACTTCCTCGGCAGGGTGGAAGAACTGATCGACTTCGTCACCGCGCCCGGCAGCAGCTGAGGCCGTTCTCCGGCAGCCGGTAAGATCGTCCCTCGCGGAAGGCTGCTTTCCGGGCAGCTGCGCTGCCTCGGCCTCGGTTGGCTCGGCCTCATGATCCACCCCGATCGTGCTCGGCTCCGGCTTGCGGCTTTTCGACGAGATGACCGGCAGGGTGGGTCTGCGGCTCACGCAGTCGAGGACCCTGGCCACCGGCCTGCTGTCCGTGACATACCAGCCGGTGGTGGCGCGCTGATGCTAGTCATGACAGGTTCCTGCCATGACGGCAGGTTCCTGTCATGACCAGCGGAGCCGGGTAAATCCGACGCACGGGGCTATAGCTGACAGAGTGGACCCAGTACAGGCGCTGCAGCAGATTGCGTTCCAGCTTGAGCGGGCCGGCGCGCCCGCTTACCGGGTGCGGGCGTTCCGCCGGGCCGCGCGGGCGGTGCAGGATCTCCCGGCGGACGAGCTGGAGCGCCGGATACGACAGGGGGGATTGCAGGAACTGGCCGGGATAGGCCCGGTCACTGCCGAAGTCATCGAGCAGGCTGCCGGCGGCCGGCAGCCTGCCTACCTGGCCAGAGTGCTCGAAGAAGCCCCGCCAGCGGAGCTGACGGGGCTGCGCGCGGCGCTGCGCGGTGATTGCCACACGCACTCGGACTGGTCCGACGGGGGCAGCTCGCCGCAGGAGATGGCGGAGTCGGCCCGCGGTCTCGGCCATGAATGGATTGCGCTGACCGATCACTCGCCGCGGCTGACCGTGGCGAACGGGTTGTCTGCCGAGCGCCTGTGCGCGCAGCTCGAGCTCGTCGGCCGCCTCAACGCCGAACTAGCACCGTTCCGCATCCTGACCGGAATCGAAGTCGACATTCTCGACGACGGCGCGCTCGACCAGCGCGACGACCTGCTCGGCCGGCTGGACATCGTGGTCGCCAGCGTGCACTCGCATTTGCGGATGCCCGCTGAGCCGATGACTGACCGCATGGTGGCCGCGGTATCAAGCCCGCACGTGGACGTGCTGGGGCACTGCACGGGCCGGCTGCTCACCGGCCGCGGCCGGCCAGAATCAACATTCGATCCCGAGAAGGTGTTCACCGCCTGCCGGGAGAATGACGTCGCAGTCGAGATCAACTGTCGGCCGGAGCGCCAGGACCCGCCTGATCGGCTGGTGCTCCTGGCGGCCCAGGCCGGCTGCGTTTTCGCCATCGATACCGACGCGCACGCACCCGGCCAGCTCGACTGGCTGGGAAATGGCTGCACGCGAGCCGAAGGGCTCGGTATCCGGCCCGACCGGGTGATCAACACCCGCAGCGCCCACGACCTGGTCCCCAGGGCGGCTCGTTGACCGGCCCCGGTCCCGCCGGCGACGGCCGACGCCGCTTGCGCGCGTGCGGACTCCGGTCACCAAGGGCCCCAGAATGCTCTCCGCCACCAGCGCCGGTTCAGCAGGCGCTGCCGCCACCAGATCCAGCTCAGCGCGAGCTGCGCCCTCGTCCGCCATGTCAGCCTGGTGTTCCTGCCGTGCATGCACATACCCGTCTCGCCCAGAAGGCAGTC
>DATJZH010000190.1:0-28766 GCA_035499215.1 Streptosporangiaceae bacterium | reverse complement strand
GTGAGGCAACTACGGAGATACCGGACAGCCTCAAATGCGACACGAGCATGAGCACGCCAAAACTGTCGCCGTGACCGCCTAACATCAGACCACGAGAGGAACCCACGCCCGCCGATTTACACCGGGTTCCGGACGCCACCTGCAGCCAGGGGCGCCGCAGGGCTAGTCGTCCCGCTCTGGATCCAGGCTGACCAGCAGGTCGTGCAGCTCGGCGAACAGATCGGGAGCAGCACTGACGGTCATCGACGAGCCGGCCGGCCTGCCGGACAGGCCGGCCACCAGGGCTCCCGCCTCGCGAGCGATCAGGCCGCCCGCCGCGATGTCCCAGTAGTGCACGCCACGCTCGTAGTACGCGTCCACGTTGCCGCGCGCCAGCGAGCACAGGTCTACCGCGCACGACCCGCCGCGCCGGATGTCGCGGACCCTGGGCAGCACCGCGCTGAGCACCGCGCCCTGAACGTGGCGGCGGCCCGCCTCGTAGCCGAACCCGGTCGCCACCAGCGCACTGGCGAGGGAGACGCCGAGGTTGCAGGTCAGCCGCTGCGGCGCCGACGAGGCAGCACCTGCCGCAGCACCAGTGCGCAGCCATGCCCCGCCGCCCAGCCGGGCGCTGAACAGGTCGCCGCGACGGGGGACGAATACCGCGCCCGCGACCACCGCGCCGCCCATCTCGGCCGCGATGCTCACTGCCCAGTCCGGCAGCCCGTACAGGTAGTTGACGGTGCCATCCAGCGGGTCCACGATCCACCGGACCCCGCCTGCCTGGTCGCCGACCTGGCCGCCCTCCTCGCCGAGGATCGCATCCTTCGGCCGGTCAGCCAGTATCCGGCTGCGAATCATCTCCTCGGCCGCGCGGTCCATCTCGGTGACTACGTCCGTCGGGCTGGACTTGGTCTCGACGACCGACGCCCAGCCGCTGCGCGACAGCAGCAGCTCACCGGCTGAAAGCGCGGTCGAGCAGGCCAGGTCCAGCAGCTGCGCCGCAGTCACGGTCAGGTCGGGGGCCTCAGTCACGCGGGCGCCCTGGCACCGGCGGCGCAGCAGCCGCCCGGACATACGTCGTGCATCGGTCCCATGCTGCCCAGCGCCAGGCGCGGCGCGCCAGTCAGCCGTTCGGCGACCAGCTCACTGATCATCGCCACGAAACGGGGGTGGGTGCCCGGCGTGGCCGCGCGAGCCACCGGCAGGCCAAGCCGCGCGGCCGTCTCCGCAGCCTCGACATCAAGATCGAACTTGACCTCCATGTGATCGGAGACGAAACCGGCCGGCACGATCACCGCTGCCCGCGAGCCAGCTCGCGCAAGATCGGTCAGGCTGTCGCGGATGTCGGGTACGAGCCACGGCTGTTCCGGCGGGCCGCTGCGGCTCTGATAGGCCAGCCGCCAGGATCGCTCGCCCGGCACGCGCTCGGCGACCAGCCGGGCGGCCTCCGTGAGCTGCGCGGGATACGCTCCGCCGGCCGGCCCGCTCGCCGCCGCCATCGGCTCGGGGATGCTGTGCGCGGTGAAGACAAGATCAGCGTCCTTCCTGACAGCCGGCGGCAGTGACTCGAGGGCTGCGGTCGCCGAGCTGGCCAGCGGCTCGATGAAGCCGGGGTGGTTGAAGTACTGCCGGATCTTGTCGACCTGCGGGGCCGCGGGACCTGCGTGCGCCCTGGCCCGGTCGATATCGTGCAGATACTGCCGGCAGCCGGAGTACGAGCTGTAAGCGGATGTGACCAGCGCCAGCGCACGCCGCGCTCCCGCGGATGCCATCTCCTGGAGCGTGTCGCCGAGGTACGGCTGCCAGTTCCGGTTGCCCCAGTAGACCGGCAGGTCGATGCCGCGCGCGGCGAAGTCCTTCTCGACCGCCGTGATGAGATCCTGGCACTGCTTGTTGATCGGGCTGACGCCGTCGAAAAGGTAGTAATGCTCAGCCACCTCTGCCAGCCGGTCTGCGGGGATGTTGCGGCCGGCGGTGACGTTGCGCAGGAACGGGATAACGTCATCGCGGTGCTGCGGCCCGCCGAAGGAGACGAGCAGGAAAGCGTCGTAGGGCAGCATGCTCCCATCCAATCAGCCCAGTGCCAGCCAGCCGGCAGCCAGCCAGCGGCCGGGCGGCCAGTGCCAGCCAGCGCAGCGGGCCGGGCTCAGCGGTAGTCGGCCGCGTATTCGGCCGCCAGCGCCAGAACCTCGTTGACGTACCAGGTGGCGTGGTTGTAGGCGAAGATAGCCGAGCGCAGCGCCGTGCCGCCCGCTGCTGCCCCAGCGCCGCACAGCAGCCGCGCGGCCGACGGGACGGCGTCATAGGGATTCATGATGTCGGGCGCACCAGGCTGGCCGAATCCGTCGATGCCCCACCTGGCCCAGGTGGACGGCATGAACTGCATGGGGCCCAGCGCGCCGGCGCTGGACGGCCCGACATTCGTGCCGTCGGCGCTCTCGATCTGGCCGATCGCGGCGAGCACGGTCCAGGACAGGCCGGGACAGTACCTGGCGGCGGATTCCCGGAAGAGCTGCAGGTAGCTGGCCGGCGGCTGACTGGAACTGGCGTTCGTTACCGGGAGCTGCTGCGTGCGCAGGCTGATGACCTGGCCCGACGGCCCGAGCAGCCGGGAGATCTTGCTGATCAGTGCGGAGAGCCGGCCGCCGGGGGCGCTGACCAGGGCGGCAACCTTGTGCACCAGGCCGAGCTGCCGGGATGTGCGCGTATTCACCAGGAGGTCGATGCCCGATACGCCAAGCTGCGCCGCACCGCCAAACGCAGCTGACTGCCGGGTCCTGCCGCGGAGCGAATATACGTCACCATCGCGCAGCGCGAGCCTGGCCTTCGCGGCGTCCGACGCCACGAAGCCGCCCCCCGACAGCGCGGTCCAGAATGCCTGATCGGAAGCGGTCCGCAAGGGCACCCAGGAGCGGAACTGGCCCGGGTCGACGCCGATGACGCTGGCCCGCCGGCCGCCGGCCCTGATCTCGGCGCCGTCGAAAGTGATCATGTTGCGGATGCTGGGGATCTCGCCGAGCCTGGCGATCTGGCGGCCGGACAGCCCCCTGGCGGCCACGATCAGCAGGTCGGGAAGGATGATCCGCCGCAGCGGCGCTGCCCCGCCGCCCTGCCCGGCCGCGGTGTCTGATCCCCGGCCGCCGACCAGGAAGGGACCCGCCGCTGCCTGCGCTGACGCATCGTTGAAGATGGCCCGCTGAACCGGCATGACGGCCGCAAAGACCGCGCGGGCGCTCGGCTGCGCGCCCAGATCCGCATGTCCGCCGACCTGGGTCCCGGCGCCGGCCGCGAGCGCCGCGACAGCTCCGACCGCGCCGATTCCGCGGAAGCCCGGGATCTGCCGCCGCCTGAACGCGGGCATGCGCCAGCCGGGCACGGCATTGGGGCGTGCGCAGGCGCGCCTCGAGAAGCGTCCCATCACCGTCACCATAGCCGCCCGCGGTTCGAGCTGGTAAGCCGCGGGCCGCCGCGAGAGCCCGGCGCCGGGCGCAAACCAGTTGCAACGCCCCGATAGTGTCGTGCGGCGGCCAGCGCGGTCATGACCAGGTACTTGCCCGAGTAGGGCGGTCATGACCAGGTTCTTGCCCGGGTATATCCGTAGCGGTACCGGAGCGGCGCGCAGAACCGAGCGCCGGGCACGGGACCACCGGATACGCCAGGCGCGCCTGCACGGGAGACAGGGACCGCCAGACACGGGACCGAGTGCGGCCGGGACGGCGCGGCTGGCGGCCGGGGACGGGCGCGGTAAGGAGGCAAATAGTGGAGATGCGCGGGGGCGCGCGAAGGGCCGGCGGCCGTTGGGCTAGTCTCGCCAGCATGAGTCCGGAAGTCGGCCACGGCGCGACGACGCCGGAGGGCGCCAGGAGCCAGGAAGCCATGCCACCGAGCGGCGGCAGCGGCCCCGGTCAGCCGCCTTCGCTTCGCGGCGGAGCGCCTGCGCAGGAGCGGGCACTCGGCGCCCAGGGCCAGCAGACAGTGCGCAAGCTGCTCGAGGCTGGCCTGGCCGAGTTCGACGAGCGCGGTTTCCAGGCTGTCCGGGTCGATGACGTAGTCCGCCGGGCCAAGACCTCACACGGCACTTTTTACCTGTATTTCCTCAACAAGGACGACTTGCTGCGAGCGTTGCTGCGGGACGCCCTGCATGACATGGAACGCGTAACCGATGAGTTCCCCGTCGTGACGAGCGATGAAGCGGGCCGTGCCGCGCTGCGGACCTGGGTTCAGGGCTTCTGTGACACCTACAGCGCGCACGCCACCGTGATCAGGATCCTCAGTCAGGCTGAGATTGTCGGCGAGGAAGTGTACGGCGACGGGCTCCAGCTGCTGTTCCGGCTGGCCGAGGCCATCACCCAGGGAATGACCGCGGCGGGCGCCGGCGACCGGGCAGATGCAGGCGGCGGGCTGGCCGAGCACGCCGAGCTGACTGCCGTGGCCTTGATGATGATGCTCGAGCGCGTCAATTACCTGCTGAGCGTCGAGGTGCGGCTGCCCAGGGCGGAGATGGTGGACCGGCTGACTTCCATCATGTATGCCGCGTTCCACTCAGCCTGAGCCCGGCAGCGGCGCGATTCGGCCGGGACCGCGCACCCAGGCAACCACATCCAGGGCGCGGCGGGCGGCCGGCACGTCATGGACCCGGACTACCCGGGCCCCGAGCCAGGCAGAGATTGCCAGCGCCGCCATCGTGCCCTCGCCCCGCTGGCTGGCCGGCAGGTCGAGGGCTTCCCCCACGAAGTCTTTATTGGACACCGCCACGAGGAGGGGCCATCCGGTCGCGCAGAGCTCGGGCAGTCGGCGCGTGATCTCCAGCGAGTGCCAGGTCGTCTTGCCGAAATCGTGCGCCGGGTCGATCACGATGGCCTCTGCCGCCACGCCCGCCGATACGGCCCGGTCAGCCTCGGCGCATACCGAGCTGATCACGTCCGCCACCACGTCGGCGTAGGCTGGGCGGAGCGAGCTGGTACGCGGGGCGAGACCGCCCGCATGCGCGCAGACCATGCCGATGCCGTGTCCCGCGGCGACCTCCGCGAGCCGCGGATCCGCGCCGCCCCACGGATCGTTCAGCAGATCAGCCCCGCATCCGGCGACTGCTGCGCCCACCTCCGCCCGCCAGGTGTCGACGCTGATCACCACGTCAGGATGACGTTCCCTGACCGCCGCCACCAGACCCGCCACGCGGCGGATTTCCTCGGCGGCGTCAACCTCTTCGCCCGGGCCCGCCTTGACTCCGCCGATGTCCACGATGTCCGCGCCCGCCGCAACAGCCCGGCCGACCGAATCAAGCGCGGCGCCGAACCGGAAGGTTCGGCCGTGATCGAAGAACGAATCCGGCGTCCTGTTGACCACGGCCATGATCGCGACCGAGCCAGGCGGCCATTCCCGCCTGCCAAGCCGCAGCGTCCGCGCCATCGTCACCGGCAGCAGGATAGACGCGCCTGAGGTGCGGCACTACCGCGCCGAGGGCAGAATCGAATGGTGAGATTCCTAACCGAGCCCGCCCACGATCTGGCGTACAGCGACGTATTCCTGGTTCCGAGCCGGTCGTCGGTCACCTCCCGGCTAGACGTGGACCTCGCCACCCGCGACGGCAGCGCCACCACGATCCCGATCATCGTCGCCAACATGACGGCGGTCGCCGGGCGCAGGATGGCCGAGACTGTTGCCCGCCGCGGCGGGCTGGTCATCCTGCCGCAGGACATCCCTGTCGAGGTCGTCGCCGACGTCGTGAGCTGGGTCAAAGCACGTGATCTCGTCCATGACACGCCGCTCACGCTCCGCCCCGACGCCACCACCGGCCATGCGCTGAGCCTGCTGCCCAAGCGGGCGCACGGGGCCATCGTCGTGGTCCAGGATGGCCGGCCGGTCGGGATCGTCACCGAGGCCGATTGCCATGGGGTGGACCGCTTCACCCAGCTGCGTCAGGTGATGTCCACCGAACTGCTGATGCTGCCGGCCGGGACTGACCCCGAGCGGGCGTTTAGCCTCCTGCATGAAGGCCGCCATCGGGTCGCTCCGGTGGTCGACGGCACTGGCCGCTGCGTAGGCATGCTCACCCGCACTGGCGCACTGCGCGCGACGCTCTATGACCCCGCCGTCGACGCGCGCGGCCGGCTGCGGATCGGCGTTGCGCTCGGCATAAGCGGCGACGTAGCCGGCAAGGCCAAGCTGCTGCTGGACGCGGGCGCGGACCTGCTCGTGGTCGATACCGCGCACGGCCACCAGGACAAGATGATCAGCGCCCTGCGGGCGGTCAGGGAGCTTACCCCGCGGGTGCCCGTGGCGGCCGGGAACGTGGTGACCGCGGCCGGTGTGGCCGACCTGGTGACAGCGGGAGCAGACATCGTCAAGGTCGGCGTCGGTCCCGGTGCCATGTGCACGACCCGGATGCGGACAGGAGTCGGCCGACCGCAGTTCAGCGCCGTGCTCGAATGCGCGGCGCGGGCGCGGCAGCTCGGCGCGCAGGTATGGGCCGACGGCGGCGTCCGCCACCCCAGAGATGTCGCGCTGGCGCTCGCGGCCGGCGCGTCCAACGTGATGATCGGATCCTGGTTCGCCGGCACCTGCGAGTCGCCGGGCGATGTGTTCCGCGACGCGGACGGGCGGCTGTACAAGGAAAGCTTTGGCATGGCCTCGGCCAGGGCGGTGCGGCTGCGCACGTCGGCCGACTCCCCGTTCGAGCGGGCGCGCAAGGAACTGTTCGAGGAGGGCATCTCCACCTCGCGGATGTACCTGGACCCGCAGCGGCCGGGAGTGGAGGACCTGATCGACGCGATCACCGCCGGCCTCCGCAGCGCGTGCACCTACGTGGGCGCGAGCAATCTGGACGAGCTGCATGAGCGTGCTGTCGTCGGCGTGCAGGGCGCCGCCGGCTACACCGAGGGCATGCCCCTGCCGTCAGGCTGGTGAGCACTGCCGTCAGGCTGGTGAGCACTCCTCGTCTCGGTGAGCCGGCGGCACTGCTGCAGGTAGCCTGGCGCCGGGCCGCGGCCGGGATCGGGACATGCCTCGCTGCTGCGGCCCGAGGTTCCACCCGAGCAGGGCCTGCGCGCAGTGTCCGCGCAGTCCGGTCTCCCGCGCGGCCGCGGGACGGAACCGGAGGCGGGACATGCGCGAACGGTCCCGTTCGCCACCGACTCTTCGCTGAGGGGAGGGAGCGGCGTTTTCCCCTCGTCCCGAACGACGGGGTTTCCGCGCCGCGCCCAGGATGACAGCGCCGAGTGACCCGCCGGGAACCGGCCTGCTGGCCGCAGGCAGCCCCAGCGTCCTGGTCGTCGAGGACGACCAGGGAATCGCCACGCAGCTGGTCCGGGGGCTCACCCGCGGCGGTTACCGGGTGGACCACGTGGTGACCGGCGGCGCGGCGCTCGCCTGGGGAGAGGCCGATGTGGTGCTGCTCGACCTGGAGCTTCCTGACGCCGATGGGGTGCAGGTCTGCCGCAAGATCCGTGAGCGGTCGACCGCGGCGATCATCGTGGTAACCGCGCATGGCGAGGAGGCCGACCGGGTCCTGGCCCTGGACGCAGGCGCCGACGACTACCTCGTCAAGCCATTCGGCCTGGCCGAACTGCAGGCCAGGATCCGCGCTGTGCTGCGCCGCGTCCGCCCCGGCGGCGATGTCATCCGGCACGGGCCGCTGGCCGTGGACATCCGCACCCGCAGGGTCAGCGTCGCCGGGGCCGACGTGGCCCTGACGCCGAAGGAGTTCGACATCCTCGAGTGCCTGGCTCTCGATCCCGGCCGGGTAGTCAGTCGACAGGAAATCCTGGAGACCGCCTGGGACTCGCACTGGTACGGTCCGACGAAGGTGCTCGACGTGCACGTCGCCGCGCTGCGGCGCAAGCTGGGCCTGCCCAGCCTGATCGAGACCGTCTACGGCCGCGGGTTCCGGCTCGGCGAGGTCTGATGACGCGCCGGATCGTCCTGACGGTCCTGGTTCTGATCACCGCCCTGCTCGGCATCGTCGCCGTGCCGCTGGGGCTGATCACGGCCGGCCAGGACCGCCGGGATTTCCGCGACGAGACTGTGGCCGTGGCGACAGCACTCGCCAATGTCGCCGAGGAACGGCTGGGCGATCATAGTCATGGCCCGGCGCTGGACGGGACGATCGCGCAGCTGCAGGGCGGCGGCGACCGGGTATCCATCTACGACAGGACGGATGCCCGGATTGCCGGCACGGTGACAGCTGCGGGTGCAACGCGCGGCCAGGTGCACGCAGCGCTCGCGGGGACGGCTTCGGCAAGCTACCCGGCCGGCAGGCTGCTCATCGTCGCGCCAGTCACGCGAGACGGCGGCGGGGGCACAATCGGCGCCATCGCGCTGTCGCGCTCGACGGAGGCACTCGATCACCGCCTGGCCGTGCTGTGGGGCTGGCTGGTCTGCGTGTCGGCCGCTGGCCTGGCCGCCGCGGCACTGATCGCCATCGGCCTGGCCCGCTGGGTGAACCGCCCGCTCGCCGCGCTGGAGACGGCGGCGCGCCAGCTCGGCAACGGCGCGCTGGACACCCGGGCGGCGGCCGGCAGCGGCCCGAGCGAGGTCCGCAGGCTCGCGGAGAACTTCAATACGATGGCCGGACGCCTGCAGGCCCTGCTGACCGGGCATCAGGCGATGATGGCCGACGTCTCGCATCAGCTCAGGACCCCGCTCGCCGCGCTGCGGCTGCGGCTCGACGTGCTGGCCCAAGACAGCGACACGGTCGTCGCCGGCGAGCTGGCCGGGGCCCAGGAGGAGATCGCCCGGCTGGCCAGGATGGTCAACGGGCTGCTGGCGGTGGCCCGGGCCGAGAACGTCACAACGCCGTCGGTGCAGGTCGAGGTGGATACGGTGATCAGGGACCGGGCCGCGGCATGGCGCCCGGCGGCGGAGGAGCGAGAGATCACGCTGGCCGCGGCGAACCTCGAGCCGGCGGCAGCCCGGCTGGGCGAGGGCCAGCTTGAGCAGATCATGGACAACCTGCTGGCAAACGCGCTCGATGCGGTCCCCCCTGGCGGCACCGTGCAGGCTGCCACCTCAGCCGCCCGGGACAGCATCCGCATCGTCGTCGCCGACGACGGGCCCGGCATGAGCCGCCAGCAGCTGCAGACTGCCTTCCGGCGATTCGCCAGCGGTACGCCCGGCGGTACCGGCCTCGGCCTGGCAATCGTGGACCGGCTGGTGACCTCCAACGGCGGCTCCGCCGCGCTGTCCGACACTCCCGGCGGCGGTCTCACCGTGACCATCGAACTGCCCGGCGCGCCCCGCGATCGCGGCCGGCGGGCTGGCCCGCCGGCATCCTGAGGGCAGCCGCGCCGCCAGCGGTCATCCTCAGGTCTGATCCGTGTTTACCGCTTCTGAACGTTTCCTGAACCGATCCCGTGCAGGTCGTCAGGCAGGCTAGTGATCGCGGAAAGTCCGCTGCGGGCCGGTCCGGGTCTGGCTCGCAGGGGACGAGTAAGCCCGAAACCGATGACCAGGAGGGACGTGCCAGCATGCGATGGCCAGCTGACCCCGCGGCGGCACGGCGGGATGCGATGCTCGGGCGCACGCGCCAGGTGTCCCGGTGGATCGCGGGCGGCGCCGCTGCGGCGTCTGTCGGGCTCGGCATCGCCTTCGCGCACGCGCTTCCCGGCCACGGTGCGGCAGCCGCGAGCCGCCCGGTTGTCTCCAGCCCGTCGGGGCAGGCAGGCAACTCGGCGGGCAGCGCGCAGACCGGGCAGGGCGGGCAGGGCGGGCAGTCATCGCAGCTGCAGCAACCGCGGCAGGCACCAGCTCCCAGTCCGGCGCCTCCGCAGGTTGTCTCAGGAGGGTCGTGACCGGGATGGCGGGCAGCCTGCTGAGCGCCGCCGGCGCCGGGCCGAGTCCGCTGTGGTATGCGACCAGGGCCACCGGGGTGGTCTCGTTCGTCCTGCTGACCGGCACCGTCGTGCTGGGCGTCGCGGGCATTGCCAGGTTCGCCGCGCCGCGCTGGCCACGCCTGGTCACCGCTGGCCTGCACCGGAACCTGTCGCTGCTGGCGGTGGGCTTCGTGGTGGCGCATGTCCTGACCACCGTCCTGGACAGCTATGCGCGGATCAGCCTGGTTGCCGCCGTCGTGCCGTTCAGCTCCAGCTACCGGCCGCTGTGGCTGAGTCTCGGCACGATCGCGTTCGACATGCTGCTGGCAGTGGCGGCGACCAGCCTGCTGCGCGACCGCCTCGGCTACCGCACCTGGCGGGCAGTGCACTGGCTCGCCTACGGCTGCTGGCCGATCGCGCTGTGGCATGCCCTCGGCACCGGCACGGACAGCCGCCTGCCCTGGCTGCTTGGCCTCGATGCGATCTGCGTCGGCGCGGTAGCCGCTGCCGCCTGGTGGCGGCTGCGGCTGGTACAGGACCCGCTGCGCAGGATCGCCGCCCTCGTCGCCGTCCCGGCAGCTGCGCTGGCCACGATGGTGTTCGTGCTCGCTGGCCCGCTGCAGCCCGGCTGGGCCCGGCGTGCGGGCACCCCGATAGCCCTGCTCGGCGCGAGTGCCGCTGCGCCCGGCACCGGCTCCCCGCCTGCGGCCGGCTCGGGGGCCGGCGCCGCGGCGGCGCCGCCGGTCCGGCTGGCGAACGCGCCATTCCGCGGGCGGGTTACCCGGACGCAGGGCCCGGATGCCGGTGAGGTGACCATCACGGTCAGCTCCCGGACTGGCGGCTCGCACCGCGAGTACCTGCTGGTCGTCTTGCGCGGCACGCCCGACGGTCCGGGCGTTGCGCTGTCCAGCGGCAGCGTGCGGATCGGGCCGGCCAGCCCGCCGTCGGGCTTCAGCGGCCCGGTCGTCGCCCTGGACGGGCAGCAGCTGGTCGCCGATCTGCGCGGACCGGCCGGGGCGGCGGAACGAGCCGAGATCTCCCTGGCGGTTCGGGGCAGCACGGCGACGGGACAGGTCAGCACGCGGCCAGCGGGGTCGTCATGAGCCGGATCCGCGCGGGAACGGCAGACGCCAGCACGCGCCTGGTCGGCGCGAGCCGCCAGCCGGCGGCGCGGCTGACTGCGGGGTGGCGGGACAGCCCCCGGACCGCCGGACTGCGCGAGCACACGCAGACCTACGGCGCACTGCCCCGGCCCGGCAGCGGGCGACAGCGCGCGGCGCTGGCGGCGGCCGTCGGCGAGGCGGGGCTGACCGGACGGGGCGGCGCCGCGTTCCCGACTGGGACCAAGCTGCGGGCAGTCGCCGCGCGCCGGGGCCGGGCGGTTGTCGTCGCCAACGGAATGGAAGGCGAGCCGGCCAGCGAGAAAGACCAGGCGCTGATGTCCCGCGCGCCGCATCTAGTGCTCGACGGCGCGGCTGCGGCGGCCGAGGCCGTCGGCGCCGACGACGTCCACCTGTGCCTGCCGCGGCCGCGGCAATGGCTGGTCGAGCTGATGACTGACGCCATCGCCGAGCGGCAGCGAGCCGGCCTGGACCAGGTGGCATTCAACGTGCAGGAGCTGCCGGATCACTACGTGTCCGGCGAGGAGACCGCGCTGGTGCGCTGGCTCAACGGGGCCGAGGCCAAGCCGACCGCCACGCCACCGCGGCCCTCCGAGAAAGGGGTCGGCCGCCGCCCCACTCTGGTCGACAACGTCGAGACCCTCGCGCACGTGGCGCTGATCGCCCGGTACGGCCCGGCGTGGTTCCGGCAGGCCGGCCTGCCGCACGCACCCGGCACGATGCTGGTGACCGTGTCGGGCGCGGTCGCGGAACCCGGCGTATACGAGATCGAACTGGGCACCGTGCTCGGCGACGTGCTGGCGATGAGCGGCTCCAGCGGGCAGGCCAGCGCGGTATTGCTTGGCGGCTACTTCGGCAGCTGGCATCCTATCGACGCGGTGGCTGGCGTCCCGGTAACCGCCGGCGACATGCGGCGCGTCGGCGCGTCGCCGGGGGCCGGAGTCGTCGTCGTGCTGACCCCCGAGACCTGCGGGCTTGCCGAGACCGCCAGGGTCCTGGCCTATCTGGCCAGCCAGAGCGCCGGTCAGTGCGGACCGTGCGCATTCGGCCTGCCCGCGGTCGCCGGCGACTTCGCGCAGCTGGCCTCGGGCCGCCCGCAGGGCCAGGTACTTGACCGGCTGGAGCGCAGGCTCGCCGCGATCACCGGCCGGGGCGCCTGCCGCCACCCGGACGGCGCCACCCGGCTGGCCGCCTCGGCGCTGGCGGCGTTCGCGCCGGACGCCCGCGCCCACGCCTCGCACCGGCCGTGCCGGTCGGGGCAGCACGGCCGCTCACGCCCGGCTGTTCTGCCGGTTCCCCCGTCCTCCGCCGCCGGGGCGTGGCTGTGAGCAGGCGGCTGACCCTCGATCCGACAGCCTGCGACGGCCACGCGCTGTGCGCGGACCTGCTGCCAGAGCTCGTCGAGCTGGACGAATGGGGTTACCCCGTCCTGGCGGCCGCCGAGGTTCCGGCCCGGCTGGCCGCGCATGCCCGCCGTGCTGTCAGGGCCTGCCCGACCCTGGCCTTGCGCCTGGTAACCGTGCATCACGACAGGAGAGCGGAGCACCAGTGAGCGTGATCGACAAGCCACGTCACCGCCTTCGGGCGGAAAGCACCGGTGGCGCGGCGGGCAATGAGCGGCTCACCGCCCTCACCGGCGCGGTACTGCTCGTCGTCTTCGCCGCCGAGGGGGTCACCATCTTGCGGCTGCGGGAGCTGCTGACCCTGCATTTCTTCCTCGGCATGCTGCTGCTCGGGCCGGTGACGCTGAAAATCGGCTCGACGGCCTACCGTTTCGCGCGTTACTACACCGGCGCGCCGCCCTATGTGCGGAAGGGGCCGCCGGCTCCCCTGCTGCGCGTTCTCGGCCCGCTTGTCATTGCGACCTCGGTCGCGGTGATCGGCACCGGTGTCGTGCTGGCGATAACCGGGCCGCAGGCCGGGCCGTGGCTCTTCTTGCACAAGGCGTCGTTCGTGCTCTGGTTCGCTGTCATGACCATCCACGTGCTGTGGTACGCCCCTCGGCTGCCCAGGCTGCTCGCCAGCGGGGCAGCCGGCCGGACCAGGCAGGTACTGGCCGGTGCCGCGACGCGCTGGCTGCTGCTGGCGGCCGCGCTCGGCGGCGGCCTCGTCGTGGCTGTGCTCACTATGCACATGTCCGCACGCTGGGGCGGCTGAGCCCGGCCCGGCATGCGCCGGCCCAGCCGCTATCGGCGTACCCAGGTCACGGCGCGGCGGTCAGGCTGCGGTCCTGGCCGCCGGGATCGGGGACCACGCTCGGGCTCCCGGATCTGGCGGCCTCGCGCACCCAGCCGGCGATGCGGTCGAGCAGGGCGGCCCTGGCGCCGGCCTCGGCATGGCCAAAGCCAGGGATGATCCACAGTTCCTTCGGCTCGCGCGCTGCCGCGAAGAGCCGCTCGGCATGCTCGACGGGGAAGAAATCATCCTTGTCGCCGTGCACGATCAGCAGCGGTGTCGGGGAGATCAGCGCCGCTGCCTCGTCCGGCGGCATCGGGACCGGATCCCACCGGCCGTCACTGACCCTGGTGTTCAGGAACTTCCTGGCGACCAGCCGGCCGGCCCGGCGCTCCACGGCCCAGTGCACTCGCCGCATGGATTTCGTGCCCCGGTAGTACCAGCGGCCGGGGCCGCTGACCGAGACCACCGCGTCGGCGCCGCCGACGAGGCCGGCATGCCTGAGCACGATCGAGGCGCCCATCGAGAACCCGACTGTCGCGATCCGCCGGTACCCGAGCTCCCTGGCAAACGCGACCACGACATCCACGTCCTTGACCTCACGGTCGCCGAGCGTGGAGACTCCGCCGGACCGGCCGTGACCGCGGAAGTCGAACGTCACCACGCCGCCCGCCCGGTTGAGCCTGGTCGCCGCCCGCCACACGGACGGCCGCTGCCAGTTCAGGGTGAATCCGTGCGCCAGCACGATCGCCAGATCGCTGTCGCCGGGCAGATGCGCGACATCAATCGGCACGCCGTCCTCGGTCACGAGGGTGCTGGCCTTCGTCACGGGCTTGGTCATGACCCTATTGTGCTGGACCCGCTGCCGCGCTCCGGCCGGGGCGCCGGTCAGCGAGACTGCCCAGCCAGCGCTCGGCTGCGGCACTGTGGTGACTGCCGGGCAGGATCAACCCCGCCCAGTCTGGAGGCAGTCGCCGGAAGCAGATGCGCCAGCAGGGCGCCCGCGGAGGCCGAATCCGCGGGCGCCCTGCTTCTTCAGGTGGTGTGCATCACTGCGGCTTCTCGGTGAGCACCCTCCCCGGACCCAGCGGGTCGTTCTCGCTGTGAATTTTCGTCCCGTCTCCCGCGCCTTCGACGGAGATGCCGGCGAGCGCGAGCTCCTGCTCCTCCTCCGGGTAGGCAACCTCGCCGTGCACCGCCAGGTCACCGAGCATCTGCTCCTCGTCGCTCACGCGGAGCCTGGTGAACCGCCCGATGACCCACAAGATCACGAACGTGACGCATGCGTCCCAGACGATCACCGTGCCCGCGGCACCGGCCTGGATCAGCAGCTGGCGCGGGTGCCCGTAGAACAAGCCGGCGCCGGAGACGGACGGGTTCTTCCCGATGCCGAGATACACGATCATCTTGGGATCGGCGAACAGGCCGACCAGCAGACCGCCGAACAGGCCGGCGAAACCGTGCGTGTAGACGACCCCGAGGGCGTCATCCACCTTGGTGAACGGCCAGACCTTTCTCGGCAGGTAGGACCACAGGCCCCAGACCGCGGCGGAGGCGATCAGGCCGATGAGGATCGCGCCCACGCCGGTGACGTAGCCGGCCGCCGGCGTGATGCCGACCAGGCCGCAGATCATGCCGTTGACGCCGCCGAGGAACGTGGCCTTCTTCTCCTTGCCGAACGACATGTCCAGGATGATCCAGGTCATCATCGCCACGGCAGTCGCAAGGTTGGTGTTGATCACGGCGGCCGCCGCGTCAGCGCCGGCGAAGTACGGGTCGCCGCCGTTGAACCCGTTCCAGCCGAGCCACAGGATGCCCGCTCCGACCCCGACGAACAGCAGGTTGTTCGGCACCGCCCGCTCGCGGTCGCGCGCCAGTCTCGGCCCGACCATGGCCGCAGCCACGAAGCCGGAGACGCCGGCCGCCAGGTGAATGACGTAGCCGCCGCTGAAGTCCAGCGCGCCCTTCTGCGCCCAGAACCCGCCGCCCCAGAGCAGGAACGCGTTCACCGCGTAGGCGAACGTGATCCACAGCGGCACGAAGATCAGCCAGACCTTGAACTTGATCCGCCCGAGCACGCTGCCGATGAACAGGATCGGCGTGATCGCGGCGAACACGAACTGGAAGTACACCAGCGACGCTTCCGGGAACCGGAAGTTCGGCATCAGGCCCTTGAGCAGCGGGATGAATGCCTGCCCTTGTTCTCCGTTCTGGCCCACGACCTGGCCCGGCTCGCCGACGTACGAGCCGATCCATGCATGGCCGAAGCCCATCTTGAAGGCCCACAGGACCCAGACGACGAGCGTCAGGCAGAACGTGCAGAATACCATCAGCATGGTATTTACCGCCCATTTTTTCTGCACGATTCCGCCGTACAGCACCGCCAGGGCGGGGATGCTCATCAGACCGACGAGCGTCGCGGCTGTCAGTTGCCAGGCGTTATCCCCGGAACTGAGCCAGTGCGCATAGGGAACCACTCTCCGCCTCCAGAGGCTGAAGCGAAGGGCTTGCCGGGGGAGCTAGGCGGCGCCGACCAGCACGCTCCCAGCCGACCGCTTCGTATCGTCAGGACGGATTCAGTTTTCCCATGTGCGAGTTTCGTGCGCGTTTCCTGGCTGTTACGGGGCCGGCAACAGGCGCAGGTGACCGGCCGTTCGTGTTAACTGACTGTTTCGGTGACCCGTTTTGCGAGGTTTCTGGCCGGTGCTGAGACCCGGCAGCTGCGTCCGTATCGGGACAGAACTGGCCATCAGCACCCATCGCGCCGCGCCGCTCTCCCCGCCGCCGGCGACCCGCTGAACGGCGGCTTCACCGGCACCCATGCCGCTGGCTGCAGCGTCCATCAGGTTACTGCGGCGGGCCCGGCGTCAGCATGCGCCCGGTGCCGGCAGGTCGACGAGCCAGGCCAGCGTCGCGCGGTGCGCGTCGGCGGTTCCGAAGGCGATCGAGTCGGCCTTCGCCCGCTTCAGGCAGAGGTGTGCCGGGTGCTCCCAGGTAAAGCCGATGCCACCGTGCAGCTGCACCGTCTCCTGACCCGCCTTGACCGCGACGTCGGAGCACGCAGCCTTGGCCAGGGCGATGGCGACCGCAGCGTCGGGGTCGCCGGCCGCCAGGCAGGCGGCCGCGTACCGGGCTGCCGCGCGGGCCTGCGTCACGCCGACCCACACGTCAGCGAGCCGGTGCTTGATGGCCTGGAAGGACCCGACCGGGCGGCCGAACTGGCGCCGCTCCCTGACATAGCCGACGGTCATCTCCAGGCACCGCTCAGCCAGCCCGAGCAGTTCGGAGGCGATCATCGCCGCTCCCGCGCTCAGCGCGGCCGCGATCGCCGCATCGGCGTCCGCGCCGGCCGCCAGCTGCCGAGCCGGCACGTCATCGAAGGAGAGGTCCGCCAGCTGCCTGGTCCCATCGAGCGACACGACCGGCGCCGCGCGCAGCCCCGCCGCGCCGGCTGCCACCGCATACAGCCCGAACGGGACGCCGTCGGCGGGCACCAGCAGTACGTCCGCCGGCAGCGCGTCGGCGACTCCGGCGACCGATCCGGTCAGCCGGTAGCTTCCGGCCGGGTCGCTCTCACGCGGCGGGCCGAGCCGGACGGTCGGAACCGGCCGGGCCCCGGGCGCCGCGGCGAACGGGATGGCGAGCGCCGCGGTGACGGCACCGGCCGCGACATCGGGCAACAGCAGCTTGTCTGCCACTGACAGCAGCGCGGCGGTCGCGACCACCGCGCTGCCTAGGTAGGGCACCGGTGCCACCGCCCGGCCCACCTCCTCGGCCACGACGGCAGCCTCGCGGTAGGAGGCTCCGGCTCCGCCATGTTCCTCGGGCACGAGCAGGCCCGCGCAGCCGACGCCAGCCGCCAGCTCCCGCCACAGCCCTGAGTCGTACGACTGCGCCATCTCGGTCCTGGCCAGGACCTGGCGCCAGCCGGCCCGGTCGGCGAGAAGCGCGCGAACGGCGGCACGCAGCTCGTTTTCGGTCTCGCCGTAGAGCAGGTCAGGGATCCCAGGCGCGGCACCCGGCTGCCGGGCGGCGCCGCGTTCCCGGGACGTGCCGCGTTCCCGGGACGTGCCGCGTTCCCGGGATGTGCCGCGTTCCCGGGACGTGCCGCGTTCCCGGGACATGCCGCGTTGCCCAGAGGCACCGCGCTCGGCGGCTCCCGTCAACGCGGCAGATCCTTCCATGGCACGTCCTTGTCGACCCGGTTCTCCGGCGGCAGCCCGAGTACCCGCTCGGCGACGATATTGCGCAGGATCTCTGACGTCCCGCCCTCAATCGAGTTGCCCGTGGACCGCAGGAAACGGTAGCCGGGGCCGCGGCCGTAGAAGTTGGCGCCCTCCGGCCTGCGCATCGTCCAGTCGTCATAGCGCAGGCCCTCGGCGCCGGACAGCTCGACGTCGAATTCCGAGATCTCCTGGTTCAGGCGGGCGAAGACCAGCTTGGCCGCCGATCCCTCCGGACCCGGGTAGCCCGCCGCAACCTGCTGCCGCAGCCGCACTCCGGCCAGCCTGGCGATCTCGGCGTCTGCCCACAGGCGCAGCATCCGGTCGTGCAGCCCGGCGGTGCGCCGCTGCGGGTGCGCACGCCAGGACGCCGCCGCGGCGCCGATCATGCCGCCTTCCCTGGGCAGCGCTGCCCCCCCGATGGACACCCGCTCGTTCATCAGCGTCGCCGTCGCGACCTGCCAGCCCGCGCCGACGCCGCCGATCCGGTCGGCGTCGGGAATCACCACGCCGGACAGGAACACCTCGTTGAACTCGGCCTCGCCGGTGAGCTGGCGCAGCGGCCGGACCTCCACGCCTGGCGTGGTCATGTCCAGGGCGAAGTACGTGATGCCCTGGTGCTTGGGCAGGTCCGGGTTCGTCCGGGCAAGCAGCAGCGCCCACCGGGCCAGATGGGCCAACGATGTCCAGACCTTCTGCCCGGTCACCACCCACGTGTCACCGTCAGCCACGGCACGGGTGGCCAGGCCCGCGAGGTCCGACCCGGCGCCGGGCTCGCTGAACAGCTGGCACCAGATCTCCTCGCCGGTCCACAGCGGCCGCAGCCAGCGCTTCTGCTGCTCACCGCTGCCGCTGGCCGCGATGGTGGGCGCGGCCATGCCCAGGCCTATCCCGTTGCGCTCCGGTTTATTGGTCGGTGCACCGGCGGCCGCGAACTCGGCGTCCACGACCGGCTGCAATGCACGCGAGATGCCCTGGCCGCCCAGGCCTGCCGGGTAGTGCACCCATGCCAGGCCCGCGTCGAACCTGGCGCGGAGGAAGCCGAGCCGGTCCGCCGCGGCCGGGTCCCGCGCGGCCAGGAACTCACGCACCTGGCCGCGCAGCTCGTCGGCGATAACACCGCCGGCCGGGCTTAACACAGAGGCCCGCCAGCGACGTAGATCACCTGGCCGGAGACGAACCCGGAACCCTCGCTGGCCAGGAACGAGATCACGTTAGCCACGTCGTCCGGCTGGCCCACACGGCCCACCGGGGTCTGGTCGGCGACCATCTTCTGGAAGTCCTCGAAGGACATCTTCATCCTGGCCGCGGTGGCCGCCGTCATGTCGGTGACGATGAAGCCCGGCGCCACGGCGTTGGCGGTGATGCCGTACCTGCCCAGCTCTTTCGCGAGCGTCTTGGTGAAGCCCTGCATGCCCGCCTTGGCGGCGGAGTAGTTGGCCTGACCGCGGTTGCCGAGCGCCGAGGTCGACGACAGGCTGACGATCCGGCCGTACTTCTGGTCCACCATGTGCTTCTGGCTGGCCTTGGTCATCAGGAACGCGCCGCGCAGGTGCACCTGCAGGACCGTGTCCCAGTCATCCTGGCTCATCTTGAACAGCATGTTGTCGCGGAGCACGCCCGCGTTGTTGACCAGCACCACAGGCGGGCCCAGCTCGCTGGCGACCTTATCCACCGCCGCCGCGACCTGGTCGGAGTCGCTGACATCCGCGCCCACGGCGATCGCCTTGCCGCCATCCTTGGTGATCGCGTCGACCGTGGCGCCGCACATGTCCTCTTTCAGGTCGAGCACTGCGATGGCGAGTCCGTCGGCGGCCAGCCGGGTGGCGGTGGCCGCTCCGATGCCGCGACCGCCGCCCGTGACGATGGCTACCCGCTGCGCTGCGTCTGACATGTCTTCTCCTCCTGTTAGCGGTACTTCCTCAGCTCGCGTCGCGCGAGTGAGCGCTTGTGCACCTCGTCCGGCCCGTCCGCGAGCCTCAGGGTTCGCGCGCTGGCCCACAGCTGGGCCAGCGGGAAGTCCTGGCTGACCCCGCCGGCGCCGTGCGCCTGGATGGCCTTGTCGATGACCCACTCGGCCATCGCCGGCGTGGCGATCTTGATTTCCTGAATCTCGGCGTGGGCGCCCTTGTTGCCCACGGTATCCATCAGCCAGGCGGTCTTCAGTACCAGCAGCCTGGCCGACTCAATGCGTACCCGGGACT
This sequence comes from Streptosporangiaceae bacterium, assembly GCA_035499215.1. GTDB lineage: Bacteria > Actinomycetota > Actinomycetes > Streptosporangiales > Streptosporangiaceae > DATJZH01. The sequence goes on along the minus strand of DATJZH010000190.1, from coordinate 9,252 downwards.
CGGCGATCCAGTCCTGGATGACGCCCTGTTCGGCCAGCGGCTTGCCGAACGCGGTGCGCTCGGTGACGCGCCCGCACAACAACTCCAGTGCCCGCTCGGCCGCTCCGATCAGCCGCATGCAATGGTGAATCCGGCCGGGCCCGAGGCGCGCCTGGGCGATGCCGAAACCATCGCCCTCGCCGGCGATAAGATTCTCGGCCGGCACCCGCACGTCGCTGAACTCGATCTCGGCGTGGCCGCCGTGGGCGCCGTCGGCGAAGCCGAACACCCGGGTGCCGCGCCGGACCGTCACGCCAGGCGCCTGCCGCGGCACCAGGATCATCGACTGCTGCCGGTGCCGCTGCGCCTGCGGGGCCGTCTTGCCCATCACGATCAGGATCTCGCAGCGCGGGTCCATCGCGCCAGAGGACCACCACTTCCGCCCGTTGATAACGAAGGAGCCGCCGACGCGCTCGACCCGGGTCGCGATGTTCGTGGCGTCGGAGGAGGCAACATCGGGCTCGGTCATGCAGAACGCCGACCGGATCTCGCCATCCAGCAGCGGCCGCAGCCAGCGGGCCTGCTGCGCCGGGCTGCCGAACTCAGCGAGCAGCTCCATGTTGCCGGTGTCCGGGGCCGCGCAGTTCAGCGCTTCCGGCGCGATCTCGGGACTGTGCCCGGTGATCTCGGCCAGCGGCGCGTACTGCAGGCTGGTCAGGCCAGCGCCTTCGGGATGGCGGGCCAGAAACAGGTTCCACAGGCCCTGGCTGCGGGCCTGCGCCTTCAGCTCGTCGATGACCGGCGGCCGGGCCCAGGTCCGGCCCGCCGCCGCGGCATCCGCTACCTGGGCGGCGAAGACCTTTTCCGCAGGATAAATATTGTCGTCCATAAAGGCCAGCAGCTGGGTTCGGAGTTCTTCGGTGCGAGCGTCGAACTCGAAATCCATCTGCGCCTCCTCGCACTCCGGACAATACTACCTAACTACCTGCTGGCCACCATGGCCAGCATGCAACGGTCTTCGCATGGTGCTGGCCGAGACGGTACTGGGCCCTGTTCGTGTCCATGCCCCCGGCAGCGCGCCAGAGTCGGCCGCCGGCGATTAGGACCCTCGGGGGGACGGCTATGGACCTGCGGCGCTGGCTGAGCAGCGGCGTGGACGCGATCAGGAACTGGGAGGCAACCTTCGCGCGGTTCGAGCCAGACCCGGCGCTGCACATCAGCGACGAGCAGTTCGCCGCCGCGTTCGGCGAGTTCACCGGCCGGCTGCGGGAGAACTACCCGTTTTTCCATCCGTGCTACGCCGGCCAGATGCTCAAGCCACCGCATCCGGCGGCCGTGATCGGCTACCTCACGGCCATGCTCGTCAACCCGAACAACCACGCGCTCGACGGTGGCCCGGCCACGGCGCGGATGGAGAAGGAGGTCATCGGGCAGCTAGCGCAGATGTTCGGCCTCGCCACCCACCTGGGTCACCTGACCACGAGTGGCACAATCGCCAACCTGGAGGCGCTTTACGTCGCGCGCGAGCTGCATCCCGGCAGGGGCGTGGCCGTCAGCACCGAGGCGCATTACACGCACAGCCGGATGTGCAGGGTGCTTGGAGTCGAGGCAGCCCAGGTCGGCGTCGATGCAGCAGGCCGGATGGACGTCGGCGCGCTCGACGCGGTGCTGGCGGCCGGGCGGATCGGAACCGTCGTGGCGACGGCCGGCACCACGGGCCTGGGCGCCATCGACCCCGTGCACGAGATACTCGCCGCGGCCCGCCGGCACGACGTCCGGGTGCATGTGGACGCTGCCTACGGCGGCTTCTTTGCCCTGCTGGCCGGGCTAGCCGGCGATGCCGGTCTCGATCCGGCGCCGTGGCAGGCAATCGCCGAGTGCGACTCGGTGGTCGTCGACCCGCACAAGCACGGCCTGCAGCCGTACGGATGCGGCGCCGTCCTGTTCCGCGATCCGTCCGTGGGACGCTTCTATCTGCATGAATCGCCCTACACCTATTTCACTTCCGACGAGCTGCACCTCGGCGAGATCAGCCTCGAGTGCTCACGGGCCGGGGCCGCGGCGGCCGCGCTCTGGCTGACCTTCCGGCTGCTGCCGCCCGATCAGGCTGGCCTCGGCCAGGTGCTGGCGGCATGCCGCCGTGCCGCGCTGGACTGGGCGGAACTGATCACGGGCTCGGCCAGCCTGCAGCTGTACCAGCGCCCTGAGCTCGACATCGTCGGCTACTTCCCGGCCATCGATACGCCCAGGCTCTCGGCCATTGACCGGGCTTGCACCCGGATGCTGGCGGCCGGGATGGCTGACCAGGCGGACCCGGTCTTCGTCAGCACGCTGCGGGTTCCCGCCGGCGCGTTCGCCCGCCGCCATCCGGACGTCGAAGCGGACCAGGACGGGTCGCGGATCCTGCGCAGCGTGCTGATGAAGCCCGAGGAGCACAGTTTCGTGCCGGAACTGCACCGCCGGATCGAACGGCTCGCCCGGATGTGATCGCACCGGCAGGGGATCAGCTTGCCGGCCGGTCAGCCGGGCAGGCCGGATGCGCCGGGCACCGCCGGCCGGGCAGTGGCGATGACATCAAGGAACACGTCGACCAGCCGGCGCGCGCGGACCGCGGCGCCGGCTTGCTCGTCCCTGGTCCGGGCGAGCAGCTCCGCCGGGCTGATACCGGATCTGGCCAGGTCGGCCTCGGCTCCGTTGTCGAGCCAGCATCGCAGCACGGCCGGCGTTACCTCGGGATGGAACTGCACGGCCAGTGAGTTGGCCGCCGTGAACGCCTGCGGCGCCGCTGCCGTGCGCGCCAGGGTCCGGGCAGCGGCCGGCGGGCTCCAGCTGTCGTAGTGATACTCAAACCACGGGCCCGGATCAACCAGCGCCGCTGCGACGGTCTCGATCTCTTGCCAGCCGATCTCCGGCTGGCTCGCGGCCATGACGTGACCGCCGAGCGCCATCGCAAGAGCCTGGCCGCCAAAACAGATCCCGAGAACCGGGATCCCCCGGCGGCAGGCCGCGCGCAGCAGATCCAGCTCAGGTAGCAGCCAGCTGCCGATCAGCGCCTGGTCGTACACCGACCAGACCGCGCCCATGGGCACGATGACGTCAAACGCTGCCGGGTCGGGAAAGGTGACCTGGACGCCCGGATCGTGGTGGCGGCTTTCCGGCACGACGAGGAACTCCGTGACGTCGCACCCGCGCTGGCTGAAGCGCTCCCCCACCAGGCCCGTCGGGGAACAGTGGTCGTGCTCGATGAACAGTACCCGCACGATCTCTCTCCCTTGCTGTCAGCCGGGGCCCGCTGTCAGCCGGGGCCCGCTGCCGTTTCTACTCCAGCAGCAACCGGCCGGTCCGGCTACTTCAGCAGCAGCCAGCCCAGCCTGCGTCCCGCCAGGGCAAGGCCGCCCACGCCCATGACGGCCAGGTACACGACGTTCCATGCCGCGCCCGGCGTCACGTCGCCCAGGGTCAGGGCGCGCAGCAGGGTCACGCCCTGGAACAGGGGCGTGCACTCGACCACGATCTGGAGCGGCCGGGGGTAGACGCTCAGCGGGTAGAAAGTGGTGGAAAACAAGAACATCGGCAGGGTGGCCAGGGTGACGAACTCAAAGTGCTGCCAGCTGGTCATGAACGTGGTCGCGGCCATCCCCGCGCCGGCAAAGGCAAAGCCGATCAGCAGCGCGGCCGGCAGCGCCGCGACCGCCCAGGCCGAGTGGACCAGGCCCATCGCGAGCATGACGGCCAGGAACGCGCAGGCGTACAGCCCGCCGCGGATCAGCGCCCAGCCGACCTCGCCCAGCGCCACATCACCCGGCCGCATCGGCGTGGCCAGCGCGCAGTCATAGAGCTTGGCGTACTTCAGCCGGAAGAACACGTTGAAGGTGGAGTCGAAGACCGCGCCGTTCATCGAGGACGTCGCCAGCAGCGCCGGCGCCACGAAGCTGGTGTAGCCGACCGGCTGTCCGCCGGGGCCGGCGACGTTGCCGACGAGCGCGCCGAGGCCCACTCCGATCGACAGCAGGTAGAACAGCGGCTCGAACACGCCGGAGGCCAGGATGACCCAGGAATGCCGGTACGCGCGGGCGTGCCGCTCGATCAGGTGCGCGCCGGCGCGGCCGCCGAGACCGCCGCGCCGGCCCAGCAGCATCGGCGCCGGAAGGATCCGCAGCGGCAGCCGCCGCAGCGCCGGCGCGGTCACCGCGCGCGCTCAGACATAAAGCCGCCGCCGGTAAGTGCGATCTCCGACCGCGAGGCCGATCGCGGCGAAGGCTGCCAGGTATCCGATATGCAGCAGCGCGCCGGCCGGGCTGACGGTGCCCAGGCTGAACGACCTGCACAGCGCCACGCCGTTCCACAGCGGGGTGGCGTAGGCGACCGGGCGGATCCAGGCCGGCAGCTGGGTGACGGGGAAGAACGTGCCGGAAAACAGGAACAGCGGAATCATCCCGAACCGGAACAGCATCGCGAAACCCTGATCTTTAGACCTGGTCACCGCGTACGCCTCGATCGGCGCGGCGAAAGCCAGGCCGGTCAGGATCCCGGCCGGGATGGTGGCCAGCGCCCAGGCTGAGCGCACAGCGCCGAACGCGGTCATGACCACCAGGAATATGGTGCAGTTCATCGCCAGCCGCATGCTGGTGAACATCAGGTGCCCGTGGAACAGGTCGGCTGGCCGCAGCGGGGTCGCGGCCGCGGCCTGATAGGTCTTCAGCCACTTCACCGATGCCAGGACCGGATAGGTCGACTCGCCCATGGCCGTCTGCATGGCGGTTGCCGCGAGCAGCCCGGGTGCCAGGAACGCCAGGTAGCTCACGCCGCCGAGGCCGGCCGTCCCGTGCGCGTCCACCAGCGTGCCCAGGCCCAGGCCCATCGCTCCCAGGTAAAGCACCGGGTTCAGGACACTGGAGTAGATCGAGCCGCGCCAGGTGCGCCGGTAGTTGACGAGCCAGAAGCGAAACTCGCGCACCGCCATCGACCACGGGCCGGCCGGGCCGGCCGCAGGATCGGGGGACTGCCGCCCGATCGGCACCGGCTGGATCATCAGTCCTCCAGCCGCCTGCCGGTCAGCCGCAGGAACACATCCTCCAGCGTGCTGCGGCGCACCAGCGAGGTGAGCGGCTCCAGGCCGATGCCGCGGACGGCGGCCAGCGCGACATCCCCGTCCGGGACATAGAGCAGGATCCGGTCGGCCAGCACCTCCCTGCGGCCGGCAGGCACGTCGGCGAGCTTCTCCGCTGCCTGGTCATGCTCGGACGGCCGGAAGCGGAGCTCCAGCACTTCCGGAGTGGAGTACGTGGCGATCAGCTCGCGCGGCGACCCTTCCGCGGCGACCTTGGCGCGGTCCATCACGACGAGCCGGTCGCAGAGCTGCTCGGCCTCGTCCATGTAGTGCGTGGTGAGGACGAGGGTCACGCCCTGCTGCTTGAGCCGGAACAGCCGATCCCAGACGACGTGCCTGGCCTGCGGGTCCAGACCGGTGGTGGGCTCGTCCAGCAGCAGCACCTCCGGCTCGTTGATCAGCGAACGGGCAATGGTCAGGCGCCGCCTCATCCCGCCGGAAAGCGGCTCTACCTGGTCATTCGTCCGGTCCGTGAGCTGCACGAAATCCAGCAGCCAGCTCGTCCTGGCCGCGATGACGCTCCTGGGCAGGCCAAAGTAGCGCCCGTAGACGAGCAGGTTCTCCTGAACGGTAAGCTCAACGTCGAGCGTGTCCTCCTGCGGGACCACGCCGAGCCTTGACCTGATGGCGGGCCCGTCTGCCACCGGGTCCATACCGAGGATGGAGAGCTCTCCGCCGGTCGGCGGTGAGACGCACCCGATCATGCGCATCGTCGACGACTTGCCCGCACCATTGGGCCCGAGGAAGCCGAATGCCTCACCTCGGCGCAGTTCGAAGCCGATCCCGTCCACCGCGGTGAAGTCGCCGAACTTCTTCGTCAGGCCACGGGCGCGGATCAGGATGTCGGCATCGGACACGCCCGCGACACTACCTGGCTCCTAGGACGCTGCCGAATGGATATTCGGCCCGCAGGCAGCTGGTCGCCAGACACGCCGCGGGCGAGTTGACCGGGCCCGGCCCTCGGGCGAGCCGCTGGCGGTACCCTCGCTGGCATCGCCCCGGGCCCTGCCGGGGCGGCGGGGACGCCGAAGCGGCGGCAGGGATCCGAACACCAGCGAGAAGGAGGGTCGCCCAGGTGAGCATGGTCCGTGAGATGTACCTTCGGTACCGGCTGCTGATTCACGAGGGCGCCAAGTTCGGCGTCGTCGGGGCGGTCGGGTTCGTGATCACGGACGGCGGGACCAACCTGCTGCGTTCTGCGACCGGCATGGGCTGGCTCGAGGCGAACGTCATCGCCACCGTGACCGCCATCGCCGCGACCTTCGTGGGCAGCCGCTACTGGACTTTCCGGCACCGTGAGCGCACGGGCATGGGCCGCGAGACCGCCCTGTTCTTCCTGCTCGCGGTGATCGGGCTGTGCATCCAGCTGGCCTGCCTGGGATTCACCGTTCACGTGCTCGGCCAGACCGGCAAGCTGCCCGCGAACATCGCGCTGATCATCGGCATCGTGCTCGGCACGCTGTTCAGGTTCTGGTCCTACCGCAAATGGGTGTGGACCGCCCCGCAGGAACCGCCGGCCGTCGCCGTGCTGGGCGGTCAGGAGGTACCGGATCCGCCCACGGCACCGCCAGCGGCTTCGGCGCTCGGCCAGACCGGCGGGGCACTCGAGGATGAGGTCGGGCGGTCCCGTTAAGAATGAATGCTGACTGAGCCGGCGGAGCCTGGAGGTCCGGTCAGGTGAGCGCGCCCGGCGGGCTGCACCCGCGGTTCCGGCATCTGATACACGAGGGCGCGAAGTTCGGCGTCGTCGGGCTGGCCGGTGTCGTCATCGTCCTCGTCGGCGCCGACATACTGCGGTATGACGTGGGCCTCGGGAAGTACGCCTCGGTCACCATCGCGACAGTCGCCGCCACAGTCGCGACCTTCGTCGGCAACCGGCACTGGACGTTCCGCCGCCGCGAGCGCCGCGGGACCGGGCCCGAGACCGTGTTGTTCTTCGCGCTCAACGGTGTCGGGCTGCTTATTCAGTACGCCTGCATCGGGTTCGTCCAGGACATCCTGGGCATGTCCGGCAGGTTCTGGTATACGGTCGCGAATTTCCTGGGCATCGGGCTCGGGACGATCTTCCGGTTCTGGTCCTATCGCAGGTGGGTGTGGCAGGCACCGTCATCATCATCATTGTCGGCCGGGCGGCTGCCGGACGGACTCGATGTCCGTCCGCCCGCCGCGGTCCCGCCGGCCCGGAGCCCGGCCGGGCCGCGGCGCTGGACCGGGCCCAGGCATGCCCGCACCAGCGGGCCCGGTGCGCCCGGCGGGGCGCTCGCAGGCGTGCCCGACGAGCCTCGCTAGCCCGGCCTGCCCTGCTGCGCGGCCGGGGCTGGCGCGGCCCCGGGCTGGCGCCGGGCATGGCTCAGGCCCGGCAGCCCTGGCCCGCGTTCGCGACGAGGCCCGAGACCGGGACCCGGAGCGCGGCGGCGGCCCTGGCCTGCGTCAGCGCGCCGGTGGCGACCAGCCTGCCGAGCACGTGCTCCTCGCGGACCCGCGCCTTCGCCGGGTTGGCCAGCGGGTCGTCAGCCGACGGGCCCTGCACCAGGCCGGCCATCAGCGCCGCCTGGGGCCAGGACAGGCCAGCCGGGGTGGTGCCGAAGTAACCGCAGCTGGCGTCCTTGAGGCCGTAGAAGCCGTGCCCGAAATAGACCACGTCGGCGTACATCCGCAGGATCTGCTGCGCGGGGTAGCTGAATTTCAGCTTGACCGCCAGCGCCGCCTGCTCCAGCTCGACGGCCGCGCCCGAGCGGCCCCGGGTGTAGAGCACCTTGGCGAGCTGCTGGTAGAGCGTCGCACCACCCTGGTCGCCGTGACCCGCCAGCCGGGCCACCATGACCCGGCCGATCGCGAACGGGTCCACGCCCGGCTCCTCGGTGAACCGGTGATCCTCGGTGGCCTCCAGCGCGGCGGCGAACCGGTGCGGGACCCGCGGGCCCGGGTCCGCGGCGTGATGTGCGCGATCCTGGGCACGGACCAGGGCGCGCGCATTTCCGACCGAGGGCGTGAGAAGCAGCAGGCCGCCAAGCGCGGCACCGCCGAGCAGGATGAGCATCAGCACGAGGCTCACGGCGGCTGGCAGGATCCTGCGCCAGCGGCCGCCGGGTCGTCTTGCCGGCGAACTGCCGCGGCCCGGCGGCACGGGCGGCGGCCGCGACGGCGGGAAGGCACGCAGCGGAATGGTCCGGCCGGACTTCCCGGCGTCCACGCCTCCTGGTTCCAGCACTTCCTGCGTCCGCCGTTTCGGGAGTAGCGCTCTGGCGGCGGGCTCGCACCCGCCAGGACTCTGGCCGTGCACATCCGCGAGTGCTAACGATCAGCGACCGAGACAAGTGCCCTGTCCCCGCCAGGGTATGGGTGTGTCAAGCGCGCAGTGCGCGCAGCCCGCCGCTCCCCGGATATCATCGGGATCCGATTCGCAGCAATGAGCGGCCAGCACATGGGCGGTGACCGTGCCGCAGGCAGACTTTGCTCAGGCGGTAAGGGCCGAGCATTTCATGAGGAAGCCGACATTGCCCACGATGTACTGAGAATAGTTTCTCAGCAGGATTCCCGCGCGTCCGGCAATTACCCGACTGGGATGAGATACATGGTGAGGTCGCCGTCCAGTATGAAGAAGAAGTCCAACGCGTCCGGGTCGTAGGGTGCCTGGAGGATTGACCTCGGCTGCCTCGGGTTCCTGCAGTCGGCTCATGTCGAGGCCCGGGCGCGCCGCATGGGCCTAGACCACAATGGCGGCTGTCTGCGTGACCCGGTGCCAGCCCTAACGCCGCGATCAGCTCGCCCCAGCACACGGCCGCAGCGGCAGCCCGTTTGAGCTGGGCGTCCGACCAGCGCCGCTGACCAGTGAAGTGCGAGGTATCGAGGCCGAGACGGGTGACATGACGCTTGACGAAACGAATGGCCCCGGCGGAGGTCGCGCATAAGCCGAGTTCGCGCATCACACCGCGCCAAGAATGCGACGCCGCTACCGCGGAAGCTAACTGAGAGTCAGACCAGGTACGCTTCTCAAAAGAGTTCTCTGCCACCGGAGAAGGCTACGCGCTGCCTGTGACAAAATGGTCGCCGCAGCATCCGGCAGCTTTCCATTCAGTCGGGACGAGCGGATTTGAACCGCTGTTCTCCTGACCCCCAGTCAGGCGCCTTAACCAAGCTGGGCCACGTCCCGCGGTCCTTGC
>DATJZH010000189.1:0-13805 GCA_035499215.1 Streptosporangiaceae bacterium | reverse complement strand
CCGGCCGCGCCCCTCGCCGATCTGGCCGGTGAGCTGGCTGATCAGCAGCGGCGCCTGGACGTGCTGGAGGTCGGCGGGGATCCGCGCACCGCGGTGCGGGCCGTGTTCTCCTGGTCTTACCGGAACGGGGCCGGCATGGCACGCATGACCTGTCTCACTCCCCCGCCAGGTACTCAGCCAGCTGCAGGATCGCGCCGGTGCGCCGGTCTGGCTGGTGAGCAGCGGACCGCTGGACAAGTGCGCCGGCGCCGTTTGATGATTCCTGGTCGCGGGCTGCTGCGGTGCCAGGGCCGAGGGTCGCGGCATTAGCCGCTCGCGGGCCGCAGGGTCGCGAGGCCGGCATCGAGGTAACGCACGGCGGTGACGATGGCCTGGTCGCGGCGGTCGCCGGGCGGGATGTCGCTGAGTTCGATCACGATGGCCGCGGCCGCGACGGCCGCGATCCGCGGCCCTGCGTCACCAGGCGCGGCGCCGGTTTCCCGGGCGATGATCTCGGCGCCCTCGGCGATTGCCGTGGCCATCCGGGCCGTCCGGAGCGCGTTCAGCTCCGGGTTGGCCGCGAACATGCGCGCGGACAGCTCCTTGAGGTCCTGTTCGGCCGCCGGGCCGCGTGCCCGCAGCCACCGGTCCAGGATCGCGGTCCCGCTCTCCCCGGGCTCCTTGCTGCGTAGCGCGCTGGTCAGCTCGTCCACCGACTGGCTGAACCTGGACATGGCGATGTCCTGCTTGGACGGGAAGTACATAGCCACCGTGCGTGGCGCGACGTCCGCCGCCGCCGCGATGTCGGCGATCGTGGTGGCGTCGTAGCCCCGCTCGGTGAACAGCTCGAGCGCCGCCCGGATGATCGCCGCCCGCCGCCGCGCCTTGTTCCGTTCCCGCAGGCCCGCCTGCTCTCGCACCCCCGAGTGCTCCGGCAATCCGGTGTGTCCCATACCGCAAGTATACATTCCACAGCAATCTTGCGTTCGGATGCAAATTCGCTATACGCTGCAACCAGAGCGCAAGCACAAGGGAGCACGGAGCAGAAGATGTCCCAGAACCCGCCAGCGCCGCGCGTCACCCGCCCCCGCCGCGCCACTTCGAGCCCGCCTGCTGACCTGCCGGCCAGGACACGCTGGCTAGCCCTCGCGGTCCTGTGCGTGACGGTGCTGATCGCGAACCTGGACAACACAGTCCTGAACGTCGCCCTCCCCACCCTGGTCCGCGACCTGAACGCCACGTCCAGCGACCTGCAGTGGATCGTGGACGCCTACATCATCGTGTTCGCCGGCCTGCTGCTGGCCGCGGGCAGCTTGGCGGACCGGATCGGCCGCAAGAGGACGTTCCTGGCCGGCCTAGCGGTCTTCGCCGCGGGATCGGCCTGGGCCGCCTTCTCCGGCGACGTCGACACCCTTATCGCCGCCCGGGCGAGCATGGGCGTCGGGGGGGCGCTGATGATCCCCTCGACGCTGTCCATCATCAGCAACATGTTCGCCAACCCAGCCGAACGCCAGCGCGCGATCGCCGTGTGGGCAGGTACCAGCGGCGTCGGTGTCGCCCTCGGCCCGATCATCGGCGGCCTGCTGCTGGCCCGCTTCTGGTGGGGCTCGGTATTCCTCATCAACGTGCCCATCGCCGCGGCCGGCCTGCTGGCCGCCGTCTGGCTGGTGCCGGACTCCAAGAGCGCGAGTGCCAAAGCCCCCGACCTGGCCGGCGCCATCCTGTCCGTCGCCGGGATCGGCATGATCCTGTGGTCGATCATCGAGGCACCCGCCCGCGGCTGGTCGTCGCCGCTGGTGGTCGCCGCGGGTGCGGGTGGCCTGGCGGTCCTGGCCGTCTTCGCGGCTTGGGAAAGGATCACCACGCACCCGATGCTCAACCTGGCCTTCTTCCGCCAGCGGTCATTCTCGGCTGCGATCCCGGCGGTCGCCGCGGTGACCTTCGGGCTGTACGGGGCGCTGTTCGTGCTCACCCAGTTCATGCAGTTCCTCCTCGGTTACACGCCGCCGCAGGCCGGCATCCGTGTGCTGCCGGCCGCGGCCGCCGTGGTCGTCATCGCGCCGGCGTCCGCCCTGCTGGTGCGGACCATCGGGACCAAGCTCACGATGGCGGCCGGGCTGGCGCTGATCGCCGCCGGGCTGTGGCAGATTTCCGGCGCGACCGTCACCACCACGTTCGCCGGCACGGTCGCGGGCATGGTCCTGCTCGGCGCCGGCGCCGGGCTCGCCATCCCGACGGCCACCGGCTCCGTTATCGGCTCGGTCCCCGAGAGCGACAGCGGCGTGGCGTCCGCCACCAACACCACGGCCATCCAACTCGGCGGCGCGCTCGGCGTAGCGGTCGTCGGCAGCCTGCTGGCCACCCGCTACCAGGACACGATGACCGCCGCCCTGGCCGGTCAGCACCTCTCGCACACGGCCATGACCGCCATCCACAGCTCGCTCGGCGGCGCGCTCGCCGTGGCCGCCCGGGCCGGGGGAGCTGCCGGGCAACTGCTAGCCCTCCTGGCCAGAACCGCGTTCGTCAACGGCATGGACCTCGGCCTGCTCACCGGCGCCGTGGTCGCCATCGCCGGCTGCCTGTTGGTCCTCGTCTGGCTGCCCGCCCGCTCGGGCCAGGGTCCGAACTCTGAAGGCCTGGCCGGCGAGGCGGTGCGGCATCCGGCGCGGGTGCCCCAACCGCGCGCGTGATCAACGTGGGGACCGCGATGATCGCCCCCATCTCGTCACCTTCTTGGTGATGACGTCATCCGGTTGCCCTGGATGGTCAGGTTCGTCTCCAGAATTGTCGTGACCAGGTCCCGCAGGCTCTCGGTCCGCACGATCCCGTGCCAGTGGTGACGGCTGTTATCCGGCGCCGGGCGGCCGTTTCGGTTGCTGCCCCGCGGCGGTGCGGGCGATTTTGTCGCGGGGCAGCTTGACCAGGACGACGGGGCATGCGGCGGCCGCGGCGCAGCGCTGGCTGACCGACCCGAGCACCAGCCCGGCGAACGGGGACCGGCCGCGGGTGCCGACCGCCAGCAGGTCGGCGTGCTCGGACGCGGCGACCAGGGACTCGGCCGGGTCGCCCTCGGCCACCACGGTCAGGACCGGGACCCGGGGTGAGGGGGCGACCGAGGCGACCGTCTCGACGAGGAATGCCTTGCCCGCGGTCTCCAGCTCCGCGCGGTCGAACGCGCCGGGATTGGAGACGAACGGCATCTGCCAGCAGAACACGGCGGTCACCTGCCCGCCGTGGGCTTCGGCTGCCGCCAGCGCCCAGCGCAGCGCGGCATTCCCGTGCGGCGAGCCGTCGACTCCGACCACGATGCGGTAGGTCATGCTGGCTCCAGCCGCAGCTCGGGGGCGAGGGCCTCTTCTTCCAGCTGCTCCAGGCTCTTGCCCTTCGGCTCGGGCAGCACGGCCGCGGTCAGCAGCAGCCCGATGGCCGCGACAATGCCGGAGATTATCATCGCCCCGCGCAGGCCCATGGACGCCGCGAGCATCACCGGGAACAGGTAGGCGCCCGCGAACGCGCCCATCTTGCCCGCCGCGGCCGAGATGCCGTGCCCGGTGGTGCGCACCTCCGTCGGGAAAATCTCCGCGGGGTAGATGAACGTCGTGGTGTTCGGCCCGAACTCGGTGAAGAAGTAGCTGACCCCGTACAGCAGGACGAACGGCACCACGTACACGGTGGCGTCCGGGATCAGGCCGATGAGCAGGAAGCACAGCGCCATCATGGCGAAGCCGAGGATCTGGATTGCCTTGCGCCCGGTCTTGTCCAGCAGCAGGATCGCCACCGCGTAGCCGGGCAGCGCGAACACCGCGAAGATCGCCAGCTGGACCAGCGTGTTATCGAGTATGGTGCCGTGCGGGTTGATCAGCTTGAGGATCTCCGGGGAGGAGATGGTGTTGCCGTAGTAGCAGAAGTCCAGCAGCGCCCAGGCACCCGCGGTGCCGATGATCCACAGCAGCATCCGCCGGCTCCGGGCGATCACCTTGAAGCCCTCCAGCGCGCCCTGCGCGGTCCTCGCCTTCGACTCGCCGATGGCGCCGCCGGCCGCGGCCGAGCCCGTCGCGGCCGCGATCGCGGTCTCCGCCTCGTCGGCCGCGCCGCCGGCCATCGCGAACCGGGGGGTCTCGTGGATCTGCCGCCGCAGGTAGAACACCGCCAGCCCGGGGATCGCGCCAAGAGCCAGCAGGATCCGCCACACATAGTCGTCCGAGATGCCCGAGCCCAGCAGCGCCGAGGCGATCAGCGGGCCGACGATCAGGCCTGCTCCCTGCATCGCGAACACCAGGCCGACCATCCGCCCCCGCGACCGCCTGCCGGAGTACTCGCTCATGATCGTCGCTGACACCGGGTAGTCACCCCCGATGCCGATGCCCAGGACCGCCCGGCAGACCAGCAGGAAGACGAAACCCGGCGAGAACGCGGACGCCAGCGCCCCGACGGCCAGGATCAGCACCTCGTAGCCGTAGATGCGCTTGCGCCCCAGGATGTCGGCGATCCGGCCGAAGACCAGCGCGCCGACCGCCGAGGCGGCCAGCGTGACGGAGTTGATCAGCGACACCTGGGTCGTGGACAGGTGCCACTCCGGCTTGACCAGCGCGACCACGATGCCGATCACGAACAGGTCGTAAGCGTCGGTGAAGAAGCCCATGCCGGAAACGAACATGATCTTAACCTGGAACCTGCTGACCTTGCCGTCATCCAGCGCCGTCAGGCCGCCAGATGCCGGTAAGGGCGCCGCGAGCTCGCTCATGACCCGAGGTTAGGTAGCCGGATATGGCGCCAGGGGAAACCAAAGTTCACCGCCAGGAATACCGCGGGTGAATTTCCTTGCCAAGCCTCGCAAATCGAACATCTTGGGGCCGGGGCGACCGTCACGCCAGCCGAACCGCGCGCGTTCGCCCGGGAACGGCTGGCGGCATGCAGCACCCGCGCCATGTCCGGCTCGTGCGAACCCGGCCCGAGGGCCCACCGGCAAGATGCTCCACCGCGAGGTGCAGCCGCCACCGGACCTCCTGCCGTGACGACCCCTCGCCAGGTTCGCCCACCTGATCGCCGCCACCACCGTGTGGCAGTCCTTACTGATGCCGGGCTCGATCCCGCACTGCTCCTTCGACGCCGTGTTCCCCGCGCCGTGCCCTCGGCCAGCTCGCACCGGTTCAGGCTGTGACCCGGCCACCGGAGATCAACCTCGCCGAGTGGCGCCGCGGACCCACCCGGGCGGCGGGCGCCACGGCGGCGCGACCGCACCGGGCTCGCCGCGCGCGGGAGAGGCAGTCGTTTCGCGAATGTAACGCGCATGAAGTCTCCGGATAATCGGGACCGTGCATTTTTTAAGGATGCCTTCGGCCGGGGTTTTGACGCACTGTCCGTACTGCGCATTGCAGTGCGGCATGTCGCTGCGCGGGACCGAGGGGCACCTGGAGGTAGGGACCCGGGATTTCCCGACGAATCGGGGAGGTCTGTGCCAGAAGGGGTGGACGTCGGCGGAGCTGCTCGCTTCCCCCGACCGGTTGACGGCGCCGATGGTCCGGGCCCACCGCGGTGCCCCGCTGGAGCCTGCCAGCTGGGGTGAGGCGCTGGCTCGGGTAGTGGCTGAGATCCGCCGCGCCCAGTCGGCGCACGGGCCCGACAGCGTCGCGGTCTTCGGGGGTGGCGGCCTGACCAACGAGAAGGCGTATTGGCTGGGCAAGTTCGCCCGGGTGGCGCTGCGCACGTCGAACGTCGACTACAACGGTCGGTTCTGCATGTCCTCGGCGGCAGCGGCCGGCGCGCGGGCCTTCGGCATCGACCGCGGGCTGCCTTTCCCGCTGCCAGATCTCGCCGCGGCCGGCGCCATCCTGCTGGTGGGCAGCAATGCGGCTGAGACGATGCCGCCGTTCACGCGGTGGCTGTCCGATCAGCAGGACCGCGGCGGTGCGCTGATCGTGGTCGATCCGCGGGAGACGCCGACGGCCCGGCGCGCCACTTTGCATCTCCAGGTCACGCCGGGGACTGACCTGGCGCTGGCGAACGGGTTGCTGCACATCGCCATCGCCGAAGGTCACGTCGACGGGCCGTACATCGCTGAGCGGACGTCGGGATTTGGCGAGGTGCGGCGGGTGGCGGCTGCGTACTGGCCGGAGCGGGTGGAGCGGATCACCGGGGTGACGGTCGCCGGGCAGCGCGCCGCGGTCAGGCTGCTGGCGGGGGCCGAGCGGGCGATGCTGCTCACCGCGCGAGGTGCGGAGCAGCATAGCAAGGGCGTCGACACGGTCTCGGCGTTCATCAACCTGGCTCTGGCGCTGGGGCTGCCGGGCACCGCGGGCAGCGGGTACGGCTGCCTGACTGGTCAGGGCAATGGGCAGGGCGGGCGCGAGCACGGGCAGAAGGCTGATCAGCTGCCCGGCTACCGTCGCATCGATGATCCGGCGGCCCGCGAGCATGTCGCGGCGGTTTGGGGCGTGGACCCGGCGCGGATTCCGGGGCCGGGACGGTCGGCGTTCGAGCTGCTGGATGCGCTCGGGGCGGCCGGCGGCCCACGGGTGCTGCTGGTGATGGGGAGCAATGTCGCGGTGTCGGCGCCGTCGTCCGGCCGGATCGGGCGCAGGCTGGGCTCACTGGACTTTCTCGCGGTGTGTGACCTGGTGCTGTCCGAGACCGCCGCGGTCGCTGATGTGGTGCTGCCGGCGGCGCAATGGGCCGAGGAGTCCGGCACGATGACCAACCTGGAAGGCCGGGTGCTGCTGCGGCAGCGGGCGGCGGCTCCCCCGCCGGGTGTGCGGACCGATCTGGAGGTGATCGCCGCGTTAGCCGGCCGGCTGGACGCGCCGGGCCGGTGGGACGCCGAGCCCGAGGCGGTGTTCGGGGAACTGCGTCGCGCGAGCGCGGGCGGCCCGGCCGACTACGCAGGGATCAGCTATGAACGTATCGCTGCCGAGGATGGCGTCTTCTGGCCATGCCCTGCGGCGGACCATCCGGGTACGCCGAGGATGTTCCTGAGCGGATTCGCGACACCGGACGGGCGGGCGCGTTTCGTGCCCGTGGAGCACCGCCCGGTCGCGGAGGACCTCGACGCCGAGTATCCGGTATATCTCACGACCGGCCGTGTGCTGCAGCATTACCAGTCCGGCGCGCAGACCCGGCGCGTTCGGGTGCTGCGCGAGGCGCATCCGGAGCCGATGGTCGAGGTGCATCCCGACCTCGCGGAGGCCCATCAACTGCGGGAGGGCGGCCGGATCCGCGTCGTGAGCCGCCGCGGTGCCGCCGAGGGCCTGGTGCGCATCACCGAGACGATCCGGCCGGACACGGTGTTCATGCCGTTCCACTGGGGCGGCTCCTCGTCGGCGAACCTGGTCACGAATCCGGCCCTGGACCCGGTCTCGAAGATGCCGGAGTTCAAGGTCTGCGCTGTGCGGCTGGAGGCGATCGCATGACGCCGGGCTCTCACCCGCAGCGGCTCGTGGTTGTCGGCAACGGGATGGCGGGCTGCCGCTTCGTGCAGGAGGTGCTGGCGCGGGACTCCGCCCGGCGGCTGGCGATCACCGTAATCGGCGAGGAGCCCGGCGGGGCCTACAACCGGATGCAGCTGCCGAACGTGCTCGCGGGTGTCACCGGCGCGGGCAGCATCGAGCTGGCCAGCGAGCAGTGGTACGCAGAGCAGGGGGTGACGCTGCGCACCGGCACAACGGTGGTCCGGATTGACCGCATCGCCCGACGTGTGCATCTCGATGACGGCCCCGCGCTGCCTTATGACATTCTCGTGCTGGCGACCGGCAGCATCGCGGTGCTGCCGCCGGTCGATGGCCTGGTCCGCGGCGATGGGCAGCTGCTGCCGGGTGCGGTGGCCTTTCGCACGCTCGCGGATTGCGTTGCCATTGACCGGCTCGCCGCGAACGCCGAGCACGCGGTGGTGGTCGGCGCGGGGGTGCTGGGCCTGGAAACGGCCTGTGGCCTGGCCGGACGTGGCCTGCCGGTGACCCTGGTCCAGCGCGGCGCCCGGCTGATGGAACGCCAGCTCGACACCGACGCGTCCCGCGTGCTCAGCCGCACCGCACGTTCCCTCGGGGTGCAAGTGCGCCCGGGCGCGGGGGTGCGGGCAGCTCGCGGGGAGCACCGGGTGCGCGGCGTCGTGCTGACCGACGGCAGTGCGCTGGACGCTGATCTGCTTGTGCTGTGCTGCGGCGCCCGCCCCCGGGCGGGACTGGCCCGGCAGGCTGGCCTGGCCGTCGCCGCCGGAGTCGTCGTGGACGACGGGCTGCGCAGCAGCACCGATCCAGTCATCTTCGCGATCGGCGAGTGCGCCGACCATCGCGGCCAGACGTACGGGCTGGTTGCGCCCGCCTGGGAGCAGGCGCGGGTCGCCGCGCAGGTCATCACCCGGCCGGGGGAACCGGTGAGCTACGCGGGCTCGCTGACCGTGACCCGCCTGAAGGCTGCGGGCATCGAGCTGGCCAGTCTCGGCGAGTCCGCGGCGGGCGAGGACGGTAACGCTCCCGAGGATGACGCCGATACGGGCGGCGTCGAGGTGATCCGCTTCATGGATTACTCCCGCGGTGTCTATCAGAAGCTGGTCGTGCGCGGCGGCCGACTGACCGGCGCGATTCTACTCGGCGACACCCGGACCGCCGGCACGATCACGCAGCTGTTCGACCGTGGCGCAGCCCTGCCGGCGGATAGGGCTGTCCTGCTCATGGCCCGCCGCAATGCCCCGGCGACGGCCGCGCAGTCACCGGCCGTGCTCCCCGGGCGAGCGACCATCTGCCAGTGCAATGGCGTCACCAAGGGCGGCATCTGCGCAGCCTGGCAGGACGGGGCCCGGCGGGTGGAGGAGATCGGGGCCCGCACCCGGGCCATGACCGGCTGCGGAACCTGCCGCGACGCGGTCGAGGGGATCGTCGCCTGGCTGGCCGCCGTCGGCACGCAGCCAGGCGAGCCCGCAGCCGAGTCCGCAGCTGGCTGCCCGCCGGACCACGGCCAGCTGCTCACAGCACGCGCGACCGCATGACAGAGGAGCTGAGCATGCACGGCAACCCGCAACGCCACCTCGTGGTCGTCGGCAACGGCATGATCGGCCAGCGGCTGGTGGAGGCCCTGCGCGACCGTGACGCCGGCCGAAGCTGGCGGGTTACCGCCTTGTCGGAGGAGCCACGACGCGCCTACGACCGGGTGGCGTTGTCGTCCTACTTCGACGGCGTCGCCGCAGCCGACCTCGATGTCGTCGCCGAGGGCTGCTACGACTCCGGCGGCTACGCGCTGCATGTGGGCGAGGCCGTGACGGCCATCGACCGCTCCGCGCGCACCGTCACCACCAGCCGCGGCCGCGGCATCGGCTACGACGCGCTGGTTCTGGCCACCGGCTCATACCCGTTCGTCCCGCCGGTGCCCGGCAGGGACCTGCCGGGGTGTTTCGTCTACCGCACCCTGGACGACCTCGACGCGATCCGCGCGGCGGCCGCCTATGCGGCAGCAGCCAGACCCGGCGGGCGCACCGGCATGGTGGTCGGCGGCGGGCTGCTCGGTCTGGAGGCGGCTCGCGCACTGCGCCTGCTCGGGATGTCCCCGCACGTTGTGGAACTCGCTCCCCGGCTGATGCCGCTGCAAGTCGACGAAGGCGGCGGCGCCCTGCTGCGCGAGCTCATCGAGGACCTGGATGTCACCCGTGCACCTGGGCACGTCGGTCACCTCGATCCGGGGCGAGCGCGGCCGGATGCTGGCCACCCTGGCCGACGGGACCGAGCTGCGCCTCGACATCGTCGTCTTCTCGGCGGGCGTACGCCCGCGTGACCAGCTTGCCCGCGATGCCGGCCTGGCCGTCGGTCAGCGTGGAGGCGTCGTGGTCGACGACGGGTGCCGTACCTCCGATCCGGACGTCTACGGCATCGGTGAATGCGCCTGCATCGGCGGGCGGGTCTACGGCCTGGTCGCGCCTGGCTACGCGATGGCCGAGGTGCTGGCCGACCGGCTCACCGGCGGCACTGCCAGCTTCACCGCCGCCGACACCTCCACCAAGCTCAAGCTGATGGGCGTCGACGTCGCCAGTTTCGGCGACGCCCTGGCCGCCGCCGACGGCGCGCTCGAGGTGACGCTCAGCAACCCGGTTGAGCGCAGCTATGCCAAGCTTGTCGTCTCCGACGACGCGAAGACCCTGCTCGGCGGGGTACTCGTCGGCGACGCCTCGAGATACGCCACACTGCGGCCGCTGGTCGGGCGCCCGCTCCCCGGCGATCCGGTGACGATGATCGCCCCAGCGGGCGCGGGCACCGGGGCTGGCATCGGCGCGCTGCCCGGCGATGCGCAGGTCTGCTCCTGCCATGCCGTGACCAAGGACGCGATCTGCACCGCGATCAGCAGCCGTGGCCTGGCGGATGTCTGCGGCATCAAGGCCGCCACCAAGGCCGGGACAGGCTGCGGCTCCTGTGTCCCGCTGCTGAAGACGTTGCTGGCCGACAGCGGCGTCGCCGTGAGCCCGGCGCTGTGCGAGCACTTCGCCCAGACCCGCGCCCAGCTTTTCGACATCGTCCGGGTAAGCGGGATCGGCACGTTCACCGAGCTGATCGAGCGGCACGGCCGCGGCCGGGGCTGCGACATCTGCAAGCCGGTGGCCGCCTCCATCCTGGCCAGCCTCGGGCACGGCCACATTCTGGACGGCGAGCAGGCGGCACTGCAGGACACCAACGACCACTTCCTGGCCAACATCCAGCGCAACGGCACCTACTCGGTGGTGCCGCGCATCGCCGGGGGCGAGGTCACCCCGGAGAAGCTCATCGTCGTCGGCGAGGTCGCCCGCGACTTCGGCCTCTACACGAAGATCACCGGCGGGCAGCGCATTGACCTGCTCGGCGCCAGAGTCGAGCAGCTGCCGGCGATCTGGCGGCGGCTGGTGGACGCCGGGTTCGAGTCCGGGCACGCCTACGGCAAGGCCCTCCGGACGGTGAAGTCCTGCGTCGGCTCTACCTGGTGCCGCTACGGCGTGCAGGACTCGGTGGCGCTGGCGATCGAGCTGGAACTGCGGTACCGGGGCATCCGCTCGCCGCACAAGATCAAGGCTGGGGTCTCAGGCTGCGCACGCGAATGCGCCGAGGCGCAGAGCAAGGACATCGGCGTCATCGCCGCCGAGAACGGCTGGAACCTCTACGTCGGCGGCAACGGCGGATTCCGGCCGCGCCATGCTGATCTGCTGCTGGCCGGCATCGACACCGAGACCTTGGTCCGCACCATCGACCGGTTCATCATGTTCTACATCCGCACCGCCGACCGGCTGCAACGCACCGCCAGCTGGCTGCAGACGCTGGAGGGCGGCCTGGACTACCTGCGCTCTGTCATCGTCAATGACAGCCTGGGGATCGGCGGCGAACTCGACGCGGCGATGGCCCGGCACGTCGAGCGGTACGAAGACGAATGGGCCGCGGTACTGGCCGACCCCGAGCGACTGCGCCGGTTCGTGTCCTTCGTCAACGCCCCCGGCACGCCGGATCCGAGCATCGCCTTCGTCTCGCAGCGCGGCCAGCCCCGCCCGGCCCCGCCGCCGGCGCCGGTGCGGGTGGCCGGGGCGGCGCTGCAGGTGGCCCGATGACCAGCGCAGCAGCGGAGTCGATCACAGCGCCGTCGGCAGGCGCGTGGACGGCGGTCTGCCGCTACTGCGACCTGCAGCCCGAGCGGGGTGTCGCGGCCCTGGTCGGCCGGGTGCAGGTGGCGCTGTTCCGCATGTTCGACGGCACGCTGCACGCGATCGGCAACCAGGATCCCTATACCGGCGCGTTTGTGCTCTCCCGCGGAATCGTGGGCAGCCGGGGTCAGATCCCGACCGTCGCATCCCCGCTGCACAAGCAGGTCTTCGATCTGCGCACCGGGACCTGCCTCGACGACGAGACGGTCGCCGTGCCGGTCTTTGACGTGCGAACCCGCGATGGTCTGGTCGAGGTGGCGGCCGGGTGAGCGGTGATGCGGCGGGAATCGAGCCGCTGGCTGGTTACACGATCGGCATTACCGCGGCCGGCCGCCGCGAGGAGTTCGGCGCGGCGCTGGAACGCCGTGGCGCGAAAGTGGTCTACGCGCCCGCGATCAGGATCGTGCCGGTGGCCGACGACAGCGAGCTGCGCGCCGCGACCGAACGCTGCCTCGACGCTCCGCTGGACATCGTCGTCGCCATGACGGGCATCGGGTTCCGCGGGTGGATCGAGGCCGCCGACACCTGGGGCGTTGCCGAGAAGCTGACCGCGGCTATCGACCGCTCTACCGTGCTGGCGCGCGGCCCGAAGGCCCGCGGCGCGATCCGCGCCTCCGGCCTGCGTGAGGCGTGGTCACCGGCGTCCGAGTCCTCCAGCGAGGTCCTGGCCCACCTGATCGACTCCTGCGACCTGGAAGGGAAAAGGATCGCGGTCCAGTTGCACGGCGAACCGCTGCCCGATGTCGTGCAGACTCTGCGGATCGCCGGCGCCGACGTAATCGAGGTGCCCGTCTATCGCTGGGTGCAGCCGGAAGACACCGGGCCGCTGCGGCGCCTGATCCAGGCCGTCAGCGTCGCCGGCCTCGACGCGGTGGCGTTCACCAGCGCGCCGGCCGCGGCGAGCTTCCTGCGTGCCGCCGACGAGCTGGGCTGCGGCGGCGCCGTGCGCGCCGCGCTGCGCGGGCCGGTCGTGCCGGCCTGCGTCGGCCCGGTAACCGCCGGGCCCTTCCAGCAGGAGGACATCCGGGTGATCCAGCCCGCCCGCGGCCGGCTGGGCGCCCTGGTCCGGGAGATCGTCGAGCAGGTTCCGGTCCGCTGTGGACAGCTGCTGCCCGTGGCGGGCCACATGGTGGACGTCCGCGGGCACGCCGTCGTGGTGGACGACCGGCTGGTCCCGCTCAGCAGCGCGAGCATGGCCCTGCTGCGGGAACTGATCGGCAGGCCCGGTCATGTTGTCTCCCGTTCCGATCTGCTGAGGATCACGCCAGGCGAGGGCGGCGACGAGCATGCCGTCGAGGTCGCCGTGGCCAGGCTCCGGACCGCCCTCGGCGATCCGCGCATCGTCCAGACCGTGGTGAAACGGGGTTACCGGCTCGCCTACGAACCCGAGCGAGCCAGTATTCATGACGGCCCGTGCCGGTACTAACCGGCGAGCTCCCGCCAGGCGTCACGATATCGCTGCGTCCGGCCGCCAGGCCCTCGCCATCGGCGATACGCAGCGCAGCAGGGCCCTGACGACCTCGGACGCCTCAGGGTGTCAGGACCGCACCGGACACGGCTAAGGTAGTCGGCAATCGGTCGGTCGCCCGCCACCTCCATGCCCTGCGCCGACAACAGCACCATCTGCGCCCGCCGCCAGGTCACCACCGAGTCCGCGCCCCGGCGCACGATCCGCACTGGCGCCGCCCCCTCGTCGTCGACGATCTCACGCACCCGCAGGCGTTCGGTCACCGGGTTAGTCTCGAGGACCGGCAACAGCTAGGAGCTTCACTGTCGTACCATAGTTGGGGAGTTCTTCATGTATGTCGTTGACGTTGTCATCTTCGTAGGCTGGCTGGCCTTCTGGATCTATTGGCTCGCAGCGTCCATCGGCGTCAAGGCCGGCCAGACCAGATGGACCCGGTTCGCAGGCGCCCGGCTCGGTGTCATTCTGATCGTCCTTCTCTTGCTGCGGCTTAGAGTTCTCAATGGGCATACGGTCACGAACGACCCGTGGCTGCAAGGCATCGGCCTGGCCGTCTTCCTGCTGGGGCTGGCGCTGTCTATGTGGGCCAGGGTGTACCTCGGCCGGAACTGGGGAATGCCCATGTCTCAGAAGGTTGATCCGGAACTCGTGAGAACCGGTCCGTACGGCAGCATTCGTCACCCCATCTACTCGGGCATTATCCTGGCGATGATCGGCACGACG